>NSHR01000014.1 GCA_002737115.1 Gemmatimonadota bacterium | reverse complement strand
CGGTTCAGTTCTTCTTTGCGGACGCGGGGCGCGGGGCCGCCGTCGGGGCCGCCGTCGGGGCCGCGGCCGGCTGCGCATCACGCGGCGCCGACACCACCACCGCCGACCCAACCGAAATGCCTCGGGCCGCACCCAGCAACACGGTGTCACCGCTCGCCACGCCGGTCGTCACTTCGAACATGGACGCCGCTTCGTCCCGCGCCCCCAGCTGTACCTCGACCTTCTCCACCTTGCCGCCCTTCAGTCGCATCAGCGTGGGCGCGATCCCGGTCTGATCGACCGCGCTCTCGGGCACCAAAACGCCGACGCGCTTCTGCGATGCCACCCGACCTTCCACGAACAGTCCCGCCACCAGCACGCCGGCCGAATTTGGCACCGACGCCAGCAGACGCACCTGCTTTGTTTGCGGATCCACCATCGGACTCACGCGCGTCACGCGCCCTTCCAGCACGCGGTCCGACCCGTTCACCGTGAACAGCACCGGCGCACCGACACGCACATCGGCCAGCGCCGTCGTCGGCACCGACGCTTCGAGCTTGAGGCTGCGCGGATCAATCACGGTGAAGAGCGCCGATCCCGGCGAGACCACGTCGCCTGGGCTCACGGCCCGCTCGGCGACAATCCCCGCAAACGGCGCGCGGATCGTGGCATTGCGCAGGCTCTTCTCCGCCGACTCCAATCGCGACTTCGCGTCGGCCAGCGCCGCTTGCGTGCCGAGATTGGCATTGGTCGCCGACTCGACATCCCGTTCGGCAATCGCCCCGGCGGCCGCCAACGTCTTCGCCCGCTGCAGCTCGCGGGCCGCCTGCTCGGCCGCCACCGTGATTTGCGTGACCGCGGAGCGCGCGGAGAGTACCGCCCCACGTACGTTGGACTCGTCTAGGCGCGCCAGCACCGTGCCCTCACGCACCGGTTCGCCCGCCTCCGCGTACGTCTGCAGCACGGCGCCCGACATTTCGGCACGAATGCGCGCTTCACGATCGGCGATCAGCGTGCCGGAGATGGCTGGACCGCTGCGCAACGTGTCGGTGCGCGCGACCGCGATATTTCCCGGTCCAATGTTTTGGGACACCGGCGTCGCGTTGGTCGCGGAGGCATCCGGGCCTTTACTGCACGCGGCTCCCACCAGCGCGGCCGCAAGGAGAGTGAGGAACGCGGGTCGGCGAGTCATGGTCTTCATCGAGTAGGGCCGGTGGACGAGGTGGAACCCTGCAACAGGGGCAGATATGGGAGCAATTCGAGACGCTTGCGCGCGACCTGCAGATTGCGCGCGGCTTGCGCGCGATTCGCGAGCGCTTGCTGCAACTGGTTGCGCGTCTCGGAGAGTTCGAGCTGCGTGGAAATACCTTCGCGGAAGCGCACTTCGGCGATGTCGTAGGCGCGCTGCGCCTGTTCGGCGGTGCCCACGCTGGCCTGCCACGACGCTTCCGATTCGGTCAGCTGCGCGACGGCCTGACGGGCATCGAGCGAGGCCCCTTCCTGCGCGAGGCGCAACCGCTGCCGCGCTTCGATCACCGAGGCTTCTGCCGCCTGCACTTCACCACGCACGCGTCCGCCGCTAAAGAACGGATACGAGAGGCCAATGCCGACCGACCAATTCGGGAAGAAATCCCCGAGACTTTTCGGCAAGATGCCGGCCGGATACGCCAGACGCTGATAGTTGGTGGTCGCGCCGATCGACGGCAGGCGCTGCGCCTTCGTGGCTTTCAGTTGCTGCTGCGCGACTTCGACGCCCTTGAGCGCCTGCTTCACCGGGGCGCGCGTGGCGATGCCGGTGTCGCTGCCCGCCAGCACGCGCGATACCGCGGCCTGCACCTGCGGGTCGATGGTGAGCACGTCGGCCACATTCACATTCACCGTGGTGATCGGCGCCACATTGTCGACCGGTGCCGAAACGGGAGACTCGGCAATGCTATCGGTGAGCGTGAGCGGCTGATCGGGCGGCAGATTGAGCAGCTGACGCAACCGCACGTAGGCGAGGTCACGATTGGTGCGCGACTGCAGCCAGCCCGGCCGCTGATTATCTCGCGTGACGCGGGCCCGAATCAGATCGAACTCCGACGCCGACCCGACGTTGCGGGTGAGCTGCACCTGTCGCAGCGTGCGCTCCGACTGCACCAGCGATGATTCCGCGATCGCCACCAGGCGATCGGTGAGCAGCGCGTCGTAGTAGGACTGCGTGACGTCGAGTTGCACCTGCGCCTGCGCGCTCGTGATGCCGATGTCGGCCGACTCCCGCGCGGCCCGCGCGGCGCGGATATTCGCCGTGGCTCGGCCACCGCCGTACAGCGGCTGTGAGGCCGAGAGCCCGACGTTAAAGTTGTACGGCGACGCAAAAATGCGCGTGATCGGATTGTCGGCCGCCGACGTGGTATCGCGGCTACCGGAGCCGCCGCTCGCGTTGCTGCTCGAGCGTTCCGAGATGGCGGCAAACTGATTCTGCAGCTGCTTCTGCCAGTTCATCGTGGTGGCGAGCTGCGGCATGAGCGCCGAGCGGGCCTGGCCGAGCTGGCCCTGCGCACGCAGCGAGCCGGCCCGGGCGATCGCGATCTGCTCGCTCTCGCCGGTGGCCAAGGTGAGCGCCTCGGCGAGGGACAGCGGGCGCGGGGCGGCGCCGGCGGGCGCGGCGGGCTGCGCCGCGGCGAGACGTGGCCCCATCGCCATCGCGAGCATCACACCCGTGGCGATCAGGCTAGCCTCGGGGGCTCTAAGTATGCGGCGCAGCGCGCGCGCACCGACGGTAGACATCATTTCGGGACAGTGTTGGAGGTTTTCTGCCGTTCGATCGTACGTGCGGCACGGTGCGCTTGTTCCTGCAACGCCCCGACCCCACGCAAGAAGATACGCACATAGGCACGCAGCGTTTCCGGCACGGGCTGGGTGAACATCGTGGGCATGATGTCGCGGTTCATTCCGTCGGCGAACACGGCGCCCATCAGCATGGTGGCGGCGGCCCGGACTTCTGCGGGTGAGGCCTCACCGGACTCCGTGATCCATCCGTGGCGACGCAGTCGCACGACGTACTCGCGCACGCGTTCCATGGCGGCACTGGGGCCGTGCGTCGCGCAATCGGCCGCATCGGGATGTTCCTCGGCATCGCCCATCATTTGACGCACGATGGCGCGCATGCCGACGAGAGCGGTGTGGTGCACGGTGACCCAGTCGAGTAGCTCCTGCTCAGGGTCGACCGGTTCCTGCGGAAACGTGGCATCCTGCTCGACACGCGAACACTCGCGCATCATGAGGTCGAGTAACGCGTCTTTGGAACCAAATTGCCGAAACAGCGTGACTTCGTTCACGCCTGCTTCTTCGGCAATCCGGCGCGTCGTCGCTCCGCGCCAGCCGTGCTGGGCGTACACCCTGGCGGCGGCGTGGAGGATGCGATGTCGGTGATCGTCGTTCATGTGCGGAGCATACTGCAAGCACATGCTTGCCGCAAGCGGGTACTTGCTAGCCTCTGGCCATACGCGGGCCCTCCGCCCCCGCGTGGGGGCGTGCCTCGCGGGCGACGGTTATACCGCCGCCCGTTCTTCAGACGTCAGTTGCCGACGGCACCGCGCATGCGCTTCGCCCGCAGTAATCCGGCCGCCAGTGCGAGCGTGCCGAGGACGATCGGTGGCACGGCCGGTTCGTTGCGCTGGACGTGTATGTACACAGCACCGCCCATGAGCAGAGCGAGTCCCACACCAGCCGCCGGGGTCAGCATCGGCGCGATACCCGTCGCTGCCGGTATGATGAGACCCAGGCCACCGGCCACCTCGGCGGCGCCGATTGCCCGAATCGCCCCATCGGAGAAGTCAGTCGCCCAACCCATCGCGGGGTCAGCCCGGAGGTCGGCTGGCGCGGTGACGAGCTTCATCCCGCCTCCCGCGCTGAACGCCAGCGCGGCCAGAATTTGCAGGGCCCATGTTAGCTTATTCATCACTCGATGTCTCCGTGGTTGGCTGAAGTACCGCTGATAATCAGTATTGCTGATTATCAGGAAAGCTTACCATACCACCTTTCTTGAGCATCCGTCAAGCAGGCACCGTGGCCCGAACGCAGCTCCCCGTGCATCCCGACGACCAAGACCAGCCGTTGCCCGTGGCGGTACGGAGCTCGCCCGCCTTCCTGATGAAGCAGGTCAGCGACCTCTTTCGGCAGCGGTTTGAGGGGGTGCTCCACACGCAGCAGCTTCATCCGAGACAGTATCTGCTGCTACTCGTCCTCCGTGACGAAGGCACCATGCCCCAACAGGCACTCGGGGCGCGCGTCCGGATGGACCGCACCACGACCATGCAAGCCGTCCAACGCATGGCCGAGCTGGGGCTCGTGGCACGCGAGGATGATTGCGCCGATCGGCGCGTCTATCGGCTGGTCTTGACGCCCGCTGGTCGGACGCTCGTGGACGTGCTCGAGGCATCCATTCATCGTGCGGAGGCGCAGCTCCTCGCGCCGTTGCCATTGGCGGCACAGGAGATATTCCGGGAACAGTTGCAGGCGATTATCGCGGCCGCTGGCCCGAAAGCCCGCGCGCGCTGCGATCTCGACGAATCCCTACCACGCTGAGGATCGGCGCGACCGTCACCGAGTGGCCCAGCGGAACCGCATGGTCAGCTCCGTCGGCCCGCCCGAGGGCTCTTGTGTCGCTGCCACCATGTGGTAACGTGGATCGATGACGCCTCGTCGCACCGGCACGCCCGTATGACCGAATTCCGCGAGCTTGCCCGCGCGGCGGCGGAAGCCATGGCGGCCCGCCCTGAGGTGCCCCTCGCGCTGGCCACGCTGGTACAGGTCGACGGCAGTTCGTACCGTCAGCCGGGTGCCCGCTTGTTGGTGGACGCCGAAGGACGGGTGCTGGCCGGCGCGATCAGTGGCGGGTGCCTCGAGGGAGACGTGGCAGCGCGGGCCGCCGACGTGTGCGCAACGGGACGCGGCGTGCGTCTCACGTACGATCTGCGGGCCGACCTTGAGGCGATCTGGGGTTTCGGCGCCGCGTGCGACGGCATCGCCCATCTACTGCTTGAGCCACTCCCCGACCCGTCGTGGCTGGCCGATGTCGAAGCGATCCGCACTCGGCGGCAAAATGGCGCCGTCCTCACGGTGCTCGACGGACAGGGCGGTGGTAGCAGCTGTGCGGTGCTCGACGGCGACGCCGCGAGCGGTGCGTGGCGCCCCATCGGCCATCAGGTGCATGGGATCTCGGGGCCCGAGTTACTGGCCTGCACCCGTGCGGCGCAACGCACGGGGTACCCCATGCTGCACGACGTGCGCGACGACGCCGCACTGCTGTTCATCGATCCGCTCGTCGTACCGGTGGCCCTGCATGTGATCGGCGCCGGTCGCGGGGCCGACGCGTTCGTGCAGATCGCGCGCGCGCTGGAGTGGGAGGTCACCGTCATCGACCATCGGCCGGCGATGCTGGCCGACTTGGCGCTGCCCGATGGCGTGGCGGCCCATGTGGCGCGGTACGACGACGCAGAGTCGTTAAATCGCCTGCTGGAATCCCTGCCGCACGACGACCGCACGGCGATCGCCCTATTGTCGCACATGTTCGACGTCGACAGCGCCTGGCTCACCGCCTTGCTCCCGTTGCCGGTGGCCTACATCGGCGTGCTGGGATCGCGAAAGCGCGCCGGACAGCTGTTGGAGGCGGTCAACGCGACGCTCGGCGAGCGCGGGCTGTCGGTCACCGATCGGATGCGTCACCGCCTGCACGCGCCGATCGGGCTCGATCTGGGTGGCGAGAGCCCAGCGTCGATCGCCCTATCGGCCATCGCCGAGATCGAGGCCGTGATCCACGGCCGTCCGGCGGGTTTCCTGCGCGAGCGCCTGAGCCCGATCCATGCGCGAACGCCGACGCCACGGGTATTCGAACACGAAGCGCCAATCGTGCCGACCGAGTGCGATACGGGACGCGACGACGGCCACGATCGCGGGTGACACCGTGAGCATCGCCGGAGTCCTGCTAGCGGCGGGCGGATCGCGCCGGCTGGGGTCCCCCAAGCAGCTCCTCACGATGGATGGCGTGACGCTCGTCGAGCACGCCGCTCGGCAATTGCTCGACGCCGGCTGTTCACCAGTTCTGGTCGTCGTGGGCGCACATGCCGACGAAATACGCGATGCTGTCGCTATGCTGTCCGTTACATGCGTCGAAAATGTGCACTGGGAACGGGGAATGGGCACGTCGATCGCGGCGGCCGTGACCGCGCTGCACGATGTCCGTTTGGCCCACACGTCGGCCGTCCTGATCGCCACCTGCGACATGCCGACCGTCACCGTCGAGCACCTACAGTCGCTCCTCGCGATGTCGCAGCAGGGCACCCAGCGCGTGGCGTCGGAGTATTCGGGACCCGATGGCGCACCGGTGCGTGGCATTCCGGCCACCCTGCCGCGGGCCGATTGGCCAGCGCTGGCGGCGCTCGACGGCGACCAAGGAGCCCGCGGCCTGCTGCGGGATATCGGGACGCTCACGGTGTCGCTTCCGAGCGGCCAGTTCGATCTCGACACCCCGTCCGACGTCGCCGCCTGGCGTACTACCGGGCCACCGCCAACGCCGTGATGATGCGCACGAGCGCCTCGACATCGCGCAGGTCCAACACTTCGCCCGGCGTGTGCGAGTACCGCCCGGGCCACGACAGCCCCACGTTCGGCGCGCCGTAGGGGGCGATCGCCGAGCCATCGGTGGAGCCGTGCGTGGTGCCTGGCTGCACGGGAATGCCCTGCGCCCGCGCCACCGCCAAGACTCGCTCCCGTTCGGCCGGCGGTGAGATTGCGCCGTCGTCGAGGCCGCGCAGCACGAAGCCCTGCCCCAGCGGCGCATAGGCAAACGCCGGGTCCTCGAGCGGCGTATCCGAACTCACGAAGGTGTCCACGCTATAGATCCGCTGCAGCGAACGGCCGTGGTTCGCGCCAAAGGCGCCGGCGCCAAGCAGTCCGCCCTCTTCGCGCACCGACCACACGAACAGCACCTTGTGCGTGAGCGTGTTCGGATTGATGCGCTGCACCGCATGCAACAGCGCCGTGCTGCCGGTGCGATCGTCGCTGCCCCGGCCGGTGAGCCGCGTGCCGCCCAGACGAGACGAGCGCTTGTACCCGGTGACCGCGTTGCCCACGCGCACCCCCTGCGCCACGAGCGTAGCCGAATCCACGCCAAACCACGCCGTGCTCACCCCGGGCGCCTTCACGCGCGCCGAGTCGCGGGGCACGAACACGCCACGCAACGACGGCGCCGCCTCGCTGCTCCCCACCCGATCAAAGTGCAGCGCCGCCGGCTGGCCTTCCCACGCACTCGGCACCACGCCGCCGCGACGGGCCAACCGCACCGTGCCGTCACGGGCAATCGCTTCCACTTCGAAGCTCACTTCGTCCATGTGCGCGATGAACGCCACGGAGTCGCGCTCGGGGCCGACGGCGACGATGAGATTGCCGGCGCTATCCACCACCGCGCGCGACTTGGCCCACGCCGGCAGCAGCGCCGTAATGGCCTCGCGCACGCGCCACTCGTGTCCGGGCACGCCCGGGAGGTCGGCGATCGTCATGAACGTCTTTTCGATGGCACCGAACACGTCGGTGCGCGGCCGTCGTGCATTGGCCGTGGCGCGCGCCGTGTCGAGGGCGGGCGCGAGCAACGTCGGCGTGCCTGCGATGCCACCGGCGCGCGCCGCGTCTTGCAGCAGCGTACGCACATCAGCCGCCGCCACCGACTCCACCAGAGAACCGGCAAAGCGCACGGCCGGCGTCACCACGCGCACGCTGTCGAGGCCCGTGGACGCGATCACGCGGGTGATGGCGCGCTTGGTCTGACCGAGACGCGCGACCGGGAGCATGATGGCGCTCCCCGCGGCCTTGCCTTCGTCGAGCACGGTGAGCGCGTCGAGCTTGCCGGCGCGCGCGAGGACCGCGGCCAGGCCGACCCACCCAAAGCTGCGCTGTGATGACAAGACGTAGATCGTCTCACCGGACTGCGAGGTCGCCGTGGCGGCCGCCGTCGCGGCCTCACCGGCGCTGGCCACGGCGGCACAACTCGCGCGAGCGCCCGCCGCCGGCCCCGATGCGTAGCCGGCATAGGTCCACACCGGGCGCGAGGCCACGACGGGATCGAGCAACGCAATGCCGAGTGCTTGGGCCTGCGCTTTCGTGCTGGCGCCGACGTCGACCCAGAGCTGATCGACGCCAACGATGGTCGTGTCGCCGCGATGCTGCCGCGAGAAGTGCCCATTGGCGATCGCCACCACGCCCGTGACGTCACCGCGCGCCGAGAGAATGCGCAGCTGGTGAGCTTCGTGGAACTGATCCCACAGGGGGTGCGTGGCCGCACCGGTGCGATGGAGTCGGATGTAGCCCTGATCGGAAATGCCGCTGACCACAAACGCCGGCACGTCCATCGCACAGGCGATCATGCGCCGCGGCGATCCACGGCCCACGCGTTTCACGAGATTGCCCATGTTGTCGCGCGTCCACCCGGGGAGCACGGTGCGCAGCGCGTCGAGGGCGTGGGCTTCGCCACTGGGCGGTGCGGCCAAGGTGATCCACCGAGCGACGGATTCGGCGACTTGCCGATCAGCGGGCGGCGCGGACTGCGCGCCAACGGATGCGGTGGCGACACAACAGGCGCCGGCCAGCAGCGCGACGTGGAACGAACGATGCACAGGGGTCTCGGCGTAAACGGTGAAGCGCATAATGGGCAGTTCCGTCGGCGCGGTGGCAAGTCCGGGGCATGAAAAAACCGGGTCGCTGTGGCAGCGCCCCGGCTCCTTCACCTGCCCTGCTGTCGTGAACTCAGTTGGCCGGCGGAACCGGCGGTGCCGCGTCGGGCGTGCCGCCACCGCGGCGCATGCGCGGCATCTGGCCCTGCGGGTTGCCGGGCATCATGCCGGGCATCATGCCGGGCATCATGCCGGGGCCCATCTGTCCACGCCCCTGACGCATCCCGCCCTGACGCTTGCCGCCCTGACGCTTGCCGTCCTGACGCATGCCATCCTGACGCATGCCCCGCGGTCGATTGGCACCCGCCCGGTTGCGAAGCTGTTGGCGCCGGTTGTCGATTTTGGCGCGCTGTACGGGGGTGAGCACGGCACGCACATCCTGTTGCGTCTTGATACGCGCGAGCAGCTGATCGTTGCGCATACGGCTGAGCTTGTCGAGGGCGGCGCGAGCGCCGGCCATGTTCCCGTCACCGTGCGTGGCGTCGAGCAGATCGGCCTGGGCGCGCATCCTGTCCGAGGCGTTCGACTTGGGCGCCGGGGCGGAGGCCAGTGCTTCGAGACGCTTGACCTGCTCATCGGTCAGCTCGAGCTGCTGACGGGCTCGCAACAGCATGGCCGCCGGATGGCCAGCGCCACGACCACCACGGCCGGCGCGCGCGGCGGCACCACCACCACGTGCACCCGGTCCAGACTGCACCTTCGCGCCACCAGCCGCCCGCGGAGCCGGCGACACGGCGGCGCGCGGACGAGGTGCCGGTCGCTGCGTGGGAGGCGCCTGCGACGCCAGCAGCGACGGAACGAACGCGCTCATCACGAGCACGAGCGCATAGGAACGGGATTGTGAGCTTCTCATGGGATCTATCTCCAGTGTGGGCCGCGTTCGCCAGGACAGGCGCCCGCTTCACCCCATGAGACGAGTCGGCGACGCGCATGTTAAGGCGTACCTCATTTTAAAAACAAAACCCAACGGGATGACCGACTCTTGCGTCACGGGGTAGACGCGTCGTGCGCGAGGGTGCACTCTCGTGAGCTGCATGGTGTCTGAATTATTGGCGTGACCAGCACGCCGCCGCCCGCCTCCGCCCCCGCCCCGACTATTCCGTGGGAACCTGGTTCGAATCCATCACCACATGGCTGTTCAAGTATCCTCCGCGCGTCTTCGCGCGGGGCGATCTGGTGATGGCACCGGTCGCGCCCGTCCTGCTCGTGATGGCCTCCGCGGCGATCGTGTTGCTGGTCGTGATCGTAGCCTACGCGCGTGTCCGCTCGTTGCGTCCCGCTGATCGCGCCATCCTCGCGACCGTGCGGGCTGCGGCCATCCTCCTAGTGCTCGGCTGCCTGTTGCGCCCTGGGCTCGTGATTGCGTCGGCCGTGCCGCAGCGCAACGTGCTCGCGATCATCATGGATGATTCGCGCAGCATGCGCATTCGTGATGTTGGCGACGGCACGCGCACGGCGGCGTTGCAGCGCACCTTCGCCGACACCGGTGCGTTATCGAAGCAGCTGGCCGAGAAGTTCGCGATCCGTCGCTTTCGTTTTGCCGCTGATGCCTCGCCCATTGCGGGCGCCGCGGCGCTCACATCCAACGGCACGCGCTCTGATCTCGCCCAGGCGCTGAACGATGTGCGTGAAGACTTGAACGGCATGCCGCTGGCCGGCGTGGTGATCGTGTCCGATGGTGCTGACAACGGCAGCGGCGCGCTCGACGACGCGCTGCTGGCGTTGCGCGCGCGTCGCGTGCCGGTGTTTACGGTGGGCGTGGGCACGGAACGCTTCGCACGCGATGTCGCGATTGAACGCGTGCAGGCGCCGCGTCGCACGCTGGCCGGTGCATCGAGCGTGGTCGAGGCCGACGTGCGCATTCGCGGCGCCGGTCGTGATCCGGTACAGATCACGGTGGAAGCCGATGGTCGCGTGGTGGCCACCGAAGCGGCCCGCGTCGGGGACAAGGGAGATCTCACCACCGTGCGCTTCCGCATTCCACCACTCGATCCGGGCGTGCATCGCATTGCTGTGCGCGCCGGGGCCCTGCCCACGGAAATCGTGACGGAGAACAACGAGTGGCAGACGAGCATCGAAGTGCGCGCCGGCCCCGATCGCATTCTCTACCTTGAAGGCGAACCTCGCCCCGAGTTCGCGTTCCTGCGCCGCGCCGTCGCCAACGATAGTGCCGTGCAGGTGGTGGGGCTCATGCGCAGCGCCGAACGCAAGTTCCTCCGGCTCGGCGTACGCGACAGCCTCGATCTGCTGGGCGGCTTCCCCACCAGCCGCGAAGAACTGTTCGGCTATCGCGCCATCATTTTGGGCAGTATCGAAGCATCGTTCTTCACCACCGACCAGCTGCGCATGCTGGCCGACTTTGTGAGTGTGCGCGGCGGCGGCCTGATGGTGTTGGGTGGGCGCGCGTCGCTGTCGGAAGGGGGCTATGCCGGCACGCCGTTGGCCGACGTGCTGCCGCTTACGATTTCCGCCGGCAGTGTTAACGTGGATGGTGAGGCCACATCCGTGAGAGTGCGCCCGACACGGGCTGGTGAGGTACATGCCGCGTTGCAGCTGGGTTCCACACTGGCGCTGTCGCGTACGCGCTGGGATTCGCTGCCGCCACTCACTACGGTGAATCGACTGGGGGCGCTGCGCGCCGGTGCCACGATGTTGCTGGCCGGTACGGCCGAAGGCGGACGCAGCGACGTGCCCATTTTGTCTTGGCAGCGTTACGGCCGAGGCATGAGCGCCGTGTTCGGCGTGCAGGACAGCTGGCTGTGGAAGATGGACACGAGCATTCCCGTAGAAGACGTCACCCATCAGACGCTGTGGCGTCAGTTGGTGCGCTGGATGGTGGAAGAAGCCCCCGCACCTTTCGAAATCATGGCCTCGCCCTCGCGCGTGGCACCAGGTGAACCGGTCTCACTGCGCGCCCGCGTGAGCACGCCGTTCTTCACCGATGTGAACGATGCTACGGTCGCGGTCACCGTCACCTCACCCGTTGGCACGACGCAGAACGTGCCGCTGGAATGGACGCTGCGCGAAGATGGTACGTACTCCGCACGCTTCACGCCCACGGACACCGGCCGGTACGTGCTCGACGCCGTGGCCACCCGTGGACGCGACTCGGTGCAGACGGCCACCAGCTCGCTGCTGGTGGATGAGCGCGGCGCCGATGTGGCGCAAGCGGAACTGCGCGCCTCCCTGCTGCGCCGCATCGCCGAAGAAACCGGAGGTCGCTACTACCCGCTGGCCGATGCCGGCACGCTGGCCGAGGACGCCGTCTTTACTGAAGCGGGCGTGACCGTGCGCGAAGCGAAGGACCTGTGGGACATGCCGGCAGTATTCCTCTTGGTGGCGCTGCTGCTCGGCGCGGAGTGGGGATACCGGCGGTGGAGAGGACTGGCATGAGGACTGGCATGATGCATCGGATTATGCGGTATGCACGGACGCTCGCGATACACAGCGCGCTGGCGCTGGGCATCGCGCTGCCCCTGCACGCGCAGCGCACGCACGTGCTGTTGGTGATCGGCCTGTCGGGCGAACCGCAGTTCAAGCGCGCGTTCGAAGCGTCGGCGCAATCTGCGCGCAACGCCGCGAAGAGCCGCTGGGGCGTGAGCGACTCCAGTCTGATCGTGCTGACCGAAGACTCCGTGCGGACCGCCCTGTCGTCGGGGCGCTCCACGCGCGAAAACATCGCGCAGGCGTTTCTCACGCTGTCGTCGCGGGTGCAGCCCGGCGATGTGCTGTTCGTGATGCTGATGGGCCACGGCAGCGGTGAAGGGGCGCAATCAAAAGTGAATCTGCCAGGGCCCGATGCCACGGCCACTGAGTATGCATCGTGGTTGGCCGGCTTCGGTAAGCAGCAGGTGGTATTCGTAAACGCGGCCACCGGCAGCGGAGATTTCGTGCCCGTACTTAAGGCACCGAATCGCGTGGTGGTCACCGCCACCAAAACCTCGAACGAGCGCAACGAGTCGGTGTTCCTGCAGTACTTCGCCGGTGCACTCGGGATGGACGCAGCCGACGCCGATAAGGATGGCCGGCTGTCGGTGTTCGAAGTGTTCCGCTTTGCGCGCACGGAAGTTGGTAAAGTCTACACCAGCAGCAATCGCATGCAGACGGAGCACGCGCTGGTGAGCGATTCGCTGCTGGCCGCACGCGTGGCGTTCGGAAAGACCGCCGCATCGGCGAATCCACGCATCGCGGCGCTGGTGGCCGAACGGCAGGCGCTGGAGTCAGAGGTCGCGTCGCTGCGGACCAAGAAAGCGTCGATGAACGTTGAGGCGTACGAGGTGGAACTGGAACGGCTGTTGCTGGCGTTGGCCGAGAAGACGCAGGCGATCCGTGCGGCGGGAGGTGGCACGTGAGGCGGTCGATGTGGGTTTTGGCGGCGCTGTCGGTGCTATCGCCGCTCACGGCCTGCGGGCAGGATCGCGCCGCGGCGCAGGCCACGGCGCGCACGGCGGCGCCGCTGCCGCCGCGGGTGCCGGGCCCTGATCGCTGGGC
The DNA here is from genome assembly GCA_002737115.1 of Gemmatimonadota bacterium. Taxonomy (GTDB): domain Bacteria; phylum Gemmatimonadota; class Gemmatimonadetes; order Gemmatimonadales; family Gemmatimonadaceae; genus Gemmatimonas. The sequence goes on along the minus strand of NSHR01000014.1, from coordinate 34,489 downwards.
CGTAGATATCGCGGCCGCTGAAGCGTCGGCGCAACGAGGGGACCGGCGTGACGCCACGCAGCGTGCGCGTCGCATCACGGCCACCTACGAACAAGGTGGCGCGCGCAACAGCGACGAATATCTCTCGGCCGGTCGCGCCTACGTGCTGCTCGGCGTCGGTGACGCGCAGGCCGTGCGCTCGGCGTTGGCCGCGTTCGATCGCGCCACCGCGGCGGACTCGCTCAACTTCGACGCGCAGCTGCGGGCCGGAGAGCTGTTCCTCGAGAAGTACAATGCGCCCGATGCGCGCTTGTCGTTCGAAAGGATTCTGCGTCGCTCACCCACCGACGCGAAAGCCCTGTTGGCGATGGCGCGCGTGGAGGAGTTCGAGGGCGCGGGCAACCCGATGGCCACGGCGCGCCTGAGCATCGCGAGCGATCCACGCTATGCCGAGGCACTCGCCTTTGTGGCGAAGATGCATCGTGACGCCGAGGCGTACGATTCAGCGCGGGTGTACGCGCAACGGGCCATCGATGCCGACTCGACGTCGAGTGCTGGGTGGTCGGTGCTGGGTTCGATGGCGTTCTTGAATGGCGACAGCACCACGTTCCAGAAGTCGCTGGCGGCGGTGACGGCGTTGCAGCCGGCGCCGGCCCAGTTTTACACCGAGTTAGCCGAAGCGTCCGTTCGTCAACGGCGGTATACTGAAGCGGTGGCGCTCGCGAAGCGCGCCGTCGGCTATGACTCGCTGTATGTGCCGGCCTACGGCGTGATGGGCACCAACCAGCTCCGCATCGGGCAGATGGACGCGGGGCGCGCCGCGCTGGAGCGGGCGTTCGCGCTCGATCCGTTCAACCTGTGGCACAAGAACACGCTCGACCTGCTCGACAAGATGAAGACGTTCCGCACGATCGATCGCGGACGCTTTCGTGTGGTTGCGCCGCCCGAAGAGGCCGACTTGCTGGCGCTGTACATCGTGCCCCTGCTGGAGCAGGCGTACGACTCGCTGGCGGTGCGCTACGGCTACAAGCCGCCCACGCCGGTGCGTCTTGAGTTCTATCGCTATCACGCCGACTTCTCCGTGCGCACGGTGGGATTAGCCGGACTCGGCGCGTTGGGCGTGAGCTTCGGCAGCCTGCTGGCGATGGACACACCGAACGGACGCGAGAAGGGGCAGTTCAACTGGGGCAGCACCGCCTGGCATGAGCTCACCCACGCGTTCACGCTGGGCGCGTCGGATCATCGCGTGCCGCGGTGGCTGTCGGAAGGATTGTCAGTGCTGGAAGAGCGCCGTGTGGGCCGCGGCTGGGGCGCCGATGCGACGGTGTCGTATGTGATCGCGATGGCCAACGGCACACTGCGCCCCATCAGTCAGCTGAGCGACGGATTCCTGCGTCCGCGATTTCCCGAGGAAACGCAGTTCAGCTACTACGAAGCGTCGTTGTTCTGCGAGATGGTAGAGGCGTCGCGCGGTGCCGCGGCGTTGCCGGCCATGCTGAAGGGCTATCGCGACGGCATGGACACACCTGGTGTATTTCATAAGGTGTTGGGCAAAACGCCGCGGCAGATCGACGCCGAGTTTGAGGCGTATACGCAGCGCAAGTTCGCGCTGGCGCTCGCGGCCGTGCGTGGTGCCACGCCCAACGACAGCAGCGGCGGGAAGTTCGTGGCCACCATGCGCGAGGGGGTGGCCAAGATGGGGAGCGACCGCATCGCCGCACGAGCGCTGTTCGAGCAAGCACGCGCGATGTTCCCGGAGTACGGCGGTGAAGATGGCCCCTCGTGGTACCTGGCGGAGATGGCGCGCGCGGCCAACGACACGACGCGCGCACTCACCTTCGTTGAATACGTCACCAGCCGCAACGAAACGGCCTGGGAGGCGAACATGATGGAGGCCGACCTCCGCGAAGCGCGTGGCGATAAGGCCGGCGCCATTCGCGCGCTCGATCGGCTGAACTGGATCTGGCCGTATGATCCGTTGGTGCATGCGCGCATGGCCACGCTGTCGGCGGCACAAGGTGATCGCACACGCGCCGTGCTGGAGCGTCGGGCCATCATTGCCATGGGACCGACCGACCTGCTCGACGCACGCTATGAGCTGGCCCGCGCGCTGCGCGATGCTGGTGACATTGCCGGTGCGCGTCGTGAGTTGCTACAGGTGCTCGAAGAGGCGCCGTCGTTCGAGAAGGCACAGGCCCTGTTGCTGGAGTTGCGCGGTAAATGATGTCACTCACTCATTCCCTGCTGTGCGCCGCCCTGCTGGTGTCGTCGTTCTCGCCGATGGAGCGGGCGCAGGCGCAACGTCGTGGGCAGCAGCCGGCGTTTATGCCCAACGTGCCGTACGATGGACGACTCACCTTCGTGCGGGTGAAGTACCAGATGCCAGAGTTCGGCGGCGGTGGATTCCGCGGTGGCCGTGACCTCCCCTGGAGTCACGACTATCCGCGCGGCGAGCGGCACTTCACCAAGATCGTGAGTGAGCTGTCGAGTACGCGCGTGCGCATCGATGCCAGCAACATCCTCACGCTCGACGACCCGCAGCTAGGAAAGTATCCCATCGCGTACATGGCGGAGGCGGGCTTCTGGCGCCCGAGTGACGCCGAGGCGATGGGGCTGCGGAATTATCTAGCCAAGGGCGGCTTCATCATTTTCGATGACTTCGCCGGCGAGCATTGGATGAATTTCGAGACCCAGATGAAGAAGGTGCTGCCCAACCTGCGGCCCATCGAGCTGGACCTGTCGCATCCAATCTTCGACTCGTTTTATCGCATCAAGACGCTGGAGTACGATCATCCCACGTACCGGGGTGCCAAGTCGGTGTTCTACGGCGTGTTCGAGGAGAACGACCCTACGAAGCGCATGCTGGCGATCGTGAACTACAACAATGACCTGTCCGAGTACTGGGAGTTCTCCGACACGGGGATGTTCCCGCTCGACATGTCGAACGAAGCGTACAAGCTTGGCGTGAACTACATCATCTACGCGTTGACCCGTTAGCCCCCGAGGAATTAGGTGACTGCTCCGGCCCCCTCCACGTCCGAACTCGACCGTCTCGACGACGGCGCCCTTGCCGACCGCCTGCAAGGCGCCGGTCAACGTATCGCGAGTGAACTGCGCAAAGCCATCGTCGGTCAGGACGTCGTGGTGGAGCAAGCGCTGATTGCGCTCTTCGCCGGCGGCAACTGTCTGTTGGTGGGCGTACCGGGTCTCGCGAAAACGCTGCTCATCTCCACGCTGGCGCGTGCGCTCGACCTCAGGTTCTCGCGCATTCAGTTCACGCCTGACTTGATGCCCAGCGATGTCACGGGCACGGATGTGATTCAGGATGATCCCGCCACGGGCCAGCGGCGCCTCGCCTTCATGCCCGGCCCGGTGTTCACCAACGTACTGCTGGCCGATGAAATCAACCGCACGCCACCGAAAACGCAGGCCGCGCTACTGGAAGCCATGCAGGAGCGTCGCGTAACGGTACAGGGACGCACCTACGAGCTCGATAAACCGTTCTTTGTGTTCGCCACGCAAAACCCCATCGAACTCGAAGGCACGTACCCGCTGCCGGAAGCGCAGCTCGATCGCTTCATGCTTGAAGTCTTGCTGGACTATCTGCCCGAAGAAGACGAGGTGGCGGTGGTGAAGTCGACCACATCGCTGCCGCCGGAGGCGGTGCGGTCGGTGGTGTCCAAGGAAGAGATTTTGGCGTATCAGCGCGTCGTGCGTCGCTTGCCAATTGCCGACGCGGTCACGCGCTATGCCGTGAAGCTGGTGCGGACGTCCCGTCCCGGTGACGGCGCGCCCGACTACGTCAACCAGTTCGTGTCGTACGGTGCTTCGGTGCGTGCGGCGCAGGCGCTGGTGTTGGGCGCGAAGGCGAGGGCGCTGTTGCAGGGGCGGGCCAGTGCCAGCTTTGAGGATGTGCGGGCGCTGGCGCGTCCGGTCCTGCGGCATCGCGTGCTGGTGAACTTCACGGCACAGTCGGAAAAGGTAACCACCGATTCGCTCATCGGGCGTCTGCTCGAGAGCGTGCCGCTGCCCCGCTCGTCGCTCTGAGCCATTCGTGGCCACCGCTCCCGCGTCCTTTCTCGACCCCGCCTTGCTGGCGCGTATCTCCGATCTCGCGCTATTGGCGCGCACGGTCGTGGACGGCTTTATGCACGGCCAGCACCGCTCGTTGCGCAAAGGCTCATCGCTGGATTTTGCCGAGCATCGCTCGTATCAGCCTGGTGACGACCTGCGTCGCATTGATTGGCGCGTGTATGGACGCACCGACCGGTTCTACATCAAGGAGTACGACGCCGACACCAACGCCGGCGTGATCTTCGCGCTCGACGCGTCGGGCTCGATGGACTTTGGCAGCGGGGCGGTCACCAAGTTCGACTACGCGCGCTTTTTGGTGGCGTCGCTGGCGTGGCTGTCCAAGTCGCAGGGCGATCGCATCGGGCTCGCCACGTTCAAGGAAGAGCTGGTGGATGTCGTGCCGCCCTCGGTGCGTCATCTGCAGCTGCTGTTGCATACGCTGGCGCGCGCGAAGGCGGCGGGACCGAGCCGGCTGGTACACTCCATCAGTCGCATCGGCCATCTCACCACGCGCACGGGCATCGTGGTGCTGGTCACCGACTGCTACGAGCAACCCGACGCGCTGGGCCGCGCGGTGGCGGCGCTGCGCATGGGCGGGCACGACGTGATCGTGTTTCATCTGGTCGATCCGGCGGAGAAGCAATTGCCCGGCGACATGCCGGCCACGTTCGAAGACGCCGAGAGCGGCGCGCTATTGCCGCTGCGTCCGGGCGAGCTGCGCGAGAAGTACCAAACGTTGATTACCGCGCACCACGCGGCGTTGCAGGAGCGCTTCACCAGCGCCGGCGCCGACTACGTGCGTCTCGACACGAGCGAGCCGCTCGACCGTGCCCTCCATGCGTACCTCGACGCGCGGCTCTCGCGCAGTCGGGTCCGCTGACGATCGACTAACCGAATTCATCGCGCATGGGCATCGGATTCCTCGTTCCCGCATTTCTGGCCGGACTCGCTGCGTTGGCGATTCCGCTACTGATGCATTTGCGGCATCGCGACAAGGACCGGCCGTACCGGTTCCCGTCGCTGATGTTCCTGGAGCAGCTGCCCATCCGCACGTCGCAGCGTCAGCGTATCACCGATTGGCCCTTGCTCCTGCTGCGCGCACTGGCCGTGGCGGCGCTGGTGTTTGCCTTTGCCCGTCCCGTGCTCACCGATCGTGCCGCCACCGGCGGTGACACGCGTCGGAAGGCCGTGGTGGTGGTGATCGACCGCTCGCTCAGCATGGGATACGACGGCGTGTGGCCGCGGGCGCTCGATTCCGCGCGGGCGGTGGTGAACGCCCTCGGCACCGGCGATCGGGTCGGCGTGGTGGCGTACGACGATGCCTCTGAAGTGCTACAGCGCATGAGCGACGACAAGTCGCAGGCGCTGGCGGCGCTCTCCACACTCACGCCGATGTCCCGCGGCACGCGGCTGGCGCCGGCGTTGCGTACAGCGCGCCAGATGCTACTCGACGCGCCCTTTGCGGCGGCCGAGATCATCGTAATTTCCGACCTGCAGCGGGCAGGCGCGGCGGGCATTGCGGGTATCGACCTGCCGGCTGGCGTGAAGCTGCGCAGCATTCCCGTGGGTGCGGCGGTGCGTGCCAACAGTGCGGTGCGCGTGATCGAAGCGCGGCGTGTGCGCGACGGCACGCGCTCGCTGCTCGCGGTGAAAGCGCGCGTACAGTCGCACGAGCTGCCGGCGGCGCGCATGGTGAAGGCGCGCCTCACCGTGAACGGTCGCGATGCCGCAGCCAGCGACGTATCGTTGCAGCCTGATGGCGAAACGGTGGTCACGTTCGCGCCGGTGCCGGCCCCTGATGATGCCGTGGCGCTGCTGGTGTCGCTCGAGCCCGACGCGTTGATGGCCGATGACACGCTGCACGCCGTGGTGCCGCGCGACGACGCCGTGCGGATGGCGCTCGTGTCGCCGTCGGAAGGTGCCGCCGGGGAAGCGCTGTTCCTGGAGCGCGCGCTGGCCATTGGCGCCGCTCCCGCCATTCAGATCGACCGGCTGGCTTCGGCCCCGGTCAGCCGCGAGGCGCTCGCCCGTACGAGTCTCGTGGTGTTCTGGGACATGCTGCCGTCGGCGTCGTCGGTGGCGGCGCTGCAGGAGTACATGACCACGGGCGGCGGTATAGTAATCGCTGCCGGCTCGCGCCTCGCGGCCCAGCGTGGCGACAACTTGCCGCTACTGCCGGTGCGTATGAGTGGACTGTCCGACCGGTTGGCCGATCGCGGGGGCACGCTGCGCGACGTGCGCATCGAGCATCCGCTGTTCACGCCGTTTCGCGAAGTGCCCGATGCCTTGAGTTCGGTGCGCTTTCTGCGCTATCCGCGAGTGGATCTCGTCGGTTCGGTTGATGTGCTGGCGCGCTTCGACGATGGGCTCCCTGCCGTGCTCGAGCAGCGCATTGGCGAGGGACGCCTGGTGGTGCTCACCGTGCCGCTCGATGCGCAACGCAGTGACTTTCCGCTGCAGCCGGCGTTTCTGCCGTTCGTACGACAGCTCGTGCTGCACACATCAGGGCGTGATGCCGTGCCGTTGTGGCGCGCCACCAGTGAGAGTTGGTCGCTGGCGCCGTCGGTCAATGATCCGGTCGTGCGCGCGCCTAATGGCACACTGCTGCGTCCGCGGGCCGATTCACTGGGCACCGCGGTGCCGCTGGCCGATGCCGGCGTGTACGAGGCGTTCGCGGTGAGTGCCACGGGATCCGCCGTCGGTCGGGTGGCGGCCAATGCGCCGGCCAGTGAGTCCGAGCTCACGCCTATGGACACCACCGAGCTGTTGCTGGGCGTGCGAGACGCCGAGCCTGGCACGATGGCGTCGAACGCCCCGCCTACCACGGCTGAGCTCGAGCGCCGCCAGAATCCGTGGCGGGTACTGTTGATCATGGTCGCGTTGGTGCTGGTGATTGAAACCATCATGGCCACGCGTGGATGGCGCGCCGTGGCCCGACGTGTCCGTGCTGTTCCTCCCGCGTCCGCTTCCGACCGGAGCCCCACATGAGTCCCGACCGTCAGCTCCTTACCACCCTCGGCGCGCTTCGTCGCCAGTGGCGCCAGCGCATTCTCCTCGAGTCGCTGGTGTGGATCGGGGCATCGGTGTTGCTGGCCGTGTTGGCCACCATGCTGGTGCTCACGCTGTTCAGTGGCGACGGGCGAGCACCGATCATTGCGCGCGTGGTCGGTTATACGCTGATCGCGGCGGCGTTTATTCGCGGGCTAGTGTTGCCACTGATGCGTCGTGCCAGCGACGAGCGCTTCGCCCTCTACGTGGAAGAACGGGCACCGCAGCTCAAGCAAACGCTGATCACCGCCGTGCAGGAAGCGCACGTGCCGGTGGGCGAACGGCAGTCGGGCGCGCTGTCGGCGCGATTGATGTCGCGCGCCAGTGCGGCGATTGCGCCGCTGCAGCAGCGCTCGGTGTTGGAACGTCCGCGCATGATGCGCGCCGGGCAGATGTTGGGTGGTGTGGCGGCGGTGGCAGCGCTGATGTTCGTGGCGGGACCGGACCGGGTACGTGAGGGCGCCAAGTTACTGTTCGTCCCGTTCGGCACTGCCGAAGCGGCGGTGCCGGTGCGCGCGCTCAACATCGAGCCTGGCAACGTGGCGGTGGCGCGTGGTGGTGCGATTGAGGTGCATGCGGCGCTGATCGGCTTCGCGGCGGACGGCGCGGAACTGGTGTTCCGCAGCGATTCGGCCAGTGAGTGGCAGCGGCTACCCATGAGTGCCGAAGCCGACTCGTCGCGTTTCCGTTCGCGGTTGTTCGACATCACGAAGCCCACCGAGTACTACGTGGAGTCGGCCGACGTGCGCTCGCCCACGTACAAACTTACGGTGAACGACCTGCCGGCGGTGTCGAACGTATCGCTTGATCTCAACTTCCCGGCGTACAGCGGCATGCCGGCTGAGCACGTAGAAGACGGCGGTGATGTGGCCGCGATTGTTGGTACGACCGTGGTGGTGCACGCCACGGTCACGCGGAAGGTCGCCAGCGGCGTGTTGCGCTTCGACGATGGCACGACGGCGCCGATGACGATCGATGGCGACAGCGCGGTGACCGGTCGTTTCAAGGTCGCGAAGAGTGGATTCTACCACGTGGACCTGATCACCACCGACGGCACCACAGTGGCGGGCTCGGTGGAGTACGTGATCGATGCGATCCCCGATCGCGGCCCGCGGGTCACCATCGAAGAGCCGGGGCGCGACACCAAGGCGTCGAATACCGATGAAGTGACGGTGGCCGTGCAAGCCAGTGATGACCTGGGCGTGGTTGCGCTCGAACTGCGCTATCGGGTGAACGGCGGGGCCGAGAAGCGCATCGTGATGCAGGACAGCACCACGCGTCGGCCGCGTGATGCGCGCGCGGCGCATACGCTGTTCCTGGAGGAGATGTCGCTGGTGCCGGGTGACTTGGTGGCGTATCACGCCGTCGCCAAGGACGGCTCGGGTCACACCGGCAGCAGCGATGTGTACTTCCTCGAAATCCGTCCGTTTTCGAAGGACTATCGGCAGGCCGAGCAACAAGGTGGTGGAGGCGGCGGTGGCGGTCCACAGGGTGAATCGCCAGAAGGTTTCGTGGCGCGGCAGAAGGAAGTGGTGGCCGGCACCTTCAACTGGTTGCGCGACAGCAGCAGCACCGCTGACAAGAAGCGTCGCGAAAACATCACCACGCTCACGATCGCCGAAGGGCGGCTTCGCGAAGAAGTCATGAAGCTGGCGAACAGCCTGAAAGAGCGTGGGCTCGCCGCCGGCGACACGATGTTCGCCAAGATCCGCGTGGAGACGGAAACGGCCGCCGCCGCGATGAAGCTGGCCGAGGAGCAGTTGGGACGTGGTCGCGGCACCGATGCGTTGCCACTCGAGCAACAGGCCTTGCAGCATCTGCAGCGCGCCGAAGCGTTGTACCGCGACGTGCAAGTACAAATGGGCGGTGGCGGCGGCGGCGGTGGTGGTGGTGGCGGAGGCGGACAAAAGGCGGAAGATCTGGCCGACCTGTTCGAACTGGAGAACGACAAGCTGCGCAACCAGTACGAAGCCGTGCAGCAGCAGTCGCAGTCGCAACAGAGCGCGCAGCAAGCCGTCGACGAAACGCTGGAGAAGCTGCGGCAGCTCGCCCAGCGTCAGCAACAGGAAAACGAGCGAATGCAGCGTCAGGCCGAAGCGATGCGTCAGCGGTTGGGCCAGCAGCAGAGCGGTGGCGCGTCGGGCAGCAGTGGCGGTGCGTCGTCGAGCAGTGGCCGCGGACAGCAAGGCGGTCAACAGGGCGCGCAGGGACAGCAGGCCAACAGCGGGGCGCAGCGTGAGCTGGCGCGTCAGGCTGAAGAAGAGGCGCGTCGGCTGGAGCGCCTGTCGCGCGAGCAGGACAACCCGGAGCTCGGCAACGCTGCGCAGCGCCTGCAGCAAGCGGCCGATGCCATGCGTCGGGCATCGAGCGGGTCGGCGGCTCAGGGCAATGCTGCGCTCGAAGAGCTGAACCGAGCCGCGCGCAATCTCGAGGGCACGCGCGCCAACGAACTCAATCGTGGGGTGCAGCAGTTGGCCGACCGCGCGCGCGATCTCGAGGCGCGACAGCAGGAGATCGCCGAGAGTGTGAAGCAAATGCAGGGGGCGGCGCCGAACACGCGCAACGAACAGCAGCGGCGGTTGGGCGAGCAAAAGGATGCGTTGGGGAAGGACGTACGCACACTCGAAGCCGACGCCGATCGGTTGGCGCGTGAAGCGCGTCGTGATCAGCCCAAGGCGGCGGGCAAGTTGGGTGAAGCGGCGGAGACCATTCGTGACACGCGGGTGGCCGACAAGATCGACTTCAGCAAGCAGGTGATTCGCGGTGGCTCGGCCGAGTACGCGTCGCAGTTCGAAGGACAGATCGGCGAGAATTTGAAGGACGTGGCGGATCGGCTCAGGGCGGCCACGGGCGCGATGTCGGGCGAGTCGGCGGCGCGCGCGCAGGAACGCACGCTGGAGCGCACACGGGCACTGGTGGAGGGGTTGGAGTCGCTGCGCGAGCGCGTGGCTGACAAACAAGGCCAGCAGGGGGCCCAGCCGGGCGCACAGGGGCAGCAGAGCGGCCAGCAGCAGCAAGGCCAGGGACAACAGCAGGGTCAAGGCCAAGGCCAGCAAGGCGGCCAGCAGGCGAACGGCGGTCGCGGCGGCAACCCGAACGGTGCGCCGCGCTCCGGCGGCATGCCGAATGGTGGTATGCCCAACAGCGGCATGCCGTCCGGGCAGGCGTCGCCCACCGGCAACGACGGCGGGATGAATCCGTCGGGCACGCCGGAACAGTTCGCGCGCGAATTCCGGTTGCGTCGCGAGAACGCGGAAGGCCTCCGTCGCGAAGCGGCAGCGCAGGGCGTGGACACGCGTGAGCTCGATCGCGCCATCGAGGGGTTGCGTCAGCTCGAGAACAGCCGTGCGTTCGGCGATCCGAAGGGGCTCGAGCAATTACAGACGGCGATGCTCGAGCGCCTCAAGAACTTCGAGTTCGCGTTGTATCGCTCGGTGGGATTGGGCGCCGATGGTCGGCCGGCGGCGGGTGCTCGTGCGGCGGCACCGGCGGAGTATCGCGCATTGGTCGAGGAGTACTACCGCGTGTTGGCGGGGTCGAAGCGGCGGCCGGAGGCTCCGCGTGAGTAACAAACGAGGTTGACCCGCGGGCATCTACCACATATGGTTACCATATGTCAGAGCCAACCAAAACCACCGTCTATCTCGACGCCGACGACTATCGTCGTCTCAAGGCGCTCGCGCGGGCGCAAGGCGGGTCCGCGGCTGAGCTCGTGCGTGAGGCGGTCGCCGAGTACGTGCGCCATCGGGCGCCGGTCGCTGCACCTGAGTCTATCGGTGCCGGGCGATCCGGGCGCGGCGATGTGAGTGCCCGCGGCGAGGAGTTGCTGGGCGACGACTTCGGTCGATGACCGTCGTCGTAGATACCGGCGGCATCATCGCGCTGGTGGATGCCGACGATGTGCACCACCGCGCGGTCCGCGCGATCTACGAGGCGGATCCGCGCGCTTGGGTGCTGCCGTGGGCAATTCTGCCGGAGGTAGACTACCTGCTGGCGCGTCATGTGGGCGCCGACGCCGCGGCCGCGTTTCGCCGCGATGTGGCGGTGGGTGCGCTCCGTGTGGAATGGGGTGTCGACGCCGATCTCGCGCATGCTCACGCGCTCTGCATACAGTACGGTGCACTGACACTGGGGCTCGTCGACGCGACCGTCATCGCGGTGGCCGTGCGCCTGTCCGCTCGCGCCATCGTCACAGTAGACCTTCGGGATTTCGGAGCGGTGAACTTGCCGCCCGATATGCTGTTGCTGCCGCGGGACGCGGCGTGGCACGGGGTGAAAGACCGGCGCGGTTGACGTCGGATCGCTCGACGGCGCAAGGCGGGGGCGTGTCCATTAACCTTGGGCGATGCTCCCTGTCCTGTTTGCCCTGCTGCAAAGCGTCGGTGGTCCCGGTGCCCCCCCGCCAGCGCGCCCCACGCCGCCCACTCCGCCCATCGCGGCGGACGTGTTTTCCGGCCGCGCGCGCAGTATCGACGTGCGCGCCCCGCGCCTCAACGACACCGTCACCATCGACGGGGTGCTCGACGAGCCGGCCTGGCAGCGAGCGAGCCTGCTCACGGATTTCACGTCGTACAGCCCAGTAGACGGGCGCCCGGCGCAGGACTCCATCGAGGTGCGGGTGTGGTACGCACCGGAGGCCTTGTATGTGGGCATCCGCGCCTTTGCGCCGCCGGGGACCGTGCGCGCCACGCTCGCCGAGCGCGACCGCATTGCCAGCGACGACTGGATCGCGCTGCATCTCGACACGTTCCTCGATCGCCGCCGCTCCTTCGTGTTCGCGGTTAATCCCTTCGGCGTGCAGGCCGACGGCATGCGCACCGAAATGTCGGCCGGACCGGGTGTTTCCCGCGGCGCGTTGCAGGCGGTGGACCTGTCGCAGGACTACGTCTGGCAGTCGAAGGGACGCACCCTCGACGACGGCTTCATGGTCGAGCTGCGCATCCCCTTCAAGTCCATCCGCTTCCAGGCGGGCGCCACGCAGGACTGGGGATTGCAAGTCGTCCGGCAAACCCAGCGCACGGGCTATCAGGACACCTGGGCGCCGGCGTCACGCTCGGTGCAGAGCTTCGCGCCACAGGCCGGCGCCCTCCGCGGCATGACCGGCCTCAAGCGCGGCCTCGTGCTCGACCTCACGCCCACGTCGATCACGTCCACCAGCGGCACGCGCAACAGCACCGGCGGCAACACCGGCTGGCAGCGCGGCACGCGGGGGGAGGGCGGCGGTGACGTGCGTTGGGGCATCACCTCCAACTTTACGGTGAATGCCACCGCCAATCCCGACTTCAGCCAAGTAGAAACCGACGTCGGACAGATTCCGGGCGACGTGCGTTTCGCCAACTTCTATCCCGAGTTGCGCCCGTTCTTCGTGGAAGGCAGCGAGCAGTTCGACGCGCCCAACAAGCTCGTGAACACCCGCTCCATCGTGCAGCCGCTCGGCGCCCTCAAGCTCACCGGCAAGATTCCGCGCACCGACATCGGGCTGCTCACCGCGCTCGATGCCGCCACCGGCACCGGCGATGACCGCGCGAATCCGCTGTTCACCATCGTGCGCCTGCGCCGCGACCTTGGCACTGAAAGCACCGCCGGCATCGTGTTCACCGACCGCAGCGTAGGCACGCGCTTCAATCGGGTGGCGGGATTCGACACACGCCTGCAGTTCCGGAAGACGTACAGTGTGGAAGCGCGCTACGCCGCCAGCCTCACCAGTGACAGTACCAAGCGCTCCGGCAGCCTCTGGGAGGGCAACGTGGGCAGCTCCGGGCGCGGCTACGGATTCCGTTATTCGATTCAGGGGTTCTCGCCGGGATTCCAGACGCAGTCGGGGTTCGTGAACCGCGTGGACTTCACCAAGCTGCAGATGAATCAGCGGTTCACATTCTTCGGCGCGCGCGGCGGCTGGTGGGATCAGCGCCAACACTTCTTCACCGGCAGCACGCTCTGGACGTATAACGCCTTTGCCCAGCGCGACGCGCCCCTTGAAACGTCGCTGTCACTCGACAACTCGATGACGTTGCGTGGTGGGTGGAAGGTGAGCGTCACGCCCGACCTGCAGCGCATCGACTTCGACCCACGGCGCTACGCGAGCTATGCCGTCCCCTCGGCCAACGGGCGCGACACCGTGGCCTTTGCCGCCAGCGCGCAGCAGGTCACGAGCAGCACGGCGCTCATCGTGAACACGCCGCAGTGGCGGCGCGTGGGTGCCACCATCACCGCTACCGCCGGCACCGATCCGGAATTCTTCGAGACGGGCACCGTGCGACGGCGTGATCTGGAAGCCCAGGTGGATGTGCGTCCCAGTACGCAGGTGCGCATCGGTGCCCTGCTCCGCTATCAGCGGTTCATCCGCGCGCGCGACGGCTCGCTGTTCAGCACGCAGGTGGTGCCCCGCCTGCGGCTGGAGTACCAGTTCTCACGGGCGCTCTTCCTGCGCTTCGTGGGACAGGTTGAATCGCGCGACCGCAGTGCGCTGCGCGATCCGGCCACCGAGCGCCCGCTCCTGCGCCGTGCCACCAACGGGACGTACACGCCGCTCTCAGCGCGCAAGTCACTGCTCGGCCGCGGCGACGTGCTGGTGAGCTACCTGCCAAGCCCGGGCACGGTGGTGTATCTGGGTTACGGTACGGGCGTGGACGCCACCGAAACGATGCGCCCCATCGACGTGCAGCGCACGACCGACGGCGCGTTCGTGAAGTTCAGCTATCTGTACCGGGTGCGCGGCACGACGCGCTGAACGCCGCGCGGTGTGCCGTGCAGTATTGGTGGCTCACGGCCGCCGCGCACGGGTGGGCCGCGCAAACAGCTGTCGTTCCGGCGCGTCATCGAGCTGCCGCGGCTCCGACGGCGCGGTGGCACCGTGCGCGGCCATGGGCGTGAGCCACGACGAGAGCCACCAGCGGTAACGCGCGTCCTGATGCAGCGCCAGAAAGCGCGGCCCTGCCCCGGTCATCGCCGACGCCGTGAACGGCAACATCGCGCTCTGGATATACCGTCCACGCTCGTCGTAGTAGTCCAGCACGCGCCCCTGGCTGTCCGACTCGAGTCCCACCAACACCACGAAGCCGCCATCCACGATGGCGGCATCGACGATGAACGGCTGCCGCAGGCGTGCGCTGTCGGCCGCACTACCACGACGCTCAATGGTGGGCGGCGGCCCCGAATCGCCCGGCGCACGTAACGCGGTGAGTTGCGGCGACACACCGGTGCTGGGGTCGGCGGGCGCACTCACGATCAGCACCTCGCGATCGGCGAGCAGCACGCACCGCCGCGAGTCACCATTGCCCCACCGTAGCCGCGACGACGGCGCAACAGTCAGTCGGTGTCGGCCCACCAGCGCATCGTCGTTCGGGTTGGCCGTGAGGGTGAACGCCTCGAGCACGTTGCGCTGCCCCAACGCGCGCACATGCAGCAGCGTGGCCGGAAACAGCGTGCAGAGCTTGCCGCTGCCGCCGCGCAGCAACGGGAGCTCGCGACGAAACATGAAGCCGCCGATCGACTCGCGGACCAGCGTGCTGGTCACGCTATCGATGACATCGACCTGACCCTCGTCGGTGATACGCGACAGCTCGGTGGGGGCAATGATGTCGCGCGGAACGGCCGCATTGAGCACCGAGTCGATCCGCACCGGGCGCGTGGCCAGCAACATCCCGCGCCGATTCAGCTCGAACAGCGAGATGCGCATCGGCGACGCCTGCAGCAGCGCCACCGTGGTGCCACCGGCCCGAAATACCATCGGTACCATGGTGCTGTCGGTGTGCTCCGTAATGTCGGTGCGCCACTCTTCCCGCTTGGCCGGATAGATCGTACGCGTCGCCATGGCCGCCCGGAGTGCGGGCGGGGCCTCGTCGGTCGCCGGCTCCGTGCGATCACACGCCAGGGCGCCCGCCGGCAGCGCGCACACCATCACGATACGCGCGATTGTCCGCAGGGCGCGCGCGATTATCCCCCGCACACGTTCCAGCGAACCACGGTCTCGTCGTTGCACCGATACGTGCAGAAGCCGCAGCTGTTGCCGGAGATATTGGTGCACGCGCCGTAGCCCGGCACCCGGGCGAACTGCGGGCAGCGGCGTTGCTGGGCCTGAGACTGAACATGCGATGACGCCGACACGAGCAACGTCAGCAGCGACAGCGCGGCATATCGGACTCGGCGGCTACAGCACATCGCCTTGAGCGTGGGGTGGTTTGGCATACGAGTGAACTATCGGGTTGTGCGTAAGTCGGCAAGAGCGGATCATCACGGTCGGCTCGCGGCATTCCATCGACTCACGCGCCATGGCGCCGCGTCCAGGCAGGCGCTACATTTAAACGCACAGTCCGGCACTTCTCAATCATCGTCTTACCGAAGAGGAGCATTCATGAATCGCTGGAAAACGCTGATGTTTGGCGCGCTTCTGCTGGCATCGACAACGGCCTGCTTTAGGCAGGTGGTGCAGACCGGTCGCGCGCCAAGTCAAACGGTCGTTCAACAGAATTGGGTGTCCACTTGGGTTTTCGGCCTCGTCGCCGCGACGCCAATCGACGCCCGCACGAAGTGTCCGAGTGGCGTGGCCACCGTCGAGACGCTGACGAGCTTCCCGAACGGATTGTTAAGCGCCCTGACGTTTGGCATCTGGGCACCGCAGACGGTTCGGATGACCTGTGCCTCGGGCACGGCGGCGCTGCCGACCGGCACCGAGATCGTGCACGTTGCCGTGTCGGCAACCGATTCTCAGTTCTCTGACGTGCTACAGCAAGCGGCCGCGCGTTCCGCGCAGCTGGATCGCCCAGTCGCCGTGCAGTTCGGTGACGTGACCTCGGCCAAGGAGTAATGATCATGCGCATCACTCGAATCGTTTCCGTGGTGGCGTTGGTCGCACTTGGCGCCTGTTATCGCGTCACTGTCAACACGGGCGCGCCGCCCGCAGCCACGGTGATCGACAAGCAGTGGCAGCTTTCGTTTGTTTATGGCTTGGTCGCGCCGCCGGCGATCGATGCCAAGCAGGCCTGTCCTCAGGGCGTCGCCTCGGTTGTGACCGAACGCAGCTTCCTGAATGAATTGGTCGGCGCAATCACGTACAGCCTCTTCACGCCGATGCACGCCAAGATTACCTGTGCGTCTGGGCCAGTCGCGAAGTAGATCACACGCGATGGGCACAGCGGGGGAGCGTCTCTCACGAGATGCTCCCCCGCTGTGTTTCGGGTCCGTGATCGGGGATCGACAACGGACACGCGGTGCCCCCGGGCACCAAGCGCGCGGATTCGCCGTTCAGCCGTGAGTACATCACCGGGCACCACTGTTCAACACCGCTTATCAGCAGGAGTGATCGATGCGTCGTAGTGGAAAGGCCGTCTGGCAGGGCACGGGATTGGAAGGCGCGGGTAGCTTGACCACCCCGAGCGGGGTGTTGGCGGAGCAGCCGTACTCCACGAAGATGCGGTTTGCCGATGCCGAGGGGCGAAGTGGCACCAACCCCGAGGAGCTGATCGCGGCGGCGCATGCCGGATGTTTTGCCATGGCGCTGTCGTTCCAGCTCACTGGTGCGGGCTTTCCGCCGACCGCGCTGCACGTGGAGTCGGTGATCACCATGGCACAGCAGGGCTTCGACTGGTCGATGGCCGGCATCGTGCTCACGCTCGATGCGGTGGTGCCGGGAATCGACGACGCGACTTTCCGCGAGAAGGCGAACGCGGCGAAGGTGGGTTGTCCGGTGTCGATGGCGCTGTCGGCGGTGCCGATTACCCTCGAGGCGACGCTGCGGGCGGAGTAGGACTGCGCGCCGCGGTGAGAATGCGGCTCAGTGTCGTGCGATCGATATTCCCGCCGGACACCACGCACACCACCTTGCCCGTGCCAGCCTTGCCGGCCAGCGCCGCCGCCACCGACGAGGCGCCGGCGCCTTCCGACACCACCCGATTGCGCTCGACCAGCAGACAAACCGCGGCCGCGACGTCGTCGAGCGAGACGACGCACGATCCATCCAGCAGCGCCTGCGCCCTGGGCCACATGTCGTCGAGCACGCGGCTACTGCCGATGCCATCCACAAAGCTCGGCGTGTACGAGATCGTCATCGGTTCGCCCGCCGCCAGCGCCGCCGCGAACGCAGCGGACGTGTCTACTTCGCTCGCGAACGTCTTCGCCTCCGGGCGCAGGGCACGGAGGGCGGTGGCGATGCCACACGCCAGCCCGCCTCCACCGTACGGCACGATCACGGCGTCCACGTCGGGGAGATCCTCGAGGATCTCCAATCCGATCGTGCCGTTCCCCGCCATCACGCGCGGATCGCTGACGGGATGGATGAACAGCCCGTCCATTCCTTCATACCGGTGCGACGTCATCACTTGCCACCATTCCGCGAACGGTACGCGGATCACATCGCCGCCAAGCCGGCGAATGGCATCGATCTTAGTCTGCGGCGCGTGGTCCGGCACCACGGCGGTGCATGGCACACCACGCTCGCGCGCCATCCACGCCACGCCCTGCGCCATGTTGCCGGCGCTGCAGGTATACACGCCGCGCGCCAGCTCGGCCGGTGTCGCCATGGCCATGGCATTGGCGGCACCGCGAATCTTGAAGGCGCCGATCGGTTGCAAGTTCTCCAGCTTGAGCCAGATCTCGCGTGGCGCGCCGTCGTGGTCGAGCGGCACATGCAGGCGCACCAACGGTGTGCACACCGCCACTCCCCGAACGCGCTCACGCGCCGCCTCGATGTGGGCCAGCGTGAGATCGGCGAACGCGCGGTCGCTCACCGCGTACCGCCCAGATGCACCGTCACGCCGCGCCCCGTCGCTTGTGCCTGCGTGTACACATACTGCGCCGCCGCAATATCCTCGATGGCAATGCCGAGCGATTTGAACAGCGTGATCTCGGTGGGGCTGCCTCGCCCCGGCCGCACGCCGCGCAGGACGTCGCCGAGTTCGCCCACAATGTGGGCCTCGGTGATCGCCCCTTCGCGAAGCGGGAAGAGATAGTCGCCCGCCTCGTTGATCGTGCTTTCTTGGCGATCCACGAACAGGCGCGACGCGACCACCGCTGCCGTATCGAGTTCGCGGGCAAAGGCGACGCTCGACCCCACGGCATTGATGTGCGCGCCCGGCGCGACCCACGCGCCCTCGAGAATCGGCTCCCGTGATGCCGTGGTGGTGCAGATGATGTCGGCCTCGTGCACCGCGTCGCGCACCGATGGCATGACCTCGACCGCCACTGCGAACCGTTGCGCCGCCCACGCCGCGAAGGCGTCGGCATGCGCACGGGTGCGGCTCCACACGCGAACCCGTCGAAGGGTACGGGCCAGCAGCATCGCTTCGAGATGCGTGCGTGCCTGCGTCCCGGCGCCGAGGATGGCGAGATCGCTGGCGTTGTCACGGGCCAGAGCCTGCGTGGCGACGCCACTCACGGCGGCGGTGCGAATCGCGGTGATCTCTGAGGCATCGGCAATCGCGATCAGCTGCCCGTGCTTGGTCTCGTGCAGGAGTACGGCACCGATATGCGACTCGAGTCCCGCCGCGTGATTCCCGGAGAACACGCTCACCGCTTTCAGGCCCATGACGCCGAGCCCGGGAAGCCATCCGGGCATCACGCCGAGCACGCCCTTGTGTTCTGGACCGCGCATAACGGAACGGAGCGGCTGCACGGCGTCACCGACCGAAAGCGCGATCAAGGTGTCCCGCATAACGCGCATGCACGCGTCCATCGGCAGGCACTCGCGAACGTCTTGCTGGCTGAGGATGAGAGTCATGTAGCAAGCTACGCGGGCATGGATATCGGAAACAGGGGACGCGCGTACGGTAGCGCGCGATGATCGTTCCCGTGCGTCGCGATCGCTCCGCGCGCATCTACCAACCGTGGTGCAAACGGCTATCTTCTGGCGCATGACCGTTCGCCGAGCCCTCGTCCTCGTTGCTCTCGCGGCGTCCCCGCTGCTGCCCGCGCCGCTCTTCGCCCAGGAGGTCGTCGTCTGCGGTACCGACGAGCTCTTCATCCTCGATCTGGCCACGCCAACGCCGCGCAAGGTCTGGAGCTTGCGGGCCCGCGAGCGGCCGGAGCTCCCCGAGGCCATGCGCGGCACTTTCAAGACGATTGCCGAATGCAAGCCCAGTGAGGATGGTCGTCGCCTTTTGATCGCGTCGTCCTCTCATGGCGCGGCCGTCATTGATCGGGCCACGGGGAAGGTGGAGTTCCATGCTACCGCCATGAACGGGCATTCGATTGAACTGCTGCCGGGGAACCGCGTGGTCATCGCGGCGTCCCATGTCGCCAACGGCACGGGGGACCGGCTCAGTGTGTACGATCTGGATCGATCGGGCGTGGAGCTGTTCCATGTGGACACGCCGTGGCCGCACGCCGTGATCTGGGACGCGGCGCGGCAGCTCCTCTGGGCCGACTCCCAACGCGACGTCGTGGGCTATCGGCTCACCGACTGGGGCACCGCCGCGCCGCGGCTCACGCCGGCGATCGTGGCGCCGCTGCCGGACAGCAACGGCCACGACATGATGCCGGTCCCCGATTCACCGCACCTCATCCTGTCCACAGCCGCGCACACCTGGCTGTTCGATCGGGACACTCACCAGTTTGCCAAGCATCCGCGGCTCGGGGATGCCGCCAAGGTGAAGTCGGTGCACGTCGACCCGGCCAGCAAGCGCCTGCTCTGGGTTCAAGGGGAGGGCACGGTGTGGTGGAGCGAGGTGCTGCACCTCCACGACCCAGACACCACCATCACCCTACCCGGCGAGAAAGTGTACAAGGTGCGCTGGATGCCGCCCGCGCGGCCCCGCTGAGGCCCGCCGAGGCAGGAGCGCCACGGCGGCCACACGGCGTGCGTACTTATCCGCGTAATGTGTTCAAATCGGGACGGTCAATCGGCGCTTCGGCGCGGACGGTGCGGGGATCGATGCGTGGGTGAGCGCGGCAAACTGCTCAAGAGTCGGATCGTACGCAAAGACCTGCCCAGTCTCGATCTTGTAGACCCAGCCGTGCAGGTTCAGTTGGCCACGCGCTAGTCGGGCAGCAACCGCCGGGTGCGTTCGAAGGTTTTCGAGCTGTGTCAGTACGTTCTCCTGAACGCAGGCCGAAATGAGCGACGCACCTTCAAGATCGGCATAGTTCTGCTGCACCGTGCGCCGCGCCGCGTCCGCGTGCGTGAGCCACTGCCGTACCGCCGGCGTATCCGCCACGAGCGTCTCGTCGAGGAGCCCCTTCATGGCGCCGCAGTGTGAATGGCCGCAAATGATGATGTCGCGCACACCGAGGGCAGCCACGGCAAATTCAATCGTTGCGGCCTCGCCGCCGTTCGATGCACCATGTGGCGGCACGATGTTGCCAGCGTTGCGAAGGATGAAGAGCTCACCCGGCTCCGTCTGCGTGATCAGATTCGGACTGATACGGGAGTCGGAACAGGTAATAAAGAGCGTCTCTGGTGACTGGCCGTGCGCGAGGCGTTTAAAGAGTTCCTGCTGCGATCCAAAAATTGACTGTTGGAAGTGGTGGATACCATCAATAAGCTTTTGCATGGGTCGCCTTTACAAAATCTGGTGAAAAATGGTGCGGAGTCGTTAAACGTTTCGGGCTTGCGACCACGCCAGGCGCGCGCGCCGCAGGCTGCTCTTGATCACCTGCGAGGCTTCAGCGTCTTTCTCAAGGACCACTAGGCCAGCGAGTAACCAGGTCGAGAGTGCGGGGTTTGTAAGCTGGTAGAACACACGACGCCCGTCGCGCCGTTCAGTGACCAGGCGATGCGCGCGTAAATGGGAGAGGTGCTGCGACGTTCCGGAGTGCGATATGCCAAGCAGTCCCGCAAGCGCTGATACGTCGCGCTCACCGCTGCCAATCTCCTCGATGATTCGCAGCCGACAGGGATGCCCAAGCACCGCAAGGACCTCGGCAAGTTCGCGGCTCGCAATGGTTCGAAATGGCACGGAGTGGGGTCCTGTGTAGGGAGTCTGTTATATTCAGATATTCAAGATACTAAATATTTGAATATATGAAGGATAAGCGCAGCCTGCGTGGCCCGCAAGGGTTCTGCTCGGCGTCCGGTGTACCGCTGAGATCAGCCTTCGCTGAAGCGCAGGAGAACGAGCCGCGCGATCGCGCCGGGCTATCGGTAGAGCAACGCGGGCAGTACCCGCGCGGCCCAGTCGTCGAGGCGCGTCCATTCGCGCACCTGCGCGAGGTCGATGCGCTCCGCCTCGCGATCGAACCACCACTGGAGATCGGCGCGACCGACCAGCCGCGCCATGTGCTCTTGCCCGGTCGGATTCGCCGCCGTTGGATAGGCCGCCCACGCGAACGCCTCGCGATGCACCGTCATCACCGAGGCCAGCAGCAGCAGACCAAGCGCGACCGGCCCCATGCCCAGCGCGTCGGCCGACGAGACACGAACGCCGTGACACGGTTCAGCCTCATACGGCGCCAACGTCGGGGTAAACATGACCGGCGTACACACGACGGCCCCGTGTGTCCGGCGCGCGACATCGTGCGCAACGGCCGGCGCATCCATCCAGGGAGCACCCACCACCTGAAAGGGCGTGGCCGTGCCACGCCCTACGCTCACATTGGTGGCCTCAAACAGACACGTCCCGGGATAGCACGCCGCGCTCGCGTACGACGGCATGGATGGCGAGGTGGGCACCCACGCACATCCGGTGTCCGGCCACTGCATGGCGCGCGTCCAACCATCACACGCGATCACGTGCAGCATCGCGTCCGGAAAGCGCTCGTGTTGCCAGAGGCGCGCGAGTTCCCCCAGCGTGAGCGCGTGGCGCACCGGGATGGCATCCTCCCCCACGAACGAGCGGCAATCAGCACGCAGCACCGGCCCTTCCGCTTGCGACAGCACGCCACCCAGCGGATTAGGGCGATCTAACACCACCAGCGGCACGCCCGCCTCGGCGCACGCCGCCATGACGTGATACAGCGTCCACGTATAGGTGTAGAAGCGAGCACCGACATCGGGGATATCGAACAGCACCCCATCCAGGTCGCACAGCGAGCCGGTAGTTGGCCGCATACGCTCGCCGTACAGCGAAATTACGGGCAAGCCAGTCACCGCGTCGACCGCATCGCCCACCGGTGCGCCATCGGCCGCCAACAGCTGCAATCCGTGCTCCGGGCTGAACAACCGCACCAACGGCACGCCCGCCGCGAGCAGGGCCTCACGCGATCGTCGCGCCGGGTCGGCGGCAAGACGCGCGGCATCGTTGGTGACGAAACCAACGCGCCGCATCGCGGTCGACAGCGCGTCCGACCGAGTACGCCACAGCGAATGCAGCCGCGTTGGGTCCGCGCAGAGCCGATCGACGCCGAAGCGCAGACTCAAGGCATGCGTCCGTACTTGCGCATCGCCGCCAGCATGCGATCCAGCGGCATGGCGTAAATGCGCAAGTCGTTGGCGCCGGTCGTGGTCTCCGCCGCCAGCAGCGCATTGGTGATGGCCGCCTCAGTGGCCTGTGCAGTCGCCTGAAACAGTGGCGAGAGGCGATCGTTATTCACCATGCGCACGGAGGAGACGGTGTCGGACGACCAACTGTTGGTGTTAGCGGTGGAGAAGGCCACGAAAATGTCGCCGGAGCTGTTGCCGCCAAAGCCACCCTGCCGCCCGATTCCCAACGACACGCGGGTTGCCACGCGCTTGAGTTGATGCGGCAGCAACGGCGCGTCGGTGGCGACCACGACAATGATCGATCCTTGCTCCGGCGCGTCCGCCGCGTCGCCATCGCGATCACTCCGCGCATCGCAGCGCCGCACCGTCGCGTTGGCCGCGAGCGGCGCAGTGTTGGCAATGCACGGTTGCAGATCGGAGATCTCCTCGCCGACCGGTACGCCGGCAATCCGCAAATCGCGACGTGAACCAAAGTTGCACTGTACGAGCACACCCACGGTGTATCCACCCTGGGCCGCCGGCAGTGTGCGCGACGCGGTGCCAATGCCGCCCTTGAAGCCAAGGCAGCGCATTCCAGTGCCGCCGCCTACCACGCCCTCGGCGGGGAGGCCGCCCGCGGCCGAGTTGAGTGCGGCGAACGCGTGCGACTCCTTCACGTGGAAGCCGTTGATATCATTGAGGCCGCCGTCATACGTCTCCGCCACCACCGGCAGCCACCACGGTTGCAGCACATTTTTTTGCGAGACTTCCCACTTGATGATCGCGTCGCGCACCACGCCCACGCTGTGCGTATTGGTGATCGCGATGGGCCCTTCGAGGAAGCCGCTCTCCTGCACCCACGTGGTGCCCGTCATCTCGCCATTGCCGTTCAGCGCAAACCACGACGCAAACACCGGGTCGTGATTGGCCTTTCCACGCGGGTGCACAATGGTCACTCCGGTGCGCACCGGCCCCTGCCCCACCACCAGCGCGCCGCTGCCGGAGATGATGGTGCTGTGTCCGACTTCTACGCCCGCCACGTCCGTGATGGCATTGAGCGCGCCGGGCGTGCCGCCGATGGGCAGCTTGAGGTCGTTCTCTCGCGGCTTGCGCTGCGCACTCAGCGAGGAGGCGTCAAACGACGAGGTGCCGACAATCAGCAGCGCGAGGACGAAAGACAGGGAACGCATGCGAACTCCGGAGAAGCGTGATGAGAGATGCGTCGATCAAACCAACGGCGCGACTGGCAGATGTCGCTGCAACGGTACGCCTGCATCCGCCCCGTCGTGAAAGGGTGGTGCAGCACGATACCCGGCACCTGCCGCTGGCGGCGGGTGCCTGAGGTAGGTCCACGTTGATCGGCTACCTCACCCGTGTGAAGCGCAGGTGCCGCACACGACCAGATTCGACCAGGAAGCCCGTGATGCGTCCCTTCGAATCGCGGACCACATCGATCACGCTGCCACCGCGCGTGAAGCCGTCTGTGTAGCTCGGCTCCAGCACGCCGAGACGACGGTAGCCCGCGTACTCCGTCAGCTGCCCCTTCTCGACCTTCCACGTGTGCGTCGATTCCACTTCGTCGCTCCGGTAGTCGCCGGCGTATTCGGCAAGCTTCGGGGTGTCGAGTGCGGCGGTGTCCGCGCGCGTGAAGGTGGTCGTGTTCGACGCGGTACGTACGATCATACGCTGCGGCACGCCCTCCCCCTCGAAGCGCACCTCGGCACCCGCTTCGGCCCGAAAACGTGAACCACCCAACGACACGTAGCGCGTTGGCGTGGTGCCGTCAGAGACGAGCGTGTCCCCCTTCAGTCGCGTGCGGCGCACCTCGCCGCGCTCCACGTTGCGCCAGACGCCCGTCAATCCGCGAAGTGTCGTTGGCAGTTCGTCAACGTGAGCCGCTTTGGCCAGTGCAGCGGCCCATGCGGCGGCGGTATCAGGCTGCATTGTGTCACCGACATAAATCGCGGCCACTTTCTGCGCCAGCGAATCAGGACCCGACGTCGTCAGGTTGCAAAATGTCGCGACGGCAAACTTTTGCTCGGGGAAGCGGAGGAAGTGTCCGCGAAATCCGCCCCAGCTGCCGCCGTGCGTCACGACCGGTAATCCACGATACGTGCCGACGTTCAAACCAATCGCATAGGCCTGGCCGGGGCCGGAGGTCGCCGGGGCGCCGCTGTTCAATGTCGTAGCGGTCGTCATGATCGTGATGATGTCGCGTCCGCCCACGACGCCCGTGTCGTAATTATTCAGCCAGCGACCGAAGTCCTCGACGGTTGTGTGTACGCCACCCGGCCCCATGATGGCGCCGTCGTAGTAGGAGCGCTGAATGCGGAATGCCTTGTCGCGCGGCGCGTAGCTTTCGGCCAGGTTCGGGATGATCGCGTTGCGGTCGGCGAGGAATCGAGTGTCCCGCATGCCAAGCGGCGCGAAGATGCGCTCGTCAGCGAACTGCGCGAGCGATTTGCCCGTGAGGCGATAGACGAGCTGCGCGGCCAGGATCCAGCCGGAATTCGTGTAGAGGTATCGCTCACCCGGTTCGTAGTTGGGCTCCGCTGACCGCGTGATGATGTGGAGCGCGTCGACGCTGTCACCGGCAAACGTCTGCCCGGTCTGCCCCCAGAGTGTCCACAGGTCGCGCAACCCGCTGGTTTGACTGAGGGCGCGACGAAGCGACACGCGATCCGCATACGCCGGCATCTCCGGGAAATACTTCCGCACCGGATCGTCGAGCGAGAGTTTGCCGTCCTTCTGCAGCAACAGAATAGCCATCGCGGTGAACTGCTTCGAGATGGATCCGACGTCGAGCACCGTACGCGGCGACAGCGGCACGGCCTGCTCGAGACTCGCGAGGCCATACCCGCGGGCGTAGCGAACCACGCCGTCTTGATAGACCCCGAGGGCGCAACCCGGCGAATCCGTCCGGTCGAACTGCCGGAAGACACTGTCGGCGCGCAAGGCTTTTTCATCACGCGCGCCGATGACGTATTGGGCCGACGCTATGCGCGGCAAGGCGAGCGCAACGAGAATGGCTGGAAAACGTAGCGAAGCGAGGCGCATAGGAGGGCGACGACGTGTGAGGGATTAGACAGTCTGGCGAACGTCACGTTGTGCTGGAGTCGCTCCAAGCATGCGGCCGCGGAGCGGCCACCACAATAGCGCGGCCATGCGCACCAACGGTCGTTATGCCGCCCTCCGCCAACGATACGGGGTCGCTGGCGCCTCACGCGTCGCTGGCGAGGTCGGCGATCGCGCCGTATGCTCGTCGGGTCGTCAACCCTCCCCGATTGAAGTTGCTATCCCGCCTTGGAGTGCCGTCCCACATGTCCCGCCTTCTCGCCCGACTCGTCGCCGTCGCGATACTCCTCTCGGTCGCGGCGCCCCTGCCGGCCCAGCCGCTGCCAGGCGCGATCGCGGCGCGCATCGACTCGCTCTTCACCGCATTCAACAGGACGGACGCGCCCGGGCTCGCGGTCGCCGTCGTACGCGACGGGCGCATGATCTTCGCCAAGGGGTACGGGATGGCCGACCTCGAGCATCGCGTCCCCATCACCCCGTCCACGGTCTTCGACGTCGCTTCGGTCTCCAAGCAGTTTGCCGGCATGGCGATCGCGATGCTGATCGGCGAGGGGAAGGTGCGCCTCGACGACGACATCCGTCGCCACGTCCCCGAGATGGCCGACATCGGCGCGCCCATCACGATAGATCAGCTGCTGCATCACACCAGCGGGGTGCGCGACTGGCCCGGGACGCTCGGGCTGGCCGGATGGCAGTACGACGACGTGATCTCGTTCGAACAGATCCTCACGATGGCCTATCACCAGCGCTCACTCAACTTTGTCCCCGGGAGCGAGTACACCTACTCCAACACCGGCTACAACCTGCTGGCCGAGACGGTGCAGCGGGTGACGGGACAGCCGTTCCGGGGGTGGACCGATGCCAATCTCTTTCAGCCGTTGGGCATGACGCGGACCGTCTTTCGCGACGATCACACGGCCGTGATCCCCGACCGCGCGCTGGGCTACACGCGCGCCCCCGACGGGCGCTGGCGTGCGGTGACCAACAACCTTACCGCGCTCGGCTCCAGCTCGATGATGAGCACCGTCGAGGACATGGCCAGGTGGGTCATCAACTTCGATTCGATGCGCGTGGGCGGTGCGCAGGCGATGGCGCTCACGCGCACGCGGGGGGTGCTCAACGACGGGTCGACGATTCCCTACGCCTTTGGCGTATCGCATGGGGAGTACCGTGGAGCGTCGACCGTCAATCATTCCGGGTCGTGGGCCGGCTTCGTGACCTACGTGCTGCACGTTCCACAGCATCGCTTTGGCGTCGTCGTGCTGGCCAACGCGCCGCAGGTGAACCCTACGCGCGCCGCGCAGCAGGTCACCGACGTGTTGCTTGGCTCGGCGCTGGCGCCACTCGCAGCGGCGACGGAACCTCCCGTTGTGCAGCTGCCGGCGGCGACGCTCGATGCCTATGCCGGCACGTACAAGCTTGGCCCGGGGTGGTACGCCCAGGTGCGACGCGACGGGAACGGGCTCACCGTGCAGGCGAGCGGCGAGGGGGTCGGTCCAATGGTCGCGCGCTCCGAGCGGGAGCTCTGGGTCCCGAACTACGGCGCGTCAATGACCTTCCAGCGCGACGGGACGGGGCGCGTCACGGGGCTGCTGTATCGGGAGCGCGTCTCGCCACGCATGCCCGACCGCGAACCAGCGCCGGCGCCCACACAGGACTACATCGGTGAGTACTTCAGCAGCGAGTTGCAGGCGACGTATCTGGTCGAGGCGCGCAGCGGAGGGCTCATCGTGCGACACCGGCGCCGTGGCGTCGGTGTGCTCATCCGCCGTTGGGGCGAGGACTTCACCGGGACCCTTCCTAGCATGCGCTCGGTCGCCTTCGTGCGCGACGCGCGCGGGAAGGTGAACGGCTTCGTGGTCAACATCGACGAGCGGAGCCGCGATATCCGGTTTGCGAAGGTGCGATAGGCACCGTTCAGCAACACGGGCGCCGCCGATGACCAGGCGGCGCCCAGGATCGATACGAGCGGTTAGGATTATTCGACGATGACTACCACACGCCACCTGGGCGGCACCGGGCTCGCCGTCGCGCCGATCGGACTCGGCTGCATGAGTATGAGCTCCGGCTACGGCCCACCCGGCGACCACGTAGCAATGCGCACGCTGTTACGTCACGCGGTAGACCGCGGCGTCACGCTCTTCGATACGGCGCTGGTGTACGGCCCGTTTGTGAACGAGTCGCTGGTCGGCGAAGCGCTTGCACCACTGCGACAAGAGGTGGTGATCGCGACAAAGTTCGGCTTCGACATCGATCTCGACACGGGCCAGAACCGTGGCGGGTTGAACAGCCGCCCGGCGTACATTCGCGCATCAGTGGACGGCTCCTTGCGGCGCTTGCAGACGGACTACATCGATCTGTTGTATCAGCATCGGGTCGATCCGGCGGTACCGATCGAAGAGGTGGCGGGCACCGTGCGCGATCTGATCGGCGAGGGCAAGGTGCGCCACTTCGGCCTCTCAGAGGCCGGCGTCAGCACCATTCGTCGTGCTCACGCGGTGCAGCCAGTGAGCGCGCTGCAGAGCGAGTATTCACTCTGGTGGCGCGAGCCGGAGCAGGAGATTTTTCCGGTGCTCGAGGAGTTGGGTATTGGTTTCGTTCCGTTCAGTCCATTGGGGCGCGGATTTCTCACCGGCACGATAAACGCGCACACCACGTTCGACGCGAACGACTTTCGACATAACATTCCGCGATTGTCAGCGGACAATCGCGAGGCGAATCAGCGCGTGGTGGAGCTGGTGCAGCGCATTGCCACGAAGCGCGAGGCAACCGCCGCCCAGGTCGCGCTGGCGTGGTTGTTGGCACAGCGCTCGTGGATTGTGCCGATTCCGGGAACGACCAAGCGGCATCGGCTTGACGAGAACGTCGGTGCCGCGGCGCTGACGCTTACCCCCGACGACGTGCTGGCGTTGGATGGGGCGGCGTCGCTGGTGCACGGGGCGCGATATGTGGAGCGGTTACAGGCGCAGATAGATCGCTAGGGCAGCGATGGGAGACGCTGGTCAGCGCCCTGCGCGTCGCTCAGTCAATGCAATGCGTGTCCCCGCTGGTCGTCAGGCACACGCCCGCGCCACGATCGCGTCCACATGCAGTGCCGCGGCATCGACGACGGGAAACGCCGCTTCGCCGTCGCGGTAGACGAGCGCGAGGTCGGTGCCGCCCAGCAGAATGGCCTCGACGTGCGCCTCGTCGAATAGCTCGCGAACGGCCGCGTCGAAGACCGCGCGCTCAGCCGCCGCGTCCACCACCGGGAGCAAGTTGATCACGGGCAACGGAGAGACCGCCGCGAACTCGGCGATGCAAAAGTGGCCGGCGATCGACGTGACCACCACGCACTCGGCGCCGGCGGCCGCGAGTCGCTTGGTCAGGCGCATATAGATCGCCACCTGGGCATCCCGATCATCGGCGGCCTGATGCCGAAGCAGCGTCGGCGTGTCCGCATGCACGATCGTCAACTCCAACGGCTGCGCGCGTGCCGCAAACGCCGCGATCAACCGCCGATAGTAGAAGTCCGTTGCGGCGGGGCCGATCCCTCCGATCAAGCCGATGTGCATCGAGTACCACCTCACGAAGGGAGAACAGGACTTCGCCGAACTGGCTCGTCGCAGAGGACCCACGAGTCCGCACCTTACCCGCGGTGCTGCCGCGTAACGCTGACTTCCGCGGCGGGCGCTCATAATCATCGCGAGCGCAGCGAGCTACCGTGTCGCCCGACTGCAGCAAGCACCGTGAGGCCCGCGCCACGCGGACGTTGCGTCGAAACAGCCCATCGCGCAATGAAACGGTGACGGGCGGCGCGGGCCGTTACCCTTCGGTTGCGCAACGGGTTGTTTCGACGCACCATCAGCAGGCGTCGGCTGAACGAATCGTGCTGCGGGCGCTTTCCTCTATGCAATACGGAGCCGCGATGACCGCTCGAGCCGCCCGTTCAGTCCAGTACGCCGCGCATGGTGCATTCGCGTTTGGTGTGTTCACTCTTGGTGCGCTCACACTTGGCGCGCTGGGGACACGACTCCAGGCGCAGAGCCCGCCCGCCGCCGCGCCTGCGCCCGCGCAACCCGCCGAGCCACCGCTGCAATGGCATGACGTGAGCCAGTGGGGCGTCGAGGGGCGCGCGTGGCCGGACCTCGAACGCAAGCGGTGGTATGATCGCTTCCCGGCCATCGCGGAAGCCACCGTGACGCCCGCGGTGTGGGGATTGAGTCGTCATAGCGCCGGCATGCTGGTCCGCTTCACAACGAATGCCGATGCCATCTGGGCGAACTACACGTTGTTCAGCGACCGCATTGCCATGCCTAACATGACGGCGATCGGGGTGAGCGGCCTCGATCTCTACGCCCGCGATGATGCCGGGACATGGCGGTGGGTTGGCGTGACCCGTCCAACAGCGAAGGTGGTGCGCCAAAGCATCATCGCACGGCTCGCACCGGGAACGCGCGAGTATGCGATCTACCTGCCGCTGTACAACGGCATCGACAGCCTGTCGATCGGTGTTCCACCCGGGGCGTCGTTCGAGCGGCTTGCGCCGCGCACCGAGAAGCCGATCGTGTTCTACGGCACGTCGATCACGCACGGTGCCAGCGCCTCTCGCCCAGGCATGGCCCACGTGGCCATCCTCGGGCGTCGCTTTGATAAACCCGTAGTGAACCTCGGGTTCTCCGGGAACGGCCGGATGGACGCCGCTGTTGGCGACTTACTGGTGAAGATCGACGCGGCGGTCTACGTGATCGACTGTCTGCCGAACATGGACGCCGCGGCCGTGACGCTCAAATGCGTGCCGTTGATCAAGCAGATCCGCGCGGCGCGACCCACCACACCGATCGTGCTGGTGGAGGACCGGCGGCAGACCAACTCGTGGATTCTCCCGGCGCTCACCAAATCCCACACCGACAACCACGCCGCGTTGCGCGCGTGCTTTGACGCGCTCAAAAAAGACGGCGTCAAAGGTCTCTATTATCTCACCGGCGATGACCTGCTCGGCGACGACGCCGAGGCCGCGACCGATGGCTCGCATCCGAGCGACCTCGGGATGGTGCGGCAAGCCGACCGGTTCGAGCCCGTGCTGCGGAAGGCGCTCGCGGGGAAGAAGTGACGCGGAGTGATACGGTAGGATATCCATTCCATATGGCGCGGCCAGCAACAACGCATCGTTAGATGTCCGCCGTTTTGAGAGAGCGGTCCACGAACGGTCGCGCGTCGTATACTTAAAACCGACCCCAATCGAAATTCCTATCCTGATCAACGAGAACCGGAGAGTTCGGCATGTTCAATGGCGCCACACTACTGTTCGCACTCGCCACGTCGGCGTCGCTACTCCACGCTCCGACACCGGAACCGGCACGTGGCACCGGGCATCGCGCCACGCAGGTGAAGGTCACGGTGCTCTCGACCATGCTCGCCGGCGACCCCGGACGTGGCATCGGTGAGTGGGGCTATTCGGCGCTCCTGGAAGTCGATGGCCGGACCCTGCTCGTCGACACCGGGGCGCGTCCCGAAACCGTGCTGCGGAATGCCGCTGAGCTCGGGATCGATCTGTCGACGGTGACGGAGCTCGTGTTGACGCACCATCATGACGATCACACCGGTGGCCTGCTGACCCTGCGCCGCGAGCTGTCGAAACGGAATCCGGCCGCGCTCAGCCGCGTGCATGTCGCGCGTGGCTTCTTCTGGCCGCGCAGCCCGTTCACCGGGGTCGGGGTCGACCCCAATGCGGGGTTGCGTGCGGAGTTTGAGCGCACAGGCGGCACATTCGTCGAGCACGACACCACCACGGAGCTGATGCCGGGCGTGTGGTTCACCGGGCCCGTGCCGCGGACGCATCCCGAACGCAACTGGTCAGGGTCGCGAATGGTGCGGACGCCACAGGGCGAGGTGGAAGACAACGTGCCGGACGACGCATCGATCGTGATCGACACGCCGGAGGGACTGGTGCTGGTGTCCGGCTGCGGACATGCGGGCCTCGTGAACACGCTCGAGTATGCGCGCGCTACCATCCGCATGGCACCCGTGGTGGCGGCCATCGGCGGGTTTCATCTCTTCAACGCCACCGATGCGCAGCTGACGTGGACCGCCGCGAAATTGAAGGAGGCCGGGCTGGTGTACCTGCTCGGCGGGCACTGCACTGGTGTGGAGGCGGTGTTCAGGATTCGCCAGCTGGCCGGGCTCACACGGGCACGAGCGGTGGTGAGCGCGGTGGGCTCGAGTTTCACCCGCGGGTCAGGAATCCGCGCGCTCCCGCTGGCGGGGTGACATCGCGCGGGAGGCGCTGCGAACGGATCGATTCGCTACGTACGGCCCTCGAGGCGCACGAATGAGTCGGCGGGCACGCTGCCGCCGGCCAGTCGGTGCTCACGCGGTCGGCGGTCGCGTCGTATACTCGACGGATAGTCGACCCGCTCCGATTGAAATTCCTATCCTGCCCGCACGTGATCGATGGCCATCAGGACCATGACCACGCCCTTCATCAGGTCCACGCTGTCGATGCGGCTGTCTGGAATGGAATGCATAGTCGTCCGTTTCGTGACCGATGACCCGTGACTCGTGACCCCGTACGACGTACCGTAAGACGATGGTCGCGTCCAGTCAGCCATCTCAGCGCCATCCATCCTCAACCGAACAATGCCATGCGCCGCACCGCCATCCTCGCCGCCTGCGCCATCTCATTTGTCGCCGGAATCGGCGCCACGACATTTCAGCCAGCGCGATCCAGTCGGCGTGAACCGCAGTTCGAGAACGAGCACATGAAGGTGTGGAAGTCGATCATCGAGCCCAACCAGCCCTTGTCGCAACACCGGCACGACCACGGGCGCGCGCTGATCGCACTGACAGACGGCGTTGCCGACGTGGTGGATCCGTCGGGCAAGGTCCTTGCGACCTACAACTGGGAGAAGGGCAAGGCGTACTGGCTGGGTGTGGACCCGCCGAACGAGACGCACGCCGACGTCAACAAATCCGGCAAGACGATTGAGGTGCTCGTGGTCGAACTCAAGAGGGATCGCTAACTCGCGGGGCTTCTCACCTTCGCGAGATTCTGGTCGGACCAGTCCCACCACTTCAGCAGCCCGACGCTCCACCCGTCACCGGAGGACGGCCCTGACGCCCCGCCATCACACGGGGACCTTCGGCATGGGCGGCCGTCCCACCCGCGCGACGGATGGGTCCCCGCCGGCATCGCTCCCCCCACGATGGCCGCCGTTCCCACGGCCCTCGAGGCGCACAAACGAGTCAGCGGGCACGCTGCCACCTGCCAGTCGGTGCTCGCGCGGTCGGCGATCGCGTCGGATACTCGACGGATAGTCGACCCGCTGCGATTGAAATTCCTATCCCGGTGTAGACAGTCGTCCGCCGGACGCGCACGTTGCTGGCAACCAGCGTTCGCCGCCTCCAGCCCCACCTCCATGCGCGTGCTCCGACACCTCGCCGCCTCCGCCGTCTTATGGTCCGTCTTGAGCAGCCAGGTAGCCATGGCACAGGATGGGGTCGACCCGCAGCTGATCGCGACGACGATGGTCGCCCGCCTGAACCTCCGCGCCGGTGAGCGCGTGTTGCTCTTGGCAGTGCCCGGTCGCTCCGATGCGCTGATCCCGGAGCTCCGCGAGCGGATCCGCTCCGCGGGGGCGACGGACCTCGGCGCGCTGGCATCGCGCGGCGTGGCTGATCCGGCTTGGGCGACGGTGTTTACGCGGGGCGCGCCCGCAACGCGCGAGGAGTTGGCGAAGTGGCTGGCCACGGTCGACGTCGCCATCATGATGCCGGGGGCGACGGTCACCGACGCAGCCTACGCGGCGATGCAGGACGTGCTGCGCACCGGGAAGGGGCGGACGATCCACTTCCATTGGGAAGGGGCCTATTCAATAGACGGGTCGCCGATCGATATCACACCAGCGATCGCGGCGATGTACAGCGTGGTCCTGCGCGACACCGACTATCGCGGACTGGCAGCGGCACAGGCCGCGTTCGAACGGGCGGTGCGCGCGGCACCGGTCCGTGTCACCACACCGGCGGGCACGGACATCACATTCCGAATCGGCGACCGGCCGGTCACGAAGCAGGACGGCGACGCGAGCGCGGCACCCATGCGCTCGGCGCGCAACCTGATCGATCGCGAGATCGAACTGCCGGCCGGGGCGATTCGCACCGCGCCAATCGAGGAGAGCGTGAACGGTCGCATCGCCTTCCCGTCGTCCGTGTGGGGCCGCGAGCGGGTCGAAGGACTGGTCATGACCTTCGTCAACGGACGCGTCACCGAATGGTCCACGCGCACCGGCCGACAGGCGGTCGAGGCGGAGCTGTCGCAGGCAGGCCCCGGCGGTCGCGCCTTCCGTGAGCTTGCCCTCGGGTTCAATCCGCTGCTGGCCATCCCGACCAGTGGCGACCGCTGGATTCCCTACTACGGATATGGCGCCGGCGTCGTTCGGCTTTCCCTCGGCGACAATACGGAGCTTGGCGGCACGGTCGGCGGCGGGTACGTGCGCTGGAATTTCTTCATCGACGCGACAGTGACCATCGGCGATCGCACCTGGGTACGGGACGGACACCTGGTCGGAGGCTCACGTTGATGAGGCGAGTGACGAGGCGCACGAACGCGTCAGCGGGCACGCTGCCACCCGCCACGAGGCGCTGGCGAGGTCGGCGATCGCGCAGTATGCTCAACGGTCACCGTTCGAGTAGACCACGATGGGGCCTCCGAGGCATGCTGCCCGACTGGGCGCCTCGTGTCGATCGACCGTCCCTCGCACCGTATGCTTTGTCGATAAAGAATCCGACCGCGGCCGCCGTCACTTCGTGATCGACGACCTCCGCGACCAACTGCAATCGGCACTCGGCGCCGCGTACACGATCGAGCGTGAACTCGGCGGTGGTGGCATGTCGCGGGTGTTCCTTGCGCGCGAGGTCGCCCTCAATCGACAGGTCGTCGTGAAGGTGGTGCCCATCGAGGGCGGCCACGCCGCCGTTGAGCGCTTCCGTCGTGAAATCACCACC
>NSHR01000013.1 GCA_002737115.1 Gemmatimonadota bacterium | reverse complement strand
GGGCGATTCGTGCCGAGCTTCCAAAGCTTCTCGCTGGCGCAAGGCGACTCGCTGGTCACAGAAGCCGTCGTGGTGGTGCACGGCACCGAGCGCAATGCGGACGACTACTTCACCACGATGGCCGAAGCGGCCGCCCTGTCCGGACGGCTGCAGTCGACGGTCATCATTGCGCCGCGATTCCAGACGGTCGATGATGCACCCGCCGCTGATGAACCGTACTGGACGAGTAACGGATGGCGCGTGGGTGATTTGTCCAGCAGTGCGGGCCCTCTGCCGCGCTTGAGCGCCTTCTCGGCGATCGATACGATCTTGGCGAGGCTTGGCAATCGCACACGGTTCCCGCGCCTCTCGCGGATTGTGGTCGCGGGGCATTCCGCCGGCGCCCAGTTGGTGCACCGGTTTGCCGCCACGAGTGGGGGTGAGCCGACGCTCGCCGGCATCGCCGTGCGCTACGTCGCGGCCAATCCCTCCACGTGGCTCTACCTCGGCCCCGAGCGCGCGAGGGATGGTGCCTTTGCCATTCCGGCCGCGGCGGCGAGCTGCCCTGACTACGACGACTGGCACTACGGATTGCAGAATCGCAATACGTTCGCGAATGCCGTGGTGACGTCGTTGGTGAAGCAGAATCTGGTGAGTCGTCAGATGACCGTGATGGTCGGCACGGCGGATACGCTCACGGCCGATCTCGACGTCAGCTGCGGCGCTAATCTACAGGGGGCGCGGCGCTTCCAGCGCGGACGCACCATGATCGAGTACATGAATGCTCGACACCCGGGTCATGCGCATCGGCTCGTCGAAGTGCCCGGCGTTGGCCACTCGAGCCGAGGCATGTTTACCTCACTCGACGGCCGACGCGCGCTCTTCCCGTAGCGCGCGCCGACCGGCGTCTCAACGGACGCGCCGGCGCCAAGACGGTGCCGGCGGATAGTTGTCGTAGCCGCTACAGAATCGACGGCAGGATCGCGACGAACCGCTGCATTTCCTCGGGCGTGCCGATGCTGACGCGGCACCAGTCCGTGTAGGGCGGGAAGGCGCGTCCAATGACGAAGCCCTTGGCCAGCGCGGCCGCCTGCACCGTCGCGACCGGCTGTCCCGCATGGAAAAACACGAAGTTGGTTTGTGAATCGGTCACTTTCCGACCCATCGTCTTCAACGCCGAGATCAACAACGCACGGCCTTCGCGATTCTTCTGTTTGATGAACGTCTGATACGCGCTGTCTTGCAGCGACGCATTGGCGGCGTGCAATCCGAACACGTTGGGGTCGCCGGTCACGTACGCCGAGAGCTTCGCGAGAATATCAGGTCGCGCCACGGCAAAGCCGACGCGAAGGCCGGCGAGTCCGTGGATCTTGCTCGCCGTACGTGACACGATGATGGGTTCCCCCGCGAGTACCAGATCGACCATGGATCGGTAATTCGGCGCGTCGACAAAATCGTAGTACGCTTCGTCCACGATGACCGTCGTGCGCTTGGCATTCGTCTTCACGAAGTCGCGCAGGGCCTGGTCGTCGTTGAGGGTGGCCGTGGGATTGTTGGGGTTGCATACGAACACCAGCTTGGTATCGTTGCCGATCTTGGCGTCCATGGCGTACAGATCGTGATCGAAGCGATCGTCGAGCGGCACCTTCTGCACGGCGGCGTTGAGCGTCGCGCCGTAGCGCGGCAGGTCTTCGAACGTGGGCCACGGAGCCACGATCTTTCCGCCATTTTGCCCGTAAGCCAGCGCGAGGGTCGCCAAGACTTCACTCGAGCCTTGTGTCACCAGCACATGATCCACTGGTACGCCGA
This sequence comes from Gemmatimonadota bacterium, assembly GCA_002737115.1. Lineage (GTDB taxonomy): Bacteria > Gemmatimonadota > Gemmatimonadetes > Gemmatimonadales > Gemmatimonadaceae > Gemmatimonas. Next base: position 49,785 of record NSHR01000013.1, on the reverse strand, counting down.
CGTGTTTGGCGAACGTGGCGCGCAGTTCGGCCCGGATTGGTGGATCGTACCAGGTATGCTGTGTCCATGATGCCATCAGCGCGTCTTTCGCCTTGGGCGACATGCCGAACGGATTCTCGTTGTAGCACAGCCGGATCGGGCCGGCCGCACGACGCATGGTCGTGACGTCGCGCTCGAGCTGATTCAACAGTTCGCCATAGGATACGCCGCCGAGGACCCGCGTGGCCTCCATGGCCGGCAGCAGTCCGGGCAACGCCATACCGCCGGCGACGCCGATCCCCGTGTTGACTAGCCATTGACGACGAGAGACAGACTCGGCCATGCGAACCTCGGATAGTGAAGCGGTGAACCTGCTGTGCGACTGAGCGCGCGCGGATGGGCCATCGGGAGCGGCGGCTGCTCCAGTACTGGTCCCGCACGTCGCCATAAACTAGCACCTAGGCGGTCGCCCCACGACGACCGGATCCCCGTCGTCCACTTAGGTGAATATGCGGAACCACAGCGCGAAGAATCGCCGCGCCCGCGACGTGAACGCCCGCTTGCGCCAAGCGTCGGCCGCCCGCCGGAAGACCTCGGCCTGCGTGGGATACGGATGAATCGCCTTGCCGACACCACCCAGTCCAACGCCGTTGGCGATGGCGACGGTCATCTCGCCGATCATTTCGCCGGCGTGGGTGGCCACCAGTGTGGCGCCCACGATGCGGTCGGTGCCGGCGGCCACGTGCACCTTCAGGAAGCCGTGCGGTTCGTCGTCGAGACGCGCCCGGTCGTTGTCCTCGAGATTCACGCGAATCGTGTCGATCCGTACGCCCTGTGCGGAGGCGTCCTCCACGGTCATACCGACGTGCGCGATCTCGGGGTCGGTGTATGTGACCCGTGGGATGACCAAGGCACTCGCGCGCCCGCCACCGATGCCGAAAAAGAGCGCGTTGGCGACAACTAAGCGTGCCTGCGCATCGGCCACATGCGTGAACTGGAGCGCGGAGGAGACGTCGCCGATGGCGTACACCCGCGGATTCGATGTGCACAGGCGATCGTCGACGCGCACCCCCTTCGGCGTGACGCGCACACCGGCAACGTCGAGGCCAAGGCCGTCGATGTTTGGCGTGCGCCCGGTGGCCACGAGCAGACGGTCGGCCTGCAGGGTGGTCGTGCCGTGTGCCGCTGGACCGTCTCCGGCGAGCTGCACGGTGAATTGCTGCCCGTCGTGCGACACGCGTGCAACGGTGGCCTGATTGATGATCCGTACACCGTCGGCCTTCAGTGCGGTTGAAACCACGGCGGCGGCATCGATATCGTCGCGCGGCAGGACATGCGCGTCGGCATGCACGATGGTCACGGCACTGCCGAATCGTGCAAACGACTGGGCGAGCTCGGTGCCGACGGGTCCTCCGCCAATCACGATCAATCGCGCCGGTCGCTCGGTGAGCGAGAAGATCGACTCGTTGGTGTCGTACGGCGTGTCGGCGAGGCCGGGGATCGGTGGCCGCGCCGCCCGCGCGCCGGTCGCGATGATCGCCCGACGGAAGCGCAACACTGTGTCGTTCACCGTGATCGCATCGGGGCCGCAGAACGTGGCGTGGCCCAAGAACACATCGACGCCGAGTGCGCGGAAGCGCTCGACGCCATCAACGGGACTGATGTCGGCGCGCAGGCGACGGAGCCGCGCCATGACGGCGCCGAAGTCGCCTTCGGAGGTGACGCGCGGTCCGCCAAATCGCTCGGCGGCGGTGCGGGCCTCGCGCCACGCACGGGCCGCGCGAATCACGGCCTTCGAGGGCACGCAGCCGAAGTTGAGGCAATCGCCGCCGAACATGTGCCGCTCGATCAGCGCGACGCGCGCCCCGAGGCCGGCCGCGATTGCTGCGCTCACGAGACCCGCCGTGCCGGCACCGATCACCACGAGGTGATACCGATCCTTGGGCACCGGCGCCATCCACCCCTTCGGCGCGACCGTGCGCATCAACTGCGCGTTCGCGTCGTCGAACGGGAGCAGCGGAATGCGCGAGGGCCAGTCTGCTGGCGGGGAATCAGGCAAAGGCATCAGGCGGAGGCGAAGGAAAGCCACATGTGCATGGCGTCAACGAATCAACGCGGAGTCGTCAACGCCGAACACGATGGCCGATTGATCAGACGAAAGGCGCCGTGTACGCGCCGCCCGGTCCCACCACGAAAAAAGTGAGCTGAAGTTCGTATTCTGCTCGGCCACCACCACGGAGTGGTGCACTTTGTGCAGGTGAGGCGTCACGATCACGACCCGCAGCACACGGTCCAGCGCGTCGGGCAGGCCGACGTTGGCGTGCTGAAACTGTACCACGGCGAACAGCGCGATTTCATACACGGCGAACTGCTCCATGCTGCAGCCGATCAGCGCCAGCACCGGCACGCGGGCGATCGACGACAGCACGATCTCGCCAAGGTGAAATCGATGCGCGGTCGTGGCATCCATCTGGCGATCGCTGTGATGCAGGCGATGGAAGCGCCACAAGCCTGGCACCGCGTGATTGAGGCGATGCCACGCATAGGTCCAGCTATCGAGCAGCAGGATCGCCGCGGTCCAGCCCAGCCAGTCGGGCAGCGCGATCCAGTGCAACACGCCGAACGGGTACTCGCGGCTCCACTCCATCGTCGCGATCCACGCGCCAAGGAATCCGAATCGCGCGACGGCGCCGTTCACCAATCCGATGGCGAGGTTCCTGCCGCCGTGCACGAGCCGCTCGCGGGTGGCATGCGGCCCGCCTCCGTATAGCGGTAGGAAGGGCCCGAGGGTTTCCCACAGCACCAGTAGCGCCAGCACCGCGAGGGCGGCTGGCAGCCGGATGGCGTTGACCGTGTTGGCGGGCATCACGAGCAGGACAGGCAGCCGCGTGGGGCAGGGAGGTGGCGCATCGGGTGTTCCGGTTGACGACCATGTGAACGTAGCCTCGCGAACCGCCCGGCGGTATGTTGGGCGATCGCTCGTCACACCCCGCCCGAGGTTGCCGCATGCACCGTGTTACCCGTCACCTGTCGAGTCTCGTCGCCGCGGTCGTGCTCGCGGCGCCCGCAGGGCTCGCCGCGCAGGACACCGACTCCACCGCGCTCCTGCTCGCGCAGCTCATTCGCGCCAACAGCAGCAATCCGCCGGGACATACGCAGCAGATCGCGGATATCCTCGGGCCGCTCTTTCGCGCGCGCGGTTTCCAAGTGGACGTGATTCCCACGCCGGACTCAGCCAAGGTGCATTTCTTTGCGCGCCTTAAGGGCAACGGGTCGAAGAAGCCCCTCCTGCTCGCCGCGCACGCCGATGTCGTGGGCGTAGAGCGGGAGAAGTGGACGGTCGACCCGTTCGGTGGGGTGATCAAGGACGGCGCCGTGTACGGGCGCGGCGCCATCGACTTCAAGGGCGGCCTCGCAGTATTCGCGCGCGCCGCGATGCTACTGGCCGACCGCAAGGTGCCACTCGATCGTGACGTGATCTTCCTGGCCGAAGCGGACGAGGAAGGCGCCCCGATGAACACCACGTGGTTGGCGCGCCAGCATTGGGACAAAATGGACGCCGAGTTCGCGCTCAACGAAGGCGGGTGGATCATCAAGCGCGAGGATGGTCGTGTGCAGTACGTGAGCATCTCGACGTCGGACAAGCGCGTGCTGGGTGTGACGCTCACCGCGAAGGGCACCAGCACGCACGCGTCGATGCCGTTGCCCGACAACGCCTTGGTGACCGTCGGCCGTGCGCTGGCGAAGCTCGGGAGCTACGAGACGCCGCTCGAGTTCACCCCGGATTCGCGCAAGTATTTCGCCACGCTCGCGAAGACCAGTACCGGTGAAACGGCGCGACTCTACACGCAGCTACTGAATGGCACGCCGCAGCAAGTCAGCGCCGCCGACCAGGTGCTCTCCCGCGATCCGCTGATTCACTCGCTGATGCGCAACACGATCGCGCCGGTCATCGTGGCCGGTGGATTCCGCAGCAACGTCATTCCCGGTTCGGCCGAGGTCACGCTGAACGTGCGCCTCATTCCGGGCAGCGACGCGGCCGCGCTGATCCGCACACTCGAGACGCTGTTCAACGACCCGTTGCTCACGGTGAAGATGTCGGGCGCGCTGGCACCGGCCTCGCCGGCGTCGCCCGATACGTCGCTCCTGTACCGTGCCCTCGCCGCCGAATCGAAGGCGCAGTGGCCCGAGGCCGAGGTCACGCCGTATCTGTTCCAGGCCGGCACCGACGCGGGGGCCTGGCGCAATCGCGGCATCCCCGTCTTTGGCATTTACCCCTATCCCATCAGCACCGACGAGCTGCGTCGGATGCACGGTAACGATGAGCGGGTCAGTGTCGAGTCGTTGCGGCAGGGCACGGAGATGCTGTTTCGTACCCTGAAGCGGGTGGCGGGCCCGAGCGGAGCGCGCTGAGCCACACCAACTAGGCGGCCGCGCGCGCCTTCGCGATTTTCGCGCGATGGCGGTACGACAGCACATAGAGCCCGGCCGCCGCCGCCGCGGTGATCACGATGCTCGTCCACTCGTCCAGGGTGATCGACGTCAGCATGCCGATGATCACCACACAGGCGAGGATCGGCACCACGCCGGCGCCCGGTACGCGGAAGGGGATGCCGCCCGACTGCACGTTGCGTCGGCGCAGCTCCAGCGCGGCCACGGCGCAGAAGAAGTACACCAACAACGCGGCCACGTTGGCAATGATCGCCAGCGACCCGAATCCGCTGGTGATGGCCAGCGTGCACGTCACCGCTAACTGCAGGGCAATCGCGATGTGCGGCGTCTTCCAGGTGGGATGCACCGACGCGATCGACGCCGGCAGGAACCCGTCGCGGGCGAACGCGTAGAGCGCTCGCGGTACCGCCAACGCCATGCCGCTGAGATAGCCGAAGGTCGAGACGACCACGCCGATCAGCAACAGCGTGCGTCCCCAGGGTCCGAGCACGATGCCTGCAGCATCGGCGAGCGGTGTGGCCGACGTGGCCAATGCGGCGCCCAGCACGCCCTGCGCGACATACTGCAGGGCGACATACAACAGCGTGACGCCGATCATCGCCACGAAGATCGCGCGTGGCACGGTGCGTGACGGGCTCTGCACCTCGCCGCTCGGCACGAGCGCCGTCTCGATCCCGGTGAAGGCGAAGATCAGTACGATGCTGGCGCGTAGCACATCCCCGGACGCCGGTACCGTGGTGATCGCCAGGTTTTCGCCCTGTATGGAGAACACCCCGACCACAATCAGCAGGAGCAGTGGGGCCAGCTTGGCGACGGTGGTGATTTGATTTAATCGGCTCCCTTGGCTGACGCCGATCATGTTCACGCCGCCAACGATCGCGAAGGTGGCGATCAAGAGCGCCGCGCGCGGGATCGGACCGGCCAAGGCGGGGATGAGGGTGGCTACGTTATCCGCGAAGACGGTGGCCACGGCGGCCACCGCGTAGGTGCCAAGCACCCACAGCATCACGCCGGCTTGGAAGCCGAAGAACGGCCCGAACGCCAGTTCGACGTAGGCGTAGGGACCGCCCGTGAGCGAGACGCGGCTGCCCGCTTCGGCGATGCACATTACGATGAGCCCCATGGCCACCGCGCACACGAGATAGGCCAACGGTGCCGCCGCCCCCAGCGCGCCGGCCACGGCGGCCGGCAGGCGGAAAATGCCACCCCCGATCGTGACGTTGGCGATGGCGGCCGCTAGTCCCCAGACGCCGACCGCGCGAACCAGCGAGTGCTCGGACCCAGGCGTGGGGGCCGGTGCGGAGGAGGCGGTGGTGTTTTGGGGCATGCGAGTGGCTCGGAGATGAAGAGGTTTGGCGCAGGGATGAGACGTACACCCGCTCGTAACGTAAGCGGCGTTCCGGCAACGCCCTAGCGCCGTCGCGCGTAAGGAGGCGGGCCCTTGCTCGAAGTCTGGGCGGGGAACGACCTTTGTTTATAGAGTATATCGCTCGTGGTTCCCGCTCGTAGTTCCCGCCCCGCCCTGAGGCTTTGGGATGAAATCTGTCGTTGCACTAGGTGCTGGTGTGGTGATCCTCGCGATTGCCGCCAGTAGTTCGGTGGCTCTCCAGCCGACGGCGGCGTCGGTCGTGATGTCGCCGGCCAGCGATTTCGCCGCACCGACGGTGCCCCTCGCGCGCTATCGCGCGACGCTCGATGCAATGCGGCCCCACGTTGGCGCGTCCGCGCGCACCCTGGCCCCGGCCGTGCTGAACGACGTCGTCAAAAAGACCTGCGCCGGCTGTCACAGCGACCAGCGCAAGATGGGCAACTTTTCGCTGCAGTCGTTCGATCTCGCGACGGTTGGTGCCACGTCGCCGATCATAGCCGAAAAGATGATCGGCAAGCTGCGCACGGGCATGATGCCGCCGCCGGGACGTCCTCGTCCGGCCGGCGACACGCTCGACGTGCTCACGGAAACGCTCGAACGCCAGATGGACGCGATCGCGGTGCGGAAGCCCGATGTGGGTCGTCGCTCGTTTCAGCGGTTGAATCGTGCCGAGTATGAGCGCGCGGTGAAAGACCTGCTCACGGTGAGCGTGAACGCCGAGTCGTGGCTGCCGCTCGATACCAAGAGCGCGAACTTCGATAACATCGCCGACGTGCAGATTCCGTCGGCCACGGTACTGGAAGCGTATCTCGACGCGGCCAACGCCGTCAGTCGGCTGGCGGTGGGCGATGCCAAGGCCAACCTGTCGACGACCACCTTCAAGGTGTCGCGACTCGCCAATCAGAACGGGCATGAGGGTGATACGCCGATCGGCACACGCGGCGGCGGCTCGGCCACGCATTATTTCCCGGCTGATGGCGCGTATGTGTTCTCGGTGTCGCTGCACTCCACGCCGATCGGCCAGCTGGTCGGTGGTAATGCACCGTTCGATGAGAAGATCGAGATTTCGGTAGACGGCGAGCGCGTGGCGCTGCTTGATATCGATCGTGGCATGCACGAGAGTGAGCCGAATGGGCTCGATCTCAAGACGGTGCCGATCACGGTAAAGGCCGGTCCGCGCGTGGTCGCCGCGGCCTATGTGCGCACGTTCGAAGGGCCGGTCGAAGATCTCATGACGCCGATCGGCAATAGCTTGCCGGACACGCAGATCGGCATTCAAGACGCGATCACGATTCAGGGCCACATGAAGCTGTTCACGGTCACGGGCCCGTTCAATCCCACGGGAGTGTCGGATACGCCGAGCCGCCGTCGCGTGTTCAGCTGCCGTCCGCTCAGTGCCGCCGAACAGCGGCCGTGCGCCGAGCGCATCGTGAACCGCATCGGCTCGCAGGCGTACCGTCGTCCGCTCACGGTGAGTGACCGTAAGGCCATCATGAGCTTCTACGACGAAGAAGCGAAGTCGAGCGGATTCGAAAGTGGCGTTCGCGGCGCGGTCGAAGCGATTCTGGCCAGCCCGTACTTCGTATTCCGCGCCGATGAAGTGGCGCTGACCGCGAAGCCGGGCTCGAAGGTGGCCGTCAGCTCGAACGACCTCGCATCGCGCCTATCGTTCTTCCTGTGGGGCACGCTGCCCGACTCCACGCTCACGAGCGTCGCGCAGCGCGGCCTGCTTACCGACACCACGGTGCTCGTCGCGCAGACCAAGCGCATGCTGGCCGATCCGCGCGCCGACGCCCTCTCCACGCGCTTTGCCGCGCAGTGGCTGCGGTTGCAGGACGTCGAGAAGGTCCATCCCGACCCGCTGCTGTACCCGGCCTTCAATCTGCAGCTCGCCCAGAACATGCAGAAAGAAACGGAGCTGTTCGTGGCCAGTTTGGTGCGCGAGAATCGCAGCCTGCTCGATCTGTACACGGCCGACTACACGTATGTGAACGAAGAGCTGGCCCGTCACTACGGCATGGCCGACGTTGTCGGTACCAATTTCCGTCGCGTCAGCTACACCGACAAGAACCGCGTGGGCATTCTGGGGCACGGCAGCGTGCTGCTGCTTACGTCGCAGGGCAATCGCACGTCGCCCGTGTTGCGTGGTAAGTGGGTCATGGAAGTGCTCATGGGCTCGCCCCCGCCGCCGCCGCCGCCCGACGTACCCGATCTCGAAGTGACGGGTGCCAGCAAGGAAGGGCGCATGCTGACCACGCGTGAGCGCATGGAAGAGCATCGCGCGAATGCGTCGTGCCGCTCGTGCCACCAGTTCATCGATCCGATCGGGCTCGCGCTCGACAACTTCGATGTGATCGGGCAGTGGCGCATCAAAGAAAACAACATGCCGCTGGACACCCGCGGCGATTACTACGATGGCACGAAGATCACCGGGCCGCGCGAGCTGCAGCAGGTCCTGCTGAAGCGTCCGGTGCCGCTGGTCCGTACGTTCGTGACGAACCTGATGGCGTACGCCGTCGGTCGCCGCGTGGAGTACGCCGATGGGCCGGCCATTCGCAAGATCGAAGCGTCGGTGAAGGCCAAGCAGTACCGAATTCAAGATATCGTGCTGGCTGTGGTGAAGAGCGACGCGTTCCGGATGCGCATGGTGCCGGTCGCTCAAGCAGCACTCCCCGCGAGCGGGGCATCAGTCGGCCACAGCCGCTGAATTTCCTGACCAAATACTCGGAGCACCCGCTATGCAGTTTTTGACGGGAAAGGCGATGCCTCGCCGACAGTTCGTGCAGTCACTCAGCGCCACGATTGCGCTGCCGTACCTCGGTGCCATGGTGCCCCGTGGCCGGAGCATTATGGGCTCCGCCAACGCGGCGCCGCGCTTGATCGCGATCGAAATGGTACACGGGGCCGCCGGCTCGAATGACATCGGATCGAAGCTCAACTTCTGGTCGCCCGCCGCGGCCGGTCGCGACTTCGATCTGTCGCCGTCGGCGTTGTCGTCGTTGGACAAGTACCGCAACTACATGACGATCATCAGCAACACTGACGTCCGCGAAGCCGAGCCGGCTGCACCGCCCGAGATCGGCGGCGACCATTTCCGCTCGAGCGCCACGTTCCTCACGCAGACGCACCCGAAGCAGACGGAAGGCTCGGATGTGAAAATTGCCACGTCGCTCGATCAGCTGTATGCGCAACGCTTCGGCCAGGATACGCCGATCCCCTCCATGCAGCTGTGCATCGAGAATGTTGATCAGGCCGGCGGCTGTTCGTACGGCTACGCCTGCGTGTACACCGACTCCATCAGCTGGAAGTCGCCCACCGAGCCGTTGCCGGTCATTCGCGATCCGCGCGTGGCCTTCGAGAAGCTGTTCGGCGTGGGCGGCAACAGCGCCGAGCGGGCCGATCGCCGTCGCTCGCGTCGTAGCATTCTCGACTTCGTGTCGGGGCAGATGACGTCGCTGTCGCGCGGACTCGATGCCGACGACCGTCACCGCATGGACCGCTACCTCACGGACATCCGCGAGGTGGAGCGCCGCATCCAAATGGTGGAAGCGCGCAACACGAGCGGTGAAGAGCGCGAGCTCGCGGCCGCGCCGGCGGGTGTGCCCGATTCGTTCAAGGAACACGTCGAGCTCATGTTCGACATTCAGGCGCTCGCGTTCGCGGCCGATGTCACGCGCGTGTTCTCGTTCAAGATGAGCCGCGACGGCACCAGCCGTACGTATCCGGAAAGCGGCACCGACAAGGGCTTCCATCCGGCGTCGCACCATGGCGGCGGCGAGAAGGGCGTGCGCGACTTTCAGCTGCTCAACAAGTATCACGTGTCGATGCTGCCGTACCTGCTCGACAAGCTCAAGAGCATCCAGGAAGGCGAGAGCAACATGCTCGACAAGACGATGATCATTTACGGTTCGCCGATGGGCGATCCGAACGTGCACAACCATCGTCGCTGCCCACTCATGCTGCTCGGCAAGGCCGAGAATCGTCTCGCCGGCAACCTGCACATCAAGGCGCCGGACGGCACGCCGATGGCGAATGCGATGCTCAGCATGATGCATACACTTGGCATGAATGACCTGACTACGTTCGGCGATAGCACGGGTGCCCTTAACCTGAACTCCCATGCGTAATGCCCCTCTGATGCAGCGGGCCGGCAAGCGGCTCACCGCCGTCGGCATGGCGTTCAGTGCGGCGCTGATGCTGTCGGCCGGCTCTCCGGCGTCGGATTCGCCGTTGGCCGATGCAGTGATGCGTGGTGACAGTGCCGGACTGCGGATGCTGCTCAGGCAGGGCGCCGATGTGAACGAAGTGCAAGGCGACGGCATGACCGCGCTGCACTGGGCCGCATCACGCGGGAATCTGGCGGCCACGCGCATGCTGGTGTCGGCGGGTGCCCGTCTGGATCCCGTCACGCGCAATGGCAACTATACGCCGTTGCACCTGGCCGCGCAGAACGGACGCGCCGAGGCGGTGAAGGCGTTGCTGGCCGCAGGGGCGAACGTGAACGCCACCACGTCGTCCGGCGGCGCGTCGGCGCTGCACTTCGCGGCGTCAAGCGGCGATGCCGCCACGATCGACGCGCTGGTCGACAAGGGGGCGAGTGTGAACGTGCGCGAGGCGGCGTTCTCGCAGACGCCGCTCATGTGGGCCGCTGCGGCGAATCGCGTGTCGGCGATTACGGCGCTCGTTAAGCGCGGCGCGGATATCGAGGCGGAAACGCGCACGCAGAGCATCCCGGAACAGGAGAAGAAGGATCGCGCGTTTCTGGTCACGCGTTCACGGCGACTGACGGCGATGAAGTCGGCCGACGCGTTATCGGCGTCGACGGCCGCTGCGGCGGCGACCCCGGGCGCGGCGCAAAGCGCTCCCGCGGCGGCCTCCGCGGCGACCCCGCGCTCGACCCCGCCGGCTGTGGCGTCGGCCGCCCCCACCGGTAACTCCGATACGCGCATCACGCCCACGGCCGGCGACCGCCGGCAGCGCGGCCCGTCGTACGGTGATCTGGTGGGCAGCAAGGGTGGCAACACCGCGTTGCTCCTGGCCGTTCGTGATGGCCAGACGGCGGCCGTGAATGCGCTGTTGATGGCGGGGGCCAAGGTCAACCATGCCAGCGCCGGCGACAGTACCACGCCGCTGCTGATGGCAGCCATCAACGGTCGCTTCGACCTGGCCAAGACGCTGCTTGATCGCGGGGGGGATCCGAAGCTCGCAAGCATGGCCAACGCCACGCCGTTGTACGCGGTGATCAACGTGGTGTGGGCGCCTAAGGCGGCTTACCCGCAGCCGGTGGCGCAGTATCAGTCGAACGTGTCGTATCTCGACCTGATGGAAGCGCTCATCAAGGCGGGCGCCGACGTGAACGTGCGGCTCACCAAGCACCTGTGGTACATGTCGTACAACTTCGACCAGCTCAGTGTCAGCACGGCCGGTGCGACGCCCTTCTGGCGCGCGGCGTACGGTACCGATCTCGACGCGATGAAGCTCTTGCTCAAACACGGCGCCGATCCGAGCGTGGCCACGTTCAAGCCAGCCGGTCGCTTGCCCGGCTCAGAAGAACTCGATGCTGATGTGGCCGCCGGTAAGGACCCGTCGGGTTTGCCGCCGGTACCCGACAACGGCCCCGGGGTGTTGGCGATTCATGCGGCCAGCGGCGCTGGGTACGGCGAGGGCTTTGCGGCCAACGCGCATCGTCACGCACCCGACGGCTGGGTGCCCACCGTCACGTTCTTAGTGGAAGAGCTCAAGGCCGACGTGAACGCCCGCGACTTCAAGGGGTACACGCCGCTGCATCACGCCGCCGCGCGCGGTGACAACGCGTTGATCAAGTACCTGGTGAGCAAGGGCGCCGACCCCATGGCGGTGGCGCGCACCGGTCAGACGACGGTCGACATGGCGAACGGCGCGGTGCAGCGGATTCCGCCCTTCCTCGACACCATCGAACTGTTGGAGAAGATGGGCGCCAAGAACAATCATAAGTGCAAGAGCTGCTGATGTGCACGCGGCCGATCGGCATCCGATCGGCCGCGTAACACGCAACGCATCATGGGTCACGGCCGCGGCGCGACGCGCTGCAGGGCCAGCTTCACCGCGGCGTAGGCGTCGACCACGCCGCCGGTGCGCGACAGGGTGGTGAACTTCACCGTTGCGCCATCACCCGGTCGCCGTACCTCGAGATCGGAGAGTTTGCGTACCGACTCCAGCAGGATATCACGCACCTGCAGGGCCGACAGCTCCGGGAAGTACGTCATCAGCAGCGCTGCCACGCCCGACACCACGGGGGCCGCCATGCTGGTGCCGCTCTCGCGCTTGAGACCACCGCCCGGCACCGTCGAGAGGATGTCCACGCCCGGCGCAAACAGGTCCACTTGCTGGCGGCCGTAGTTAGAAAAATCGGCCGGTAACGAGGCCAGTGGTTTCCAGCTGGACGCGCCCACTTCGATCCAGTTTGTCGCCCGCGACCCGCCGTTCAGCACCGGCGTGGGATAGGATGGCGTGTTGTCGTTATCTGCGCCTTCGTTGCCGGCCGCATGCACCAGCAGCACACCCTTGGCTTCGGCATAGCGCACCGCGGAATCCACCGACGCCTTGGCCGGTGAGAAGCCCTTGCCGAAGCTCATATTCACGATCTGCGCGCCATTGTCCACGGCGTAGCGGATCGCCCGCGCCACGTCCACGTCGCGTTCGTCGCCATCGGGTACCGCGCGCACCGCCATGATCTCCACATTCGGAGCGATGCCTTGCATGGCGGCCCCGTCGCCTCGCAGGGCGCCGATGATGCCCGCCACATGCGTGCCATGCATCGCATCGGGGCCGGTCACGTCGCGCGTACCGACCACGCGCTGGGGCGAGCGCGGATTGAACAGCGTGTCGAGTCCGTAGCGTGCCTGCGCATCGTAGGCCGCCCGTGCGCTCGCGATCTCGGTGGCATTCAGACCGTCGGCATCGAGGCGCATCCACATCTGCTTCGCTTCTTCCACGCCGGCCGAGGTCGGACGCAACGCGGTCACCGACGCGCGCGTGATTAGCGCACCGTTTAATGCGGTGCCGAGCATGCGCTCGACAGTGCGCAGGATCTCGTCGATGTTCTCCACCTGCAGCAACGTCGACTTCACCTCCGTCGCCTTGTCTCGATACGCCGAGGCGAGAGCGTTGCACTCGGCCGGCTTGGGCTTTTCCGTGCGCGATCCGGCGGGCTGATTGCGGCAGGCCGCATACAGGCGCGTGATCTCGAAGGTGTCGTAGCGCACCGGCGTGCCGTCGGCGGTGGCGAGGGCGTTCCAGCCGAACACGTCGTCGATCACCCCGTTGCCGTCGTCGTCCTTGCCGTTGCCCGCGATCTCGCGCGGGTTCTTCCACATCGCGCGCGCGAGCCGGGTGTGCGCCGTATCGACGCCTCCGTCGATCACGGCCACCACGACCCGTCGCTGCGGCTGGCGCGAGGCCAGTAGCTCACGAATCGCCCGCTCGGAACCGACGCCCATCACCTGGTCGGTGTCGTAGTCGAGGCGCTGCCAATCCGCCCGCGCCGTGTCGGACGATACTCGGGCAGGTGGTGGCGGCGCGACTTGTATCGGGGCCTGCATGACGGGCTGCATCGCCGGCTCGGGCGCGGTACCCACACCGCTGCCCACGCCGCTGCCGGCGCGCGCGCAGGCGCCAAGCAGGACAACGCTGGAAAGCATGAACGCGAACGGTCGCGCGGTTAACACGGTGAGTGATCTACTCTGCATCGGTCATGGTGGTCGAGTCGGTGATCGGCGGGCCGACGGGTGGTGGCGCGTGATTCGGGCTCCCGTGGACGATAGCCGATGCCGCGGATGCCCGCGAATCTCGCGAACGTGGAATTGCCGCAGCAGGAGCAAGGGCAATGGGTCAGTCTGGGCAGCGCCTACGGAGTTTTCAGTAAGTAGTGAAGGGTGCGATCTGTCGCCGGTGGTGTTAGCCGGCACCGACTCGTGGACCAGTCTACCGCGTGCGCGAACTTAGCGGCGTTCGGCGGGACCCGTGCCGATCGTACACCCGCGCCGCACTCCCCGACTGCTGTGCCATCAGCTTGATGGCGTGCATGCGGTCTCGCGCGAAGGCATAGGCGGTTTCATGGTGCACGATCGGTGCCGGATAGTCGCGCCCGACGAGGCATCCCGTCATCTGCTGCATCATGAGCGGCGTGTGCTCGGGGCGAATAAGGTCAGCATCGGACAACGAGGATAGTTCGGGCACCCACCGTCGTACGAACACACCGGCCGCGTCGTGCTCCTCGGCCTGCTTGTACGGATTATAGATGCGAATCGTGTTGATGCCGGTCGTGCCTGATTGCATCTGACACTGCGTCCAGTGAATGCCCGGCTCGTAGTCGGTGAACCAGCAGGCAAGGATCGGGCCGGTGTGTCGCCAGTCGAGCCAGAGGTGATAGCTGGCGAAGCTCATGACCATCGCCCGCATGCGGAACGTGAGCCAGCCGGTGACCCGCAGCGATCGCATGCAGGCATCCACCAGCGGATAACCAGTCTGTCCGTCGCGCCACGCACGCAGCAGATCCATATCCGGCTCGGCGGGCCGCAGTCCGTCGAAGACCGGGGCGTAGTGCATAGACTCGAGGTGCGGCTCGTCTTCGAGCTTCTGGATGAAGTGGCAGTGCCAATGCAGTCGCGAGGCAAAGCTCACGAGACTGTGCATCCACTGCGCGGCCTCTGCGTCGCGACGTGTCGCGTGCTCCTCGCGCAATTCCCGCGCGCGACGGCGAGCCGCCTGATACGCCTGACGGACGGACATCGTGCCGACGGCCAGTGCGACCGAGATGCGGCTGCACGATTCCGGTGCCTCGTTGGGATTCGACATTGCCCGTCGATAGTCCCGGCCGCGCGCCGAGAGAAACGAGTGTAGCATGTCGTGGGCGCGTGCTTCACCAGTGCGTTGCCAATCGGCCCACGCCGGCGCGATCACTGGGGCCGCTGCTGTGCGCGTGGCGGCGGGCAGGGCCCGCCAGGCCTCGTTGGTCACCGACTCCGCCGGCGCGAGAATCTGGTCGGGTGTGGGGACGATCGGCGAGCGCATCCGTTGTTGCCACGTGTCGGCCCAGCCGTTTCGTGACGCGAGCCGACGGACCACGCCGTTGCTGGGCAATTCGTGCATCGTGACGCCGGTCTCCTTCGCCCACGCGCGAACACGGCGATCGCGCGCATAGCTCACGGCATTCCCGGTTTCCTCATGCGCCCAGAGGGCGGCGAAGGGCAGGGCCGCATGCAGCGCCGCGAACACATCGGGCAGGGCTCCGTGCAGCTCTAGGAGGTGCCCGCCACGTGCCTGCAGCGACCTCTGGAGTTCGTCCAGCGCGTCGCGCACCAGACACTCATGGCGCAGGTCTCGGTCGGCGGCCTGTTGCTGCTCGGGCTCGTGCACGTACACCGCCACCATCGGACCGGCGGCGGCCGCCCCGGCGAGCGGCGCGTGGTCGGCAATCCGAAGATCCCGCTTGTACCAGAGGAGTTGCAGGGCGGACATGTTCTGATCGAACGGTCATCGGCCGATCCGTCGTTCCCGTCGCTGAGGCCGTTCCCCCTTGCCAACCCGCGACACGCCCCGCATTGATCAAGATGTTCCGTTGGCCCCGCCGTCGTCTCGTCCCCGCAGGGTAGCGACATGCCTCAAGGCAAGGTCCGTCTCACGCTGATCGAGTCGACGCGTCGCACCTCCCTACACGCGGTGGGCGCCGAACTGCTCGGCATCAGCACGTACGCGGTGCTCGTCATGGTCGCCATCAGTGGCGCCCGTGCGTTGAACCGTATCGCTCCCACGCCGCTGCTCGACGTGGCCGTGAGCTTCCTCGCGCCAATCCGCCAGTCGGCGCCACCGCCGGTGCAAGAGTCCATTCAGTTTATTGGGCTTGGGCAGCTCAACTCGGTGTCGATCCCGGTCATTGAACCGGCCGACTACGGCAAGACACCCGTTCCGCGCGGGAGCGTCGGCGACATGGCGGGGGAGGCGCTCGAACTTCCCGATGCGTCTAATGATTCGGAGAAGGCGTACAGCGACATCGAAGTCGACTCCACGGTCGCGCTCGACCCGTCGGCCGAGGGGCCCCAGTATCCGCCGGCCCTGCTCAAGGCGGGCGTGCAGGGGGTGGTGTATGCGCGCTTCATCGTCGATACGGTGGGCCACGTCGACACCGCGACGATGGTCGTGTTGGACAAGCCAGACCCCGAGTTCGTGGCGGCCGTGCGTACCGCCTTGGTGCACATGAGGTATCGTCCCGCCATTCTTCGCGGCCGCGCCGTCGCGCAGCTGGTCGAGCAGCCATTCGTGTTCCGCATCCAGCCGCCGGGCGGAATCGAGTACTGACGGGCCCGACCAGCTCAACGAAGCTCGCGACCGTGCGTACCGAGAGAGATATTCGGGGCGAACGCTGACCGTCCCATTCCGTTGTCTCTCTCTGTCGGAGCCCCCGCGTGGATACCCCCCTGGATTTTCTGGCGCAGGCTGAGGCCGAACTCGCCGCCGCCGACTACGATGAATCGGCGACCGGCGTAGACCGTCGTCAGTTCATGTTCTTCTCGTTGGTCGCCGCCGCGGCAAGCACCTTCGGTGCGCAGGCGGCTGGTGCGCAGAGTGCGCTGGCGAGACCGAACGGTCTCGGCACGATGGCCAGTGGTGCGGCGCAGCCGCCGCAGGTGCCCCCGGTGCCGCTTGGCAACGGGGAAGCGCCCGCCATGCAGTTCATGCCGTATCCCGGTGGCACCGGCGCGCTCATGGAACGGGTGGTGCGCGAGAAAGGCGCGGCCGCGTTTACGCGCACGCCGCACGCGGTGGAAAAGTGGAGCGGGGTGGTGCCAACCAATCCCGACGATCTCGCGTTCCTGCCGGCGCATCGCATCTCGGCGCTGATCAAGGCGCGCAAGATCACGTCGCGACAAATCACCGACATCTATCTCGCGCGCATCGAGAAGCTCAACCCGACGCTCAACTTCGTGGTCACGTTGCTGGCATCGCAGGCGCGTGCGGAAGCCGACAGGGCCGACGCCGAGATCGCCGCCGGTAAGTATCGTGGACCGCTGCATGGTGTGCCGTACGGCATCAAGGATCTGTTCGCGGTCAAGGGCGTGCCCACCACGTGGGGCTCGGCCGATTTCAAGGACCAGATTGCCGACATCGATTCGGAAGTCGTGGTGCGCCTGCGTGACGCGGGCGCGGTATTGCTGGCGAAGCTGGCCACGGGGTTGTTTGCGCAGAACGATTGGTGGTTCGGTGGACGCACCAACAATCCGTGGAACACGAATATCGGTTCGAGCGGCAGCTCTACCGGACCCGGCTCTGCCACGGCGGCCGGCTGTGTGGCGTTTTCGATCGGCACGGAAACGCAGGGATCGATCGTGTCCCCCGCGATTCGCAACGGCATCAGCGCACTGCGGCCCACCTACGGTCGGGTGAGCCGACACGGCGGCATGGTGCTGGCGTGGTCGATGGATCGCGTGGGGCCCATGTGCCGCACCGTCGAAGACTGCGCGATGGTGTTCAGTGTGCTGCACGGCGTGGACGAAAAGGATTCGAGCACGGTGACCATGCCGTTCCAGTTTGATCGCAATCTCAAGCTCGCGTCGCTTCGCATTGGGGTCGATCCGGCCGCTCCGAAGGAGCTGGTGGACAAGCTGCGCGAACTCGGCATGAATCCGAAGGCCATCGGCGCACGCCCGACGGTGGCTGGTGGCCAGGGTGCGCTGGGCGTGGAGTCGGCGGCCGCCTTCGATTTCTTCGTGCAGCGGAAGGCGAAGGAGATGGGGCTCGATCTGAACACGATCTTCGACACCCCGCGTACCGGGAACGCACCGTTCGGCAACCACGTGGGCTCGTTGCCGAAGGGCGTAGAAGCGGGAGCCACCAATCCCATGGCGGGGGCCGACTGGAATCCCCGCTTCGTGGGCGCCCGCTCGTCGCGTGGCTTCGAGTTCATGCAGGGCCAGCGTCGTCGTATGCTGCTGGTGGCCAAGTGGGGCGAGTTCATGAAGGAGCTCGACCTCTTCATCGCCGGTCCGAATGCCGACGTCGGAGCCAACGCGCAGACGGGACATCCGTGTACGGTGTTGCCGTACAAGTTCGACGTGCCGCAGTTCGGTGGCGGTGGTGGCGGTGCGAATGCGGCCACGCCGGCGCCGGTGTACAAGGCACAGCCGATCTGTGGCGTGATCACCGGCAACTTGTACCACGACGATCTCATTCTGTCGGTGGCGCACCAGTTCCAAAAGGCTACGGACCATCACACCAAGCGTCCGGCACTGGGCTGAGTCCTGCCACGATACAGGACGGGGGCGGCGTGCCATGGCACGCCGCCCCCGTCCTGTATCGCCCCCTCGGTTACCCAATCGGCTTCTTCGGGGCCACGAACACGTTGGGTACGCCAAGGCGCGTGAGCAGCGCATTGAACTGCTGCAGGTCGTTGTCCTCGAGCTGCTGCAACGTGTTCAGCTGCACGTTCAGCTTGGTGGAGAGATCGGTAAGAATCTCACCGTGCTGGCGGGTGGGCGGGTTAGTGCCTTCGTTCACCTGACTGTTCAGCGTCACGAACATCTGATACAGCTTGATCGGATAGTTGAGCGTGGCCTGATCGGCCTTGGTGTACACCTCGTACACTTCGGCGCGCACCGACTCCAGCTTCTTGCGCAGCGCCGTGGCCATCGTCTTCACCGAATCCGCGTACGCTTGTGAGCTCGCCTGACGTGCCCGCTGATCGAGCTGCTGTTGCAGATCCTGCATGCGCGCCACCGCGTCGGTGATGCTGGTAATGCGCGCACCGACCGCTTTGGTGGCTTCGAACTGCGCGGTGTACTCGGCCGCGGTGATCTGCACACGCGGATCGGGGCGGACGGTGAAGCCGCGCGACAGCGTATCCTTGCCCACGATCAGGCGCACCGTGTAGTCACCCGGCACCGCCATCGCGCCTTCATACGAGCCGTCGTCGTTGATGGAGCCCGGAATACGCTTGGGTCCGTTGTACATGAGATTCCACACGAAGCGGTTCGCACCGGCGCGCGCATGCACCACCGAGTCCGCCGGCGCATACGCGAGCTGCATCACGCGCTGCAACGCGCGCGCGGCGTTCGCGGCCGAGTCGGCCTGTACGTTGCCGGTGCTGTCTTTCTTGTCCGGCGCGTCGCTGACGAACGTGCGGATCACCGCGCCGTTCGACTCGAGGAGCTGGATGGTGATTGGCAACGTCGGCTTGGTCTTGAGCCAGTAGTCCACCGTGACGCCGAACGACGGATTGGCGCCGGCACCACCACCACGGCCGCCACCGCTCGCCCATCGGATGGCCGGCGCCGGCGTGAAGAGATGCGTGGCCTTGGTGGTGATCGAGTCGCCCAGCGCGCGCAGCGGCGAGATATCGTCGATGGCCCAGAAAGCACGACCGTGCGTGGCTACGATCACGTCATTGTCATGGACGCGGATATCACGAACACTCACGCGTGGCAGGTTAAGCTGCAGCGGTTCCCAGCTCACCCCGTCGTTGAATGAGGTATAGATGCCGGTTTCCGTACCCGCGAACAGCAGTCCCTTGCGCTTCACATCGCTGCGAATCGCGCGCGTGTAGGCGCCGGCAGGGATGCCGGCATCAATGCGTGTCCAGGTGGTACCGTAGTCGGTGGTCTTGAACAGGTACGGCGTAAAGTCATCCTGTTGGTAGCGGTTGGCCGCCAGATACGCGGTGCCGGCATCAAACGGTGAGGCCTCGATAATCGACACGCGCGTGAACTTGCCGAAGGCTTTCGGCGTCACGTTTTTCCACGTGCCGCCGTTGTCGGTGGACACGTGCACGAGCCCGTCGTCGCTGCCGGTCCAGAGTACGCCGGCCTTCACCGGTGATTCGGCGAAGGCGAAGATGGTGGCATACCACTCGGTGCCGGTCATGTCGCCAGTCACCGGGCCGCCGCTGCGCCCCATCGTGGCGGTGTCGGCCAGCGTGAGGTCGCCGGAGATCTTGTCCCACGAGGCGCCCTGATTCTTCGAGCGCCACACGTATTGCGAGGTGGTGTACAGCGTGGACGAATCATGCGGCGAGAAGTGAATCGGGAAGGTCCACTGGAAGCGCTGGGGAGCGTCCTTGACGGCGATGCCGTCGTAGTTGCCGAGCCACACCGAGACGTCACGGCGCGTATTGGTCTTTTTGTCATGGCGCGTGAGCTGACCCATGTAGCAGCCGCCGAACGTGATGTTCGGATCCTTCGGATCGATCGCGATGTAGGCGTTCTCGCAACCGGCCACGGGGAACCAGTCTCGCTCACCAATGGAGCCGTTGTCGGATCGGCTGGCGATCGAGACCGTGCTGTTGTCCTGCTGAGCGCCGTAAATACGATAGGGTTGCTGCGTATCGGTGGTCACGTGATAGAACTGCGACGTGGGCTGATTGCCTTGCGAGCTCCACGTGCGGCCGCCGTCCATCGAGATCGTGGCGCCGCCGTCGTTGCCGTTGATGAGGCGCGTCGGATCTTTCGGATCCACCCACATGATGTGCGTATCGCCGTGCGGCACGCGGATCGGCGTGAACGTGCGGCCGCCGTCGATGGAGCGATGCACCGTGAGGTTCATGACGTACACGGTGTTCTCGTTCACCGGATCCGCTGTGAGGCTCATGTAGTAGAATGGCCGCACCACGAACTTCTGATCCCCGCTGGTGCGCGACCAGGTGGCACCGGCATCGTCGGAGCGGAACACGCCGCCCAGCGAGTCCTGCGCTTCGATGTTCGCGTATACGCGCTGCGGGTTGGCGGGAGAGACCGCCACACCGATCTTGCCGATCAGGCCCTTCGGCATGCCGGGATTGAAGGTCAGTTCGGTCCAGGAGTCGCCGCCGTCGGTGCTCTTCCAGAGTCCGCTGCGGCCGGCGCCGGCGTCCATGCCCCAAGGGCTGCGCTGGAACTTCCACATCGAGGCGTACACGATGCGCGGATTGGTCACGTCGATCGACAGGTCGGCCGCGCCCGTGCTGTCATTGAGAAACAGCACCTTCTTCCACGTGGCGCCGCCGTCGGTGGTGCGGAACACACCACGATCCGGCGATGGACCGAACGCATGGCCCAGCGACGTGACGAACGCGATATCGGGATTCGTGGGGTGCACGCGCAACGACGTGATCTGCTGCGCATTGGCGAGACCGCGCGGGGTCCACGTCTGCCCGCCGTCGGTCGAGCGATACACGCCGGTGCCGTACGTGAGGTCCTCACGGGGCTTGCCTTCGCCCGTACCGACCCAGATCACGTTGGGATCGCTGGGAGCCACAGTAATCGCGCCAACCGACGAAATGTCGGTCTTGCCATCGGTAAGGTTTTCCCACGACTGGCCCGCATTCGTGGTCTTCCACACGCCGCCGTTTACGGCGCCGAAATAGAAGACCAGCGGCTTCGTGGGATCGCCGGTCACGGCCGTTGCTCGACCGCCGCGGGAGGGGCCGACGTTGCGCCAGCGCAGTGACTTGAAGGCCGCGTTGGTTTTGGTGCCGTCGCTGTACAGGGCGGGGTCGTAGGCGGCGCGCGGCGCGGCACCGCTTGGCGAGGCGGCTTTTTGCGCAGCGGTCGACGTCGCGCTGAGCAACAGGAACGCAGCGGTGGCACCGCTGCGACGTATTATGGAAGATGAACGCATCCGGGGATGTTGCCAGTCCGCGGCGCCGGGTGCAAGATCAGCCGACTCTTGGCGTTTCCCATCCGTATCGAGGCTGCCCATGCGACCCGTATCCGACCGATCGTCCGTTCCCTCTCCTGCGCGTCTGACTGTGGCCCGCGTGGCTGTTGCCCGCGTGGTGGCGGGTGGCGCCTTGCTCGTGCTGTCCGCGTCTCCCCTGTGGGCCCAGGCGAAGCGGCCGATGGCCTGGGTGGACGCGCAGCGTCTCCGCTCGGTCGCCGGGACCGCCATCTCCCCCGATGGCAGCCAGATGCTGTACGCGCTGACGACGCCGGATTGGAAAGAGGCCACGACCCAAAGCGATCTCTATGTGGTGCGTACCGACCGCGGGCTGGAAAGCACGCGGCAGCTCACCTTCACGACGGGCAAGAACGAATCGTCGCCGCGGTGGGCCCCGGCCGGTGGGTGGTTCGTCTTCTCCTCGAATCGCGAAGGGGCGGCGGGCGACACCAAACAGCAGCTGTTCATGATGCGCGGCGACGGTGGGGAAGCCCGTCGCATCACGAATGCGAAGGAGGGCGTGAGCACGTTCGCCTTTAGCAAAGATGGCCAATGGCTGGTGTATCGCAGCGGGAAGGCCAACGAAGAGCAGCTCTATGCCTTGGCCATGGGGGCGCTCGACCGCGGCACGCCGATCGATTCCCTCACGCCCACGCAGCTCACGAAGCACCCCACTGGCGTGGGCAGCTGGGAGCTCGCCCCCGATTCCCGTCGGATTTATTTCATCACGGCCGACACGGTCGACGCCGACGAAAAGGCGCGCGTGGAGAACAAGTTCACGGTGGATGTGCGCAACGCGGCCACCTCGGTGAACTCGCTGTGGATGATTGATCTCTCGACGCCGGCACGCGCCACCTCGCGCGTGACGCGCGACACGTCGATCGCGGTGACGGCATTCTCGATCGCTCCGGATAACCGCTGGGTTGGATTCACGGCGGTTCCGAACGACCGCTACAAGCGCAACATCACCGAGCAGGGCATCTACGCCGACCAGTTCCTACTGGACACGCGTGACGGCAGCATCGAACGCCTCACCAAGAATGAAGAAAGTTCGGAGTCGGGTATCTCGTTCTCGCCGGATTCGCGAAGCATCGCCTTCTCGGCCTCCGACGACATGGCGGCGTACAACATGAAGAACCGTCGCGTATACGTGCGCGCGACCGAGGCGAAGGGCACGGCGTTCCGGAAGATCGGTGATCTCGACGGCGACGTCTCGGTGGGCTTCTGGTCGAGCGACGCCAAAACGATCTACTTCAACGAAGGTCTCAAAGCCACGCAGCAGCTGTTCGCGCTCGATGTGGCGACCGGCGCCGTGAAGGCGCTGACCGACGTGAAGGGCGTCATTGCGGTCAGTCAGGATGAGGCCACTAAGCGGTTAGTGGTGTCGTATCAGGATCCGACGACCACGCCGTCGATGTTCACGGTGGCCTCGCTTGGCGCGCTCGCCACGCGCAGCGCCTGGACCCAGCTGACCGATCCCAACCCCTGGGTGCGCGAGCAGATCGCGCTCGGTGAAGAAACGGAAGTTACGTGGACCTCGAAGGACGGCAAGAAGGTGGGTGGCGTACTACTCAAGCCGGTCGGCTACACTCCCGGTAAGAAGTATCCGCTCATTGTGGCCATTCATGGCGGTCCGGCAGCGGCCGATCAGCTGTCGTTCAACGGCGGCTACGGCGCGCAGGTGTATGCGGGGCAGGGCTGGGCGGTATTGATGCCCAACTACCGTGGCTCCACGAACTATGGCGAAGCGCACAAAAACGGCATCGTCGGCAACTACTTCGAGCCGGGCTACAACGACATCATGACCGGCGTTGATGCGCTCATCGCGCAGGGCCTGGTGGACGAGACCAAGATGGGCGTGCTGGGCTGGAGCGCCGGTGGGCACTGGAGCAATTGGATTCTCACGCATACCGATCGCTTTAAGGGCATTTCGAGCGGCGCGGGCACGTCCAACTGGATCTCCATGTACGCGCAGTCTGACGTGCAGCGGAACCGTCAGTATTATCTGGGCAACAAGCTTCCGTACGACGACTTCGACGCGTACTGGAAGCAGTCGCCGATCAAGTACATCCGGAATGCAAAGACGCCCACGATGATTCACGTGGTCGAAGGCGACCCGCGCGTGCCGAGCCCGCAGAGCGTTGAGCTGCACATGGGCCTGAAGCGCGTCGGCGTGCCCACCGAACTGTTCATGTATCCTGGCGCGTCGCACGGCATTCCTGACGCGCGCAATCGGCTGGTGAAGAGCGCAGCCGAGATGGCGTGGATGAACTATTGGGTGCTCGGCAACGGCAAGAAGTTCTCGTGGCGCGAGGTGCTGGAGACGCTCGAGGACCCGAAGGCCGAGAAGAAGGTCGAGGTGAAGGGCATCAACTGACCGGCGACGCCGTCTGACCGGAACCGATCACGCAGAGGCGCAGAGAAAATCGATCTTCTCTGCGCCTCTGCGTTCTCCGTACCTCTGCGTTGTCTTTTTAAACGGCTAGGCTCTACGGGCACCCCTTGGCGACAACCGGCGCCGGGCATGCGCTGCCATCGGCGGCACACAACGCCGCGCGCATGGCGAGCCGGTCAGCGAAGCGGGTGATCGGGACGCCGTCGTCGGGACGCACGTCGAGCGTCGGCCAGCCCTTCACGAGGTTGTCCATGATGCGGGCGTGCTCGCGCGGCGAATGAATGCCCGTGCTCTTGGCGGTCCGGCGCAGCTGGGCGAGGTCGAAGAGCAGCCAGCCGTTTTCAACGGTGAGGTCACCGACCGCATGCTCGCGGCGAGCCGTCATGTTGCCGTCGTGCAGGCGGACCGCGATGGCGAGCGCGGAGGTGAGCGTGGCCATCGCGGCCGATTCCTGTCCGCCAGCCAGCTCCACGGCCGCCATCCCCTGCAGGAAGGTCACGCTCTCACGGGTGATGCTGCGGCCCACGGATGGGACATCGCCGTAGGCCTTCACAAGCACCGTGCGTGCCTCCGCGACGGCTTGCTGGGACGCCAGCAGGCGAACGAACGCGTCGGCGCTGGAGCGGTCGCCTGGTACGGCGGCGGTGACCGCTTCGCGCAGGATCCGGCTGGCACTGTCGACGCAGCCGCGCAGCATCCACAGGTCGGCGCGGCCCCGTCGCGTGGCGTGCTCGGTGGCGAGATCGCCGGCCGTTCGGGCGCCGGCCCCGGCCTGCTCGAGCGTGCGGAGGGCGGAGTCGACCTGTCCACGGAGGGCGAGCGCGCGACCAGCGCGCCACCGCGCGACGGCGTCGCTGGACTGCGCGGGAAGGACTCCGGCCATGCCGTTCGCGACGACGACCGCAGCGATGAGCAGCGTACGTCGCGGACGGCGAGTCACCCGATCACCAGCCGTGGCATGGGCGACGGGGCCGAGAGGGCGTCTTGCGCAGCCGTGAGGACGGAGGCGGGTAGGGGAGCACTCCCGGCCCGCTTGGCGGCTTCAACCACCATCGCGAGGGCGCGGGCCTGTGCCGCATAGGCGGCGAGAAGGGCACCCCCGGCCCCCGGGATCGCCACGATGTCCTGCGCCAGATCGTCCAGGTGGCGCACGAGCGCGCTGCCGTTCGCTCCGCCCTGGCTCGCGCCGAGCTCGGCGCCGGAGCTCAACGGCGCTTCCCGGTCCTGGCGCGATTCCTCCTGAGACGTGTTGCCCCAGAACCCAGAAAACGCCGACGCCGACAGGGCTTCCTGTACCCGTCCATTGCTCGATGCCAGAGCGGCCAATCGGCGCCGCGCCCCATGCGATGACTCAAATCCCACGCGAAATCTCCGGAAAGTGCCGTCTGACAGGGGTTTACACGGGATTTGCCCGAGTTGACTCTTGACAGGAACGGAGCTGTTACATAAATGCGACAGTGGTGGCGATGCGGCGAAGCCGAGATAACCGCATGCTATAGCGTTGTTTACTACAGTTGCTTCGTGGTTCGGCCGTTTTCCGGTGCCGAACGGGCGCCTAGGACAGCGTCGGCGCGGAGCAGAACGGTTGCGATCGGTCACCCGGTCGTCGTCGACGGGTGCTTCGATCAGCGCTCTGAGGCCTGTTCCCGCACCACGCCGGGTGTCGGACAGGGAAGGGTTCGAGCGCTCCACTGGAGGAGGCTGCATGCAGGTCCTCACCCCCGTAGCGGAACGAGATCTTGCGGCGAGGAATCTGGCGGAGCTTGCCAGAACGACCCTCGACGAGCACTGGGCCGTCGCCGCGATTCCCCTCGAGCGACGGGCCCTGCTGTTGGAGCGGGCTGACGCGGCGGCCCTTCGCCCCGGAGACGGGCTTGGCGAACCAATCGCTGACGGACTGGCCCTGCTTGGCACGGCCTACGAGCTGGCCGCCCTCGGTCAACTCGACGCCGCGCTGCAACCGGCGCCCAGTGCTGGTCGCGACCTCGCGCAGGCCGTCCTGTCGCTCGGGGCGGCTCGTGCCTTCCGCTGTTCGGCGGCACTCCGGCCGCCCACCGACGAGGGGGAATCGGCCGTCAAGTGGGCGCTGAAGCTGGGTGCCCTGGCGCTGGTGTCGCGGCAGACCGACGCGTACATCCGCTGGTGGGAGGTCCGTCATCACGTCACCGAAACCGTCCATCAGGCGGCGTCCCAACTCGAGCACGAGCCCTGGGAAGCATACGCCCGCGGCACCCTGTGGATGGCTTGGCTGGGCTTGATGGGTGCTCCGGTCGCAGCGCACGCCGATCACGCCGCCGAGGAGCTGCCGATGCTGTCCGCGACGCGCAGTCGTCTGGCGGCATTCCGGGAGCGTCGGGCCGATTACGAGGTCCCGGTCGAGGGCCCGGTTTTGAATACGGCGGCGTTGCGTGCCCGGATGAACGAGTTCGCAATCCGCCATCTGGCTGACGCAACGGAGCTGCTCACGGTAGCCGTGCTGCGGCGTACTCTTCCCGACGTGTCGGGCGAGTTCAAGCTGCACCTGAGCGCGGCGCGCTCCGCCATGGCTGGCGATCATGGACAGGACGTCTTGCTGGCGTGGATGCAAGCGGCCGGCGTTACGCTGGCAGGCGGCGTGACCGCGCAGCTAGAACTCCCAGGATTCTAGTCCGACCGCTGTTGGCGGTGTTCATGGCAACGCCCTTGCCCTTGGCGGCGCGCCAGACGCGGTACACGCGCCGTCCGCTGCTGCCCACCGGAAACGCAATGCGTCCTGCCCCGAGAGGAAGGATGTCGGCCATCATGGCACCGATCGCGATGCGCGTGGCCTCATCGGAAGCCGGTGCCGCGGCGTCGGCCTCAATGCGATACCAGGCCGTCCCGGTCATGTCCTCGACGCACACCAGATACTGATCGTCGCTGGTCCAGAACGCGGTCATCCGGCCACTATCCATGTCCATGTGGATAGGCAGGGATGTGAGCGGAGCCGGATCGATCGTACCGAGCGGGGCGTTACAGGCGACGACGTGCATGGGCGTTTTCCAGTAGAGGCAGAAACGTGAGCACCGGCATTTCAACTTGCGTCGGATCAGCCGTGGGCGCAGATGTTATGACGATCCACGCGCTCGCGCAATACGATCCATATCGCTAAGTTATTGATCTATATGTGGATAGGCGTTGATAATGATGTGGATAACTTGGTAAGTGCCTATTGAGCGCGAGGATCGCCTCGGCGCCGTTGTGGACAACTGGTTCTGTGACCCCCCGTGGTTTTGCGGTGCAGTTCGGTTTGTTATCCACACACCGGGTTATCACAAAAATGCTTTTCAATTGCTTGCTCACACTATAATTCGGCCGGATTTCGCGCTGGGTCGCGCACCTTCCTGGTGTCGCCGGTGATGCATGAACTCCGTGGGACGCACATCGCCCTGCTATTGCCTGCGGCTCGGCATCGACGCCTGTACCGGGACCCGCGCAACGCGGAGTACACGAACGGTACGAGGATGATCGGCGGCAAACACGTCACGCCAATCTCTACGCGCGTCTTGATCGATGAACGCATCACCCGCGAAGGGCTCGATACCCCAGTCATCCTGGCTGGGAGTAAAGGTTCTATATACATTACTAAATTCTTTAATTGCAAAGATTTACGTAAATAGACCTCACCTGATGTATTAAGTAATGAACGGCAGGCCCGCTGCTCACCGCGGCCGAATTGGCGGCCTCGGACGGTGCGCTCTGGTTTGACCTTTGATCACATAAATTGTCTTTCAACAAATACGTGTTTTCCCCACCGCCGGCCTTGGCCGCCGTCGATGATGGGCTGATTGAAGCGGTCGAAGGCGACGGCGAGGCGCTCCTGGTCGGGCCGTCGGTCCCGTGACTGGCGCCTAGGGGTCTACGCCGATCGACGCGTACAGGCCGGCGATCCGCGCGGCCGATCCGGTGCGCGTGTAGACGTCCGGGCGGCGATCGGCGAGGACGGCGGCGATGATGGCCGCCACCTCGTCGGCGCTCTGCGACTCGGGCAGCTGCCGAGAGTCGATGCCGCCGTGGAGGGCGTTGAGGCCGAATTCCGTGCGCACGACCCCCGGGGAGATCAGGGAGACCTGAATCTCGGGGTACGTGGCCTGCACCTCGGTCCGGAAATTCGCCGTGAGCGCGTTCAGGAAATGCTTGGCCGCACTGTAGGCCGAGCGCTGCAGGGCGAAGGGGGCGCGCCCGAGCATGGATGAGACATTGACCACGTGTCCGCGTCCGACGGCCTGGAAGTGCGGCAGGATCTCCTGCATCCCATAGAGCGCCGACTTCACATTGATGCGCATCATGTCGTCAATGTCGTCGTCGGTGAGTTCGCTCGGCATGCGGGTGATCCCTTGACCCACATTGTTCACCCACGCATCGATGCGTCCGAAGCGTGCCAGCGTTTCACGCACGATGCGCTTGACCTCGGCGCGACTTGTGACATCCGCGCGAATGGTCAGGACCGGCGTTCCAATGGAAGCGGTCTGCTGCTCGCCCACGTGCGTGAGTTCCGCGTGGCGTCGCGCGACGAGGGACAAGGCGTGCGTGGGCGCGACACGACGCGCCAGCGCGGCCCCAATGCCGCCACTCGCCCCCGTGATGACGACAACGGGGCGCTCGGAGAGAATCGGTGTGCTCATGCCGTCAAGAGTAACGCAAGGATTCCTGCACGCTCACCTCGTTAGAAATACGAATGCAGCTGCCGTGCGTCGCGGGATACTGTGCACTCGTGCGCACGGGCGGGCGATCTCCGTCGGTGCTGCCTTACGTAGTTGAACCTCTGCTGTGCTCTCTACTTTTATGAAAACGATGATTACGGGGACGCTGTTGTCCCTCGCCTCTCTCGCGTCCCTCGCCATCCTCAGCGCGTGTGAAGGCGAGTCGAACGCCACGGGCCCCGGGACGGGCACGCCGGAGCCGGCCGTGAATGAAGTCGTGTCGTTCGGGCCGCTCAACGCGAGCAGCACGGACACCCTCGTGTACTTCAGTTTCGCGTCGGGCGCTCTGGTGCCGCGTACCGGCGACTGGGATCTGGCCTTCCGCCGGTACGAGGTGCGTCTGAACTCACCGGTTGTGGGCGGCGCCACCAGCAAGAACGTGCTCGGCTTTGCCCTCGACAACAACAAAACGGCCACTGACGCGCAGGTGCTGGCCTTTACGCCGGCCGCGACGCTCTCCGCCTTCGACGCGGTGCGCGCCGCCCAGATTCCCGCCGACAGTCAGTTCCAAACCGACCGGCTGACCGAGAATAAGCAGGGCTACTTGAACCTGAGTGGTATCCCAACGGCCAACCCGGCGAACTATTGGAAGCTGCGCCTGGCCAACGGCAGCTTTGCCGTGTTCCGCGCTACGCGCATCAAGTTCACGCAGATGTTTGCCGTCGACACGTTGTATCTCGAGTCGCGCCTGCAGACTGGCTCCACGCTCGGGGCGGTGCAGACGCTGGCGATTGTGCCGGCGAATGGTATCCGCCGCGTAAGCCTCGCCACCAATGCGGTGGTGACCGGCGCCGGCTGTAACTGGGATCTCGAGTTCAATCCCGCGGCGAATCAGCTCTCGCTGGTACCGAATGTCGCCTGCAGCGCCGGGACCTATCCGGGACCGACATCGCCGGCCTTCGCCAACGCCACGATCGCCAGCGATGCGCCGCAGTACGCCACGTTCCTGTCCACGCTGGTCGGACCGATCGCGAACTCGGTGCTCGATAAGAGCGCGCCCTTCCGCTACAACCTGCAGGGGAACGACCGCCTGCACGCCGCGTTCAACACCTACCTCGTGAAGTCGGGCACGCGCGTCTATAAGCTCCAGATCACCGACTACTACAGCAACACTGGTGTCGCGGGCTTTCCGACCATTCGTTACGCCCGCATTCGATGAGTGATGGCCGGCGCACCGCGATGTCGCGTCGGATGATGCCGCTGTGCGGCGCGCTGTTGCTGGCCGTCGTGTCTGGCGGACCGGCACGCGCGCAGGGCGGGGGCACGGGTTCGGTGTACGGCACCGTACTGGGCAAGGCCGACGGGGCGCCGGTGTTATCGGCGGACGTGCGCGTGCCGCGCACCGGTATGCGGACGCGCTCCGACGGACGTGGCACGTTTCGCGTGACGGCGGCGGTTGGGGATTCCCTGATCATACGGGCGCTTGGCTTCGCCGAATTACGGACGGTGGTCCAGAGCAGCACGCCGGTGGTGCGACTGGTGGCCTTGGCCACGGTGCTCCCCGTGTTCACGACTACAATGGGACAGCGCGTGATCCGCGCCAGCGAATCACCGCGCAGCGTGACCGTCATCGGTCGCGAGGAAATTGATGCCGTTGCGGCGGTGTCGGCCAATCAGCTGCTGCGGCAGTTGCCGGGGCTGCAGGAGCTGCCCGCGCCGCCCTCGAAGACGTCGATCTCCATTCGCGGCTTCGATGATTCGCGGGTATTGGTGCTGATCGATGGCGAGCCGGTACCTGGTGCACTCATCGAGAGCCGAGACATCGGCCGGTTGAGCACGATCGCCACCGAGCGCATCGAAGTGACCAAGGGACCATCGAGCGTGGAGTTCGGCAGCGACGCGTTGGGTGGGGTGATCAACATCGTACAGGCGGCACCTACTCCGCGACTGACCTTCGACGCGCTGGCGCGCGAAGGCGGATTGGGACGACAGGAGTCGTCGGCGGGCGTGAGCCAAACGGTCGGGAAATTCGGATACCGCGTGAACGGCGGGTGGCGTCAATCCGATCGCGTGACCGGCTATAACGCGATCGGCTCGACGTTTAATCGCATCTATGATGTGCGCACGGACTTCCGTTATGCACTGACCGACCGCTGGGCGCTCCGGCTCGATATGCAGGGATCGCAGGAGCGTCAGCGCTTTCCGGTGGATGCGGCATTCAACGGCTTCATCGACAATCGGGGCGGGCAGGGCTTTGCCGAAGTGCGTGGTCCGCTGCTCGGTGGCAACATCCGGGCGCGCGCCTTCGAGCAGCGTTTCGTGTATCAATACCGCCAGTCGCGCGGGCTCCTGCCGATCAAAGACTCCGCTGACTCACTCGAGCAGCGTGAACGGCAGGGTCGCTATCTGCTGTCCTACACGCGTGTGGCGGGCGCGCATGCGATCGACGTGGGCGCGCAGCGTTCCCATCGCACGCTCGTGGCTCCACAGAAAGTCACCGGCGACCGTGCCGACGAACAGATCACCGAGCTGTTCGCGCGCGATTCGTGGACCCTTGGCAATGTGTTGATGACGGCGGGCGCGCGGCACACCAGCAGCACGCTCTGGGGCAGCAGCACCAATCCGTCATTCGGCGTGGCGTGGCAGACCTCGTCGAGCGTGCGATTGCGCAGCAACGTGGCGCGTGGATTCCGCGCGCCGGGCTTCAAGGAGATCCGCTATACGTTTACGAATCCGGCGGGCGGCTACACGCTCACGGGGAATCCAGATCTGCTGCCAGAGTCGTCGTGGAGCACGAGCCTGGGTGGGACGTGGGCGCCGAGCACGAGGCTGTCATTCGATGTAGAAGGATACCGCAATGACGTGTCAGGACTTGTTGATTGGCGATACGAGGGGGACAACGCGGCGGGATTTCAGTCGTACCGCTACGTGAACGTGGCGCGTGCCCGCACCCAGGGCGTGGAATCCAACGCGCGCGTGACGGCCGGTGCCACAGACGTCACGGTGGGCTACGACTTCCTGCGCGCGCGCGACCTCAACTCAGGGTTACCGCTGAGTCGGCGTGCGTCGCACACGGCGCGACTTCGGGTAGCCCGTGAGTGGACGGTGCGCCAAGGGCTCTCGACCGATGCCTCGGTGCGCTACACCGGCAATGCGCCGCTCGTCGGCATCCCGAGCGGCGCGCCGATTACCGGACCGTTCTCGACCGAGAGCGGCGTGATCGGACGTCAGGGTGCGCTGCTGTCGGTCGATGCGCAGCTGCGGCTGGCGGTGACGCGCGAACTGGAAGTCTCGGGTGGCGTGAACAATCTGCTTAACCAGCAGCCCAACTTATGGACGCCGGCGTTCGCTCGGCAGTTCTACGTCGGACTGCGGTGGCGGTGGAGCGTGGCACCGTAGCGTGGGCGGTCCTGCTTTAGGGCCTGGGGCCAACTTCGTCGACGAGGGCCTCATCGGAAAGCGCCATTGGTCGGAGCAGCTGCCGGGCAATCCCTTCCGGGAATTCATGCACGTTGATCCCGCGTGTCTCGCCGATGTCTGCGTCTGTCTCTGACAGGTCGACGGTGAGACCTGGGCCGGTACCGTGGACCTGCCCGACAAAGGTGCGTGAGGCGCCGGTCCGGCGATGCGCGAGCGTCACGCGCCACGATGCGCTCGACGCGTCTTCGTCTGCGACTGCGGATGTTTGTGCTGTCCGGGCCACGGTAACGTCGAAGGTGGCGATGCGCGGCGTCGCGATGCCCACGGTGGCGCAGGCGATTGCGCTGGCGGCGGCACAGGTGGTCGCATCACGGTGCGGCATTGCCTCGCGCACAAACAGCTCGCTGGCGCTGCCGGCGTTCGGGGCACCGCTGGTGGCGGGGGTCAGCCACTGTACGAACTCCGGCATCAGGCGCGAGGCGTGTCCGGTCAGCTCGATGGCGCGCGCGGCGTAGCGCAGCACCTGCCGCACTTCGATGCGATCAACCTCGTCGAAGAACCAGGCGCACGAGGTGAACGTGCGCATCGTGGCCCGCGCGAGCTCGAGCAGTTCGCGGGCCCGCTGCACCTGGTGATCCGACGCATCGGCCGGTAACTCGCGTCGCGCGAACTGCTCGAGCGCCTCACCGTCCTGCGCGACGACGTCACCGTATCGATCGCGCACGTCCCAGGGATCGTCGCGGAACAGTGCGCGGCCTTCGTGCTCGAACACGTCATGCGCGTGGTGCGAGAGGCGTTCGATTGCCGCGCGCAACGGTCCGCGCCATTGCTGTGCCGGCGGCGTGCTGCCATCGAGGCGACAGCCGCAGTTGCTGCGCCACCGTTCCACGCCGTGGGCGCAACTCCACGCACTCGGCGACACCAGTCGCACATCGGTGGTGGGTGGATACATAGCCACCAACGACGCGCTGTTCGTGACGCGGGAGCTCGCCTGCTGCACCACCATCGACAACGCGTCGGTGAGCGTGGAGTCGCCGCTCTTATGATGATGGCCGAACGTTTCGCCGTCGGTGGCTAGCGTGGTGCAGCGATCCGGGTGCTGGTCGGCGGCGTCGCGAGGCGGCGAGAGCCGCTGCGCCAGCGCCGGCGCGTCGCGCAGCAGGCCTCCGAATGCGACGTCACCGGCGAGCGCGCCATCGTACGGCACAATCGTGAGCGACCGCCCCGAAGCGCCGCGCCAACGTACCGGCATGCCGCTGCCGTCGTGACCGTGCACCTGATACGGCGCAAGAATGGTGAAGGCGATGCCTTCCTTGGCCACGGCGTCGAGCGTGTCTTCATCGGCCGCGCACTCCGGCAGCCACATCCCTTCGGGCTCGCGATGAAAGCGCCGACGGAAATCGCGAATGCCCCAGCGGATTTCGGTCGTGCGCTCGCGCGGGGAGGCGAGCGGGAGAATCACGTGATGATACGGCGCAGCGATCGCGTTCCCGTGGCCCCACCGACGCACACTGGCCGCATCGCCGGCTTGCATCGCCCGCATGGTATCGGGCGCTTCCGCATCGAGCCATTCGCAGAGGGTCGCGCCTACGTCGAACGAACACCATGCATACAGATTTACCACGCGTGCAAGGCCGGCACGCGCGTCGGGATCACGTGTGGCGGCACGCCGGTCGCGGAGATGCGCTTCCGACGCGGCAAGCCGGGCGTAGCACTCGCGATTGATGCGTGCGTTCCAGTCGTGGTCGGGAGCGGCCGAAGGCTCGGTCGGCACGACTTCGAGCCAGGGATCTTCGCGCGGCGGCTGGTACAGGTGATGGTGAATAACGACGGAATGCATCAGCGACGGCTCTTCACCATCTCAATCGCCTGCTGATACACCTGCGCGTAGCGTTCGGCCGAGCGCTCCCAGCCGAAGTCCTGCTGCATGGCGGCGCGCATGCGCAGCGCCCACGCACTCGAGTCGGCGAAGGAGGCGAGGCCACGCGAGATCGCCCGGTCGAGTGCAGCAGGCTGAAATTCGTCGAACAAGAAGCCGGTGGTGTCGTCCTGTACCGTATCGGCGATACCCCCGACGCGGCGTCCGACCGGCAGCGAGCCGTAGCGCTGGGCCCGCATTTGGGTGAGGCCGCACGGCTCATACTGCGACGGCATGAGGAACAAGTCGGCACCGGCCATGAGGCGATGCTCGAGCCGGTCGGTGAAGTTGAGCTGCACGCCGACATGCTGCGGACGTGCCGTTGCCAGCGCTAATAGGGCGTGTTCGTATTTCGCTTCACCCGCGCCGAGAAATACGAACTGCGCGTCGAGGGTCCAGATCAGCGGTGAGTTCAGCACGAGGTCGAGCCCCTTCTGCACGACCATGCGCCCGGTGAGTCCGAACAGGGGAGTGCGCTGGAGCTGCGGCAGTCCAAACGACCGCTGCAATGCCGCTTTGCACTTCGCCTTGTTCGACGGGTCCTGGCGCGAGTAGTTCGCCGTGATCTGATCGTCGGTGGCCGGATTCCAGAGCGCTTGGTCAATGCCGTTCGTGATCCCGGTGAAGCGCGAGCCAAGCCACTGGAAGACCTCCTGCAGTCCGAAGCCGCCGCCCGGTGTGCGCAATTCCTGCGCATGGGTGGGGCTCACGGTCACGACCATATCGGCGAAGGTCAGTCCGCCTTTCAGGAAATTGATGCGGTCGTACCACTCGAGATGCTGGAAGGTGTACACCTCAGGAGGGATGCCGCAGTCGTTCAGCATCGAGGCTGGAAAGTGTCCCTGATAGCCGGCGTTGTGTACCGATAGCACCGTCGGTGTGTTGGCGTAGCGTTTCCGGAGGTCGCTGTACGTGCGCATGTACATCAGGGCCAGCGAGGTGTGCCAGTCGTGCGCGTGCACCACGACGGGGCCGGCGATCAAACGCGTTATGCCATCGAGCACGGCGCGCGAGAAGAGCGCGAACCGTCGGGCGTTGTCGGCATAGTCGTGGCCCCCTTCGCCATACAGACCCGCGCGGCTGAACGCCGAGGGGATGTCGACGAACACCACCTTGGGACCGGCCGGGGGCTGCACTTCACGGAAGAAACGCACTTCTTCGCTGCGGAATCCCAACTCGACGTGAATCGGTCGGCCAAGCGGTGCGAGATCGGGTGCATGATCCCGCACCGTGCGATAAAGCGGCACGAACACGACCACGTTCGCGCCACCCTTCACTTGATAATTGGCCAATCCCATCACGGCTTCGGCCAACCCCCCCGTCCGCGCGAACGGACTGTATTCCGACGTGAGATGCACGATCGTTGGCGCCCCACCCTCCGGTGCG
Source organism: Gemmatimonadota bacterium (assembly GCA_002737115.1). Classification (GTDB taxonomy): domain Bacteria; phylum Gemmatimonadota; class Gemmatimonadetes; order Gemmatimonadales; family Gemmatimonadaceae; genus Gemmatimonas. The sequence continues at coordinate 14,542 of NSHR01000013.1, read as the reverse complement.
CGAATAACGGGCGATCCGAAGCTGGGCGTGGGCATGGCGGGGGACGGCATTGTCGCAGCGTTACGCGATTGGTGGATCGTCGGGCAGGGAGTCACCCAGAATCGACGGGGCATAGTAGGCCCGGGCGTACTGCTCCACCATGCGACGCGCCGTGAATTGCTGACCGGCAACACGGATGGAATGCTTCATGGTGGCGAGCCAGCGACGCGGCAGCTTGCTCTGGTCACGGTCGTAGTAGCGCGGCACGACCTCCTGTTCGAGGAGTTCGTACAGACGGTTCGACGTGCTGACGCCCGCCTCGTCGTCTTCCTCTGGTGTGATCGCCCAACCGTTGTTCCCTTCGTACCCTTCTTCCCACCAGCCGTCGATCGTGGAGATCTGGGGCACGCCATTCAGCGCGGCTTTCATGCCACTGGTGCCTGATGCTTCGAGCGGCACGCGCGGCAGATTCATCCACAAGTCGACGCCCTGCACGAGCAGGTGGGCGAGGTGCATACCATAGTCTTCCACGAACGCCACGCGTCCCTCAAATCGCGGATCGCGCGTGAAGTGATACACGTTCTGCAACACCTGCTTGCCCGGATTGTCGGCCGGGTGCGCCTTGCCGGCGAAGACGATCTGCACTGGACGTTGCACGTTCGTGACAAGCTTCCGCAGGCGCTCGACATCGCGGAAGATCAGGTCGGCGCGCTTGTACGTCGCGAATCGACGGGCAAACCCGATGGTGAGCGTCTTGGGGTCGAGCAATGTGCCGGCGCCCACGAGCTGCGTGGCCTCAAGCTGTCCCCGGGCAAATGCGCTGCGCGCTTCTCCGCGTATCAGGCGCATGAGTGTGTTCTTGAGACGCGCGTGCGTAAACCAGAGTGCTTCGTCATCGAGCGTGAGCACCTGTTCCCACAGGGCAGGATCGCTGGTGTGCCACCACGCCGGACCGAGATGATCGTCCAGCAGCTTCATGATGGGATTGGCCATCCACGTCGCGAGGTGCACGCCGTTCGTGACATGACCCACCGGGATGTGCTCGGCCTCGCGTCCGTTCCAGAGCGAACGGCTCATATCGCGCGTCACGATGCCGTGGCGACGCGACACAGCGTTCACCCGGCGTGAGAGGCGCATCGACGCGGCCGTCATGTGATAGACGCCGGTTCCCGACTCCGGCATGTAGCCGATGCGAAGGAAGGTGTCGGCGTCGATGCCCATGTCGTTCCAGAAGCCATCGGCGCACTGTCGTACTTCATTCACGCCGAAGTGGTCGTGGCCGGCCGGCACGGGCGTGTGCGTGGTGAACACGCTGCCGTTCCGCACGCGTTTCACCGATTCCGTATACGACACGCCCTGCTGACACAGCTCGCGCACCCGTTCCACCATCATGAAGGCGGCGTGTCCTTCGTTCGCGTGCCACGCGGCGGGCGCGATGCCGAGGGCGCGGAGGGCGCGCACGCCGCCGACGCCAAGCAACCATTCCTGACGAAGGCGCATCGCCGGGCCTCCCGAATACAGCTTCGAGAGCAACGGCCGGTCGTCGGGATGGTTTTCCGGGAGATCCGAATCAAGCAGATACACCGGCACGCGACCTACCTGCATCTTCCAGACGCGGATGTTGATGTCGCGACCAAACGTCGTCACGGTGACGAGGTGCTTCTCGCCATCCTTACCCGGTAGCGGCACGATCGGCACCGCATTGAAGTCGATGGCCTCGTTCGAGTCTTCTTGCCAGCCGTCCACCCGGATGTGCTGATCGAAGTACCCTTGGCGGTAGAGAATGCCCACGGCGACCAGCGGGATACCGAGATCGGATGCCGTCTTGAGGTGGTCACCGGCGAGCACGCCGAGACCGCCGGAATAAATCGGCACAGAGTTGTGCACGCCGAATTCGGCGCAGAAGTACGCGACCGGTTGGCCGCGTAGTTCGGGAAAGGTGCGAGCGTACCATGTGTGCTCGTCCGAGCGCTCCGAGGCCAGCCACTGCATCGCACGGTCGTAGCGCGCGCAAAAGACGGCGTCGTCAGCAAGCTGCGCGAGACGGGCCGGATCGACGAGCTGGAGCAGCCGGATCGGATTGTGGCGCAGCCGGTGCCAGAGGCTCTCGTCGATCTCCCGAAAGAGCATCCGCGCGTTGCGATTCCAGCTCCAGGAGAGATTGTGCGCGAGGCGCGTAAGCCCGGCGATCCGACTCGGCAGAGGGGCAGGTTCCTGGACGGGCGGGGCAGGCGGCGATTCGACAGGTGCGGTCATATCCAAGGCAACACGGGACGGAAAAGCGACCCAAAGTGGTCGCGTCAGGACAAGGCAATGGAAAGCTAGGCGGTTGCGCACCGGTGTGGACAGGTGAACCGGCCCGGAGTAGTGTGCGGAGGTGCCCCTCGAGGTCTTCGCCTTCACTTCTTGAGATTAGGACCGGGCGTCCGATTCGTCTCATTTTCCCGCTCTAATATGCCGTCACCGCGTACCCGTTCCGCTTCGCCGTCTCCCACAATCGACGTTTTCAAGTTTGGAGGCGCCTCCTTGGCCGATGCGGCCGCGGTTCGCCACGCGATCGCCCTGATCCTTGAACCGCGCCCCTCCCGGGTGGTCACCGTGGTCTCGGCCTTCGCGGGTGTCACCGACGCGCTGCTGGCGATCGCCGAGGCGGCCCGAGCCGGGGACATCGCGGCCGTCGATGAGCAGGTCACGAAGCTCCACAAGCGGCACGCGGCCGTGGCCACCGGCATCATCGGCAACGCCCGGGTGCGAGCTCGACTCCTGCGCGAGCTCGACGACGCCTTCGAGGAGCTGCGCACGCTGGGGTACGGCGTGGCCAGCCTTCGCGAATTGACGCCGCGCACGCTGGACTTTTTTCTGGTGCGTGGCGAGCAGCTCTCGGCGCGTCTGGTGGTGGCTGGTTTGCTCGCCCGCGGTGCGAACGCGGAATACGTCGAGGCTGCCACGCTCATTCGCACCGACGGGGTCTTCGGCGGCGCGTTCCCGGATCTAGTCGCCACCGATCGCGAAGTGCGGGCGCAGCTGCGCCCACTGCTGAAAAAGCGGGTGCTGCCCGTGGTGCCGGGATTCGTCGGGGGAACCACCGACGGCGCTTTGGTTACGCTTGGTCGGGGCGGAAGCGATCTGACGGCCACGGTACTCGGCCGTTCGCTCCGTGCAACGCGGATCACGTTATGGAAAGACGTGCCCGGGCTGATGACGACCGATCCGCGTCTAGTGCCGACGGCGCGTATCGTGCCGCAACTCAACGTGCGCGAGGCGGCAGAGTTGGCGTACTACGGGGCGAAGGTGCTGCATCCGCGTGCGCTTATTCCGCTGGCGCGGGTGCGCGTGCCGGTGTTCGTCCGCCCGTTTGCAGATCCGACGGCGCCGGGCACCGAGATCTCGGTGCGTCACACGCTCACGCGCTATCCAGTGAAGGCACTCTCCATCGTGCGCCACCAGGCGCTGGTGACGGTGACCGGCAATGGCATGCTGGGCGTGCCCGGCATCGCCGCGCGCACGTTTGCGGCGCTCCAACAGGCCGGCATCTCCGTCACGCTCATTTCACAGGCTTCGTCGGAGCACTCGATCTGCTTGTGTGTGCCAGCCGAACGTAGCACTGAGGCGCGCGTGGCGCTCGAGAAGGCGTTCGCGCTCGAACTCTCGCGTCGTGAGCTTGAAGGCATGGACGTGCAGCGTGGTATGGCGACGCTGGCGGTGGTCGGACTCGGAATGGCCGGTTCGCCGGGCATCGCCTCGCGCATGTTCACCGCGCTGTCGAGCGCGGGCGTGAACATCGTGGCCATCGCGCAGGGCTCGAGTGAACTGAATATTTCCGTGGTGATCGCCGAGACCGATGCCGAAGTGGCGGCGCAGGCGGTGCACGACGAGTTCCAGCTCGACAAGATCGGCGGCGGCGGCTTGCGCGAGGAGGACCGTCTCGACGTCGTACTGCTGGGCGTGGGATTGATCGGCCGTGAGCTGCTGCGCATGTTGCCGCGCGTGCGGCGCCGGGTGAAACCCACCATCGTGGGCCTGGTCGATCGCAGCGGTTTCGTGTTCGAACCGGAAGGGCTCACCGCGCGCCAGTTGGCAACGTACGCGAAAGGGAAGGAAGCGGGCGGCACGTTGGCAGCGATGAGCGGCGGGCAGAAGGGGACAGCGGCCGAGGCGGTGGCGTACATCGGCGCGCACGCGCTGTCGCGTCCGGTGCTGGTGGATGTCACGGCGCACGAAACATTGCCGGCGATTCGCGCGGCGATCCTGGCCAACATGGATATCGTAATGGCCAACAAGCGTCCGCTGTCGGCACCTCGCGCTGAGGTGGAGTCGCTACGGGCGCTGGCGGTGAAGCACGGCTCGCGGCTGTTGCACGAAACTACGGTCGGCGCCGGTCTCCCCGTGATGGACAGTTACGCGAAGCTCGTGGAAACGGGCGACAAAGTGCTGCGCATCGAGGGCTGTACGTCGGGCACGTTGGGCTTCCTGCTCACCGAGATCGGAAAGGGGCGCGCGTTCAGCGAGTCGCTGCGGGATGCGATGTCGCGTGGCTTCACCGAGCCCGATCCGCGCGACGACCTGTCGGGCATGGACGTGGCCCGAAAGGCCTTGATCCTGGCGCGCATGATGGGCTTCCGCGGCGATCTGAACGACGTGACCGTCGAGTCGCTGGTGCCGTCGGCATTTCGCACGATGCCGCTGCCGACGTTTCTGGCCACGTTGTCGAAACAGGACGCGGCGTGGACCGCGCGTTTCGCGGCGGCCACCAAGCAGGGGCGTGTGTTGCGCTATGTGTTGAACGCCTCGCCAAGGAAAGTCGAGGTGGGGCTACGTGCGGTGCCACTCACGCATCCGCTGGTGATCACCGGGCCGGGCGCCGGGCCAGCCGTCACGGCCGCCGGTGTGCTTAACGACATCCTTCAGCTCACGCCGTCATGACCACGCCAATGCCTCATCCATTGCCGACCGATGCTGTCTTCCTGCCAGTGGGCGTGACTGGGCTGCCGGTCGGTGCCGAGCGCAGTGTACAGCGATGCGCTGCGTGCGGGCAGTTGCTATCGCCCCTCGACGCGGCGCCGGATTGCCCGACGTGCGGTGGATTACTCGAGATCATTCATCGCGCGCCGGTCGATGAATTCAACGCGCCGCTGTCGGCCGACGCCATCAAGCACCGCTTTTCCCAGCACTGCTGCGCGATGCCGATGGGACATGCGTCGGGGGTGTGGCGCTTCGAGTCGATCGTGATGCCCGGGGCGGGTGGGGCCATCGTGAGTCACCCCGAAGGGAATACGCCGCTGTTGTCGCGGGCAGCGATCGCGAAGTACACCGGGTGCGACGGACTGCTGATCAAGCATGAGGGGCACAATCCCACGGGCTCGTTCAAGGACCGGGGCATGACCGTGGGCACCACGCAGGCCGTGCGTATTGGCGCGAGCGCGGTGGCGTGTGCCAGCACGGGCAATACGTCGGCGGCGCTGGCGTCGTACGCGGCGCAGGCCGGCATTCCCGGACTCGTGTTCGTACCGGCTGGCAAAATCGCGCTCGGCAAGTTGGCGCAAACGCTGTCGTACGGCGCGCGCACCTTACTGGTGAAGGGCGACTTCGACGAATGCCTACGGTTGGTACAGCAGGCGTCGCGGGAGCTCGGGATCTACTTGCTCAACTCGATCAACCCGTGGCGGGTGGAGGGGCAGAAGACCATCGTCTTCGAGTTGCTTCAGCAACTCGGGTGGAACGCGCCCGACTTCATCGTGCTGCCGGCGGGCAACCTCGGGAATACCGCGGCGTTCGGGAAGGCGCTGCGGGAAGCGAAGGCGCTCGGGCTCATCACGAAGGTGCCGCGCCTCGTGAGCGTGCAGGCCGCCGGCGCGGCCCCGTTCGCGCGGGCCTTCCGTGAGGAGTTCGCGACCCGCTACACGGTGCAGGCGGAAACGATTGCGACGGCCATTCGCATCGGTGACCCGGCGTCGTGGGATCGCGCCGTACGCGCGATTCGCGAGACCGACGGCCTGGTGATTTCGGCCACCGACGACGAGATCATCGACGCCAAGGTGACGATCGATGGCGCCGGCGTAGGCTGCGAGCCGGCCAGCGCAGCCAGTGTGGCCGGCGTGCGCCAGTTGGTGCGGGACGGTATCATCGGTGCAGGTGACACCGTGGTTGCGGTGCTCACCGGACATGTGCTCAAGGATCCCGGCATGCTGGTGGAGCTGCATCAACGTGAAGACTACGCCCGCGCCAATCGCCCCATCGAGATCGATGCCACGGTGAGCGCGGTGGAAGCGGTGCTCCGGACGACGCGCGGCGGTGCCTCGTGACGGGGGCCGCCAGGCACGCGATGGCGTCGCCCCGGCGCACCCTGATTACCGGCGCGGCGCGGCCACTCGGCGTGGAGCTGGTGCGGCAGTGTCTGATTCGCGGCGATAAGGTCTACGCGGCGGCCCGCAATCCGGCGCGCGTGCCGGTGCTGGCCGATCTGCGCGCCGAGTACAGTGGGCTGGAGCTCATCGCGCTCGACCCCGCCGATGCGTCGTTGGTGGCCGACGCGGTGCCGGTGTTGGAGAGCCTCACTGACACACTCGATCAGCTGATCATCGCGCCGGCCGAGCCGGGACAGCACGAAAAGCTGGCCGATACGGAGCGCGACGAGTTGTTATCGACGCTGTCGGGCACCGGACTGACGGAGCACTACCGGCGGCACGCCGTGGCGCCGCTGCTGTTGGTGCGCACGCTGTTGCCGTTTCTTGCCACGCGTGACGGGGCGCGGGTACTGGTGGTGAGCAGCTGGCTCGGCTCGCTCGCCGGCAAGACGCAGGGTGGAGACTACGCCACCTGCGCGAGCAGTGCGGCACTGCACATGCACATGCGCGCGCTGGCGCATGACTTGAGCACGGAGCGCATCGTGCTGATGCTCGGCAACCCCGGGCACTTCGCCACCACGCCCGATGGTCCGGCGTTCCGCGTGCCGATTGATGAAGCGGCGTTGGGGTTGCTCAGTCAAATGGAACGGTTGCCGCGTGAGAAGACGGGAAGCTTCCTGGACTGGACGGGGGCGGAACGGGCGTGGTGAGGGAGAGGAGCGGCGCCGACTTGCCTTGCGCCGCGCCGCCCCGCATGCTTGACCGCGCTCAGATTCCTTGCGCCGCCCCTCTCCAGAGCCCGTCATGCCAATGCGTCTTCTCCGCGCCGCCACGCTGGCCAGCGTTCTGCCGTTCGCCACGGTGCACGGCCAAGGCACACTCGCCGACTATCAACGCGCCGATTCCATTTCGGCCCGTCTGAACCCGCTGTTTGTTGGCATGCCGTCGTCGCCCGAATGGCTTGGCGCGACGTCGCGCTTCTGGTACCGCACATCGGTCACGGGTGGCAGTCGTTGGCACGTTGTCGATGCCGCCACGTTGGCAAAAACCGCACTCTTTGACCACGAGCGACTCGCCGTGGCGGTGTCCGCCGTCACGGGAGCAACATTTACGGGGTCTTCCTTACCCTTCACGGCCTCCACCGCGAACGTGCGCGTGGCCGTTGATGTCGCGTCCCTCACATTCAATCGCGACTCCAGTGGGTACCGCTGCGATCTCGTGGTCTACGCCTGTGCGCGCACCGGACGAGCTGTTGCCGCCGCCCCCGCCGCGGCCCCGGCCGCGGGCCCACGCGATGGGAATGGCGCCACGGCTCCCGTGCGCGCCCCCAACGGCACGTCGGAAGCCCTGGTGGTCAATTACAACATTGCCGTACGGACCGTTGGCGCCACCGAGCTGATCATGCTGAGCTACGATGGCATGGAAGGCGACGCCTACACACTCAGCTCTATCCGATGGTCGCCGGATTCCAAGAAACTGGCGGCGTTTCGCGTACGATCCGGCTATCGCCGCATGATTCCGTACATTGAATCGTCGCCAACGGATCAAGTCCAACCCAAGCTGACCACGCGACTCTACGAAAAGCCAGGCGATCCGCGTGATCGCCAGCTGCCGGCGCTCTTCGCGGTGGAGAGCAAGCAGCAGTTTCGTCTTGATCCCGCGCTGCTGCCGCATGCGTACGACCTGCGACGGCCGCAGTGGCGCGCGGACAGCCGCGCCTTCACGTTCGAGTACAATGAGCGCGGCCACCAGCGCTACCAAGTACTGGAGATGCACGCCACCACCGGCGCCGCCCGTGTGCTGATCGACGAGCGTGAAGCCACGTTCGTCAGCAACTACTCCACCGTGTGGCGGCAGGACGTAAACGACGGCGCCGACATGCTGTGGATGTCCGAGCGTGACGGGTGGAAGCATCTCTGGCTCTACGATGGGATCACGGGTCGGGTGAAGAACCAGGTTACCAAAGGCGCGTGGGTGGTGCGCGGTGTTGATACCGTCGATGCGCCGAAGCGACAGATCTACTTTCGGGCTAGCGGCATGTACGCCGGGAAGGACCCGTATCTCATCCACGCGTACCGCATCAACTTTGACGGCTCGGGCCTCGTGGCGCTCACACAGGGAGACGGCACGCACACGCTGAGTTGGTCGCCCAGTCGCGAGTACTACGTGGATACATGGTCACGGGTAGATCAGCCACCGGTCATGGAACTCCGTCGCGCGCGCGATCAGGCGAAGCTCGTGGAGTTGGAGCGAACCGACGTGACACTGGCGGAGCAGTCGGGGTGGCGTCGCCCCGAGGTGTTCGCGGCCAAGGGACGCGACGGGACCACTGACATTTGGGGATTGATCGTTCGCCCGACCCAGTTTGACGCCGCCAAGAAGTATCCTGTGATCGAGTACATCTACGCCGGACCCCACGACCACTTTGTCCCGAAGGCGTTTAGCGCCCAAGGGAGTATGCAAGCGTTGGCGGAACTGGGATTCATCGTGGTGCAGATGGACGGCATGGGGACGGCGCAGCGTTCGAAGGCGTTTCACAACGTGGCGTGGAAGAATATTGCCGATGCCGGCTTTCCAGATCGTATTCTGTGGCACCAGGCCGCCGCGGCCAAATACGTGTCGTACGACATCTCGCGGGTGGGGATTTACGGGACATCCGCGGGTGGACAAAACTCGACGGGGGCGCTGCTCTTCCACCCGGAGTTCTACAAGGTTGCCGTGTCAGCAGCGGGCTGTCACGACAATCGGATGGACAAGATTTCCTGGAACGAACAATGGATGGGGTATCCCGTAGGCCCCGAGTACGCGGCCTCGTCGAACGTGGACCATGCGTCTTCACTGCAGGGCCACCTGTTGCTCGTGGTCGGCGAGATGGACACGAATGTCGATCCCCAAAGCACCATGCAAGTCATCAACGCGTTGGTGAAGGCCAACAAGCAATACGACTTTCTGTTCCTGCCGGGCGCGGGCCACACCAGCGGTGGGACCTACGGCAACCGGGCACGCAACGATTACTTCGTGCGACATTTGCTAGGGCGTGTGCCACCGGATTGGAACCAGTTGGCCCAGTCGGGTGCGCGTGTGCCGGGAACGGTCCCGGGTGATGATCTCTACTCGGCCGACTGGCTGGATGTCCCGTCGGCGGAGGGGCCGGTGCGGGTGGAAGAGATTTGGCGGTAGCGGTGGCCTGGCCAAGCGTGCGCGCCGTGACCTTCGATGGGGATGTCTCGTTCCTTGGAGTTCTGCGCCAGTGAAGCTTCTCACCGCCCGACGGCTCGCGTACACCGTGCTCGGCACCGTGCTTGGCACCGTGCTCGTGTTGTCCCCTGGCCACGTTCGCGCGCAGTCATCGCCTCTCGTTGCCTCGCGCGGCCAGAAGTCCGTACCGGAGAAGCGCCGTGAAGTCCGTGCCGTGAAAACGGGCGGACCCATTCGACTTGACGGCGTGCTCGATGAGCCGGTGTGGACGACGGCCACGCCCGCCGCTGATTTTGTTCAGAGCGAGCCACTGACCGGACAACCGGCGACCGAGGCCACCGAAGTCTGGGTGGCATTCGATGATGGCAATCTGTATATCGCGGCGAAGATGCATGACTCGCACCCCGAGTTGATGCTGGTCACGGACATCAAGAAGGACTTCAAGGAAGAGGATCAGGACGACTTTGAGGTGCTACTCGATACGTTCGGTGATCGGCGCAACGGCTATGTGTTTAGCACCAACGTGGAGGGCGCGCGCCATGACCGACAGGTGGCGCTGGAAGGGCGCGAGGTCAACCAAAGCTGGGACGCCGTGTGGGAGGTGCGCACGCGCCGCTACGACGGGGGATGGATTGCCGAAATGCGCATTCCGTTCCGTGCGCTGCGCTTCGACAAGGCGGGTGGGCATGACTGGGGCATCAATTTCTCGCGGCACGTGCGTCGCAAAAATGAAGTGGACTTCTGGTCTCCGGTGCCCCGCGCCTTCAACCTCAATCGCATCTCGCTCGCGGGCGATCTGACTGGGCTACAGACCGGCCAGTCGGGACGCGACCTACGCGTCAAGCCATTTGTGGTAGCGAACACCGTCCGCGACCTGGGTACCACCGCGCGACCGCAGCCCTCGTTTGTGAAGCACGCGGCGGTGGGTGTCGACCTTAAGGCGGCGCTTACGCCGGGGCTCACCCTCGATGTCACGCTGAATCCGGACTTCGGGCAGGCCGAGGCCGATGAGCAGCAGGTGAACCTCACGCAGTTCTCGCAGTTCTTTCCGGAAAAGCGGGATTTCTTTCTCGAAAACTCCGGCGTGTTTTATGTGGGTGACGCCGCGCGCAACAATCGGGTAAACCCCACGCCAACGCCCGACGAAGACAATCTCCTCTTCTTCTCCCGGCGCATCGGGCTCAGTCGATCTGGCCTGCAGATCCCGATCGATGGCGGTGTGCGACTAACCGGCAAGCTCACCGAATCCACCCGCCTGGGATTGCTCTCCATCTCCGAGCGTGGCGACGATCTGAATCCACGCGCCAACTCGAGTGTGTTTCGCTTCCGGCAGAACCTCGGGCGCACCGGCAGCGATATCGGCGTGTTCGCCATGCAGCGTGTCAATCTGGGCGGCGCCGATACCGGCGTGCAGACGCGTCGTGCGGACTACGCCAATCGTGTGTACGGCGTCGACAACAACATCCGCCTGTTCGGCACGCTGGATTGGAACTCGTACGTGGTGAAGACGGAAACGCCCGGGATCACCAAGGGGGACTACGCGTGGCGCAGCACCATCAACCGGGAAGGCAACTTCCTGCATGTGAAGGGTGGGGTGATGCAGCTCGGGGCGGGGTTCCAGAACGATCTGGGCTTCTATCGTCGCACCGACATGCGGAAGTACCTGCTGGATACCGGCATTCGTCCGCGGTCGGCATGGCTGCGGGCACACGGGATCCGCGAATTGCACCCGCACATCACATGGGATTATCAGGAGGACCTGCAAGGCCGGATCGTGGCCAAGAAACTGCACTCAGGGCAGTCCTGGTTCTTCAATAACGGCGCGGTCTTTGAGGTGGCGGTGAATCCGACGTTCAATCGTCTCGATATGCCATTCCGACCCAATCGCAAGATGGCCGCGCCGCTGGCGGCTGGCGGCTACTCGTGGACCGAGTGGTCCCTCTATGGCGTCACCGACCAGAGTCGGCCGGTGTCGGCAACGGTCCGCTATCTGTTCGGCGGCCTGTACAATGGCACGCAGCGTACCATCAATGGCGCCATGACGCTCCGCGCCAACTACAAGCTACGGGCCACGCTTGGTGTGCAGCGCACGGCCGCCACGCTCACGCAGCCGAACCTCGCCTTTGTCAATAACGTGATCACGGCCCGGGTGAACTACTCGTTCACGACCAACATGTTCATCGACGCATTGTCGCAGTACGACGAAACCACCAAGCAGTTCAACGCCAACGTGCGCTTCAACATTATCCATCATCCGTTGAGCGACTTGTTCATCGTGTACAATGATCAGCGCATTCTCACGCCGGACAGTCCGGTGGGGGGGCGCGCACTGATCGTGAAGTTCACGCAGATGCTGGCGTTCTGACGCCTTCCACGCGTGTGCCTGGCGTCCCGAGCCCGGAATTGCCGCGATACTCGAGACGCCGGCGACTTCCAGCCTTACGGCGTCAGGTCCGCCCGGTAGGTGATGGCAAACTCCAGGAAGCGTGACACGTCGCGAATGGATGCCGTCCGAAACCGTATCGTGTGCGCATCCACGCGATCCACGCCCGGCAGGTACGACATCACCTCGGCTGGTGTGTAGCTCTTGTAGGAGAGGTCGAGCCGGAACGGCCCAGTGGCCGGCGTCGGCTTGAACTCTCTGAGTCGCAGCACGGCCGCTTTCGCCTTCGCGCGAATGAGCGCCTGTGAGCCCTCGGGCGTCATCACCGCCGCCGCATGAAAGCTGATCGACCGCTTCACCACGGCGCCCTCCACGTTGCCCGTGAAGGCCTGCACTTCACCCACCGCCTGCTCGTCCCCAGACACCATGACAACTGGGACGCCGAACGAGCCGGCGATGATGGCGTTGATGCTCGACTCCGACATCGGCTGGCCGTTGAGTGTGACCGCCGAGAACGTGGCGCTAGAGATCGTGTGGGCTCGTACGCCCTGCGTGTTGCTCGTACCCGAGTGGTACCCGATGAACATGGCGGCGCTGAACGTCGAGTCGATCCCTTCCATCATCATGAGCGGACGCGGCGACCCGCGCACAATCGTGATGCCAGCCGGGAACCGGTCGATCAAGAGATTCTGCATGTTGCCATGCGCATCGGCGACGACGAACTCCGTGGCACCGGCCTCCCGTGCCCCAGCAATGGCAGCCAACGCCTCGGCGGTCATATACTCGCGAAACTTGGCGTACTCGAAGCCCGATGGGCTGAGCTGCTCCGACGTGACGACACCGCCGATGCCCTCCATGTCGACGGAGATGAACACTTTGATGGGACGCTGGGCCGCCATCGGCGATGCGGCGCCGGCCAGCAGCAGCGCGTACAGCGCCGCCTTGGTGATCGCAGTGAAACTCGGCACGAATGGTTCCGGGAATAGTGTGTAATGGCGCCTCGCCGCCTCGCCGCCTCGCCGCCTCGGCGAACGGGCCCAACGTCGCTCGCAGGTACTCGCGCGTCAAGCGGTGCCCTTCGAGCTCACGCGCCCGCGCTAGCGATCGTTGCGATTGTCCAGGAGCTGCGGCAAACGCGGTTCGAGCAGACGCAGCGCGCCGCTGCGCAGCACATGGCGTGCGCTGTACTCACCGCGCTCGAACCCCTGCAGGAAGCGCTGCTGCGCGGCGGGCTCCCACAACGCGATCATCGGCTCGACCTCGCGCGTCTCAGGATTCCGATAGCTGATGGCGTCGACCGCAGCGTCTCGCGCATCAACCAGACGCTGGAGATCCTGCGCTTCGAGCGAAGGATAGTCGCAGCCGATCACGAGCCACGCGCACCCCGTTCCACGCGAGAATGCGGCATGCAATCCGCTGGCTGGCCCATGTCCCGGCACGACGTCGAGCAGCGCATGGTCGCCGATCGCCCAATCGTTCGCCTGCTGTACGGTGCACGACCAGAACGGATCCGCACCGCAGGCCCGCAGCAGCTCGGCCGCGACACGCCATTGCGGCTCGACACCGTACACGATGGTAGCCTTGTCGCGTCCCATTCGTGAACTCTCGCCACCCGTGAGGACCAGCCCAGAGAGCGGCGCCGGCGAGTGCCCATGCGGTGTGCGACCATGCGGCATGCCGGCGATCTCTACTTCAGCTCGCGGATCTTGATGTTCCGCATCGAGAGCTCGCCGTTGTGATCGCCCTGAATGGCAATATAGCCGATCTTCGCCATGCCCCAATCGGCGTACGGAGCGAACTTGAGCGGCGGCTTGCTGGGGTCGGCCGGATCGCCACGCAGTTTAAGCAGCCACTCCGGTGACCACAATTCGTACTGCGCAATGAGCACACCGTTGAGCCAATGCTCGACGTGTGCACCCTTGGCGATGATGCGCGTGGAGTTCCACTCACCGGCGCGATACACCACGCCGCGCTTAGCGGGATAGAAGCCGTACACTGCTGCCACCGACGTCATCACGTCGCGGCTGTCCGGCGTAAGCGAGTCCTCCGCCAGCTGATACTCCGGCGCGCTCCAGTAGACTTTCTTCTCCTTCTCGGTGCCGCGGTAGAAGATGCCCGAGTTGCCGCCGAGCGGGAGCTTCCAGTCGAGCGCCAGTTCAAAATCGCCGTACTGCTTGCGAGTCACGATGTCGTTGGTGTTTTTCACCTTCGTCATCGTGCCGTCGATCGCCATCCATTCCGGCGGGAGGTCAGCCTGCTGGTAGCCGCGCCACGCGGCCAGCGATCTGCCGTCGAACAGCAGCGTCCAGCCGGCCTGCTTCTCGGCGGCCGTGAGCGTGTTCGCGGGCGTATTCGCGGGCGTCGTGGAGGGCGTGGACTGTGCGATCGAGACGGCACTCGTGCACATCACGAGCGCGGCAAGAGACAGCAGACGACGGGTCATGGCTGGCGGGCAGTGCGTGGGTGGGGAGGGGAAGGGACCGGGAAGGAAAGTTTGCCGCGGGCGCCTCATTGCACCAGCGGCATGAGCCTGTTGAAGTCGTCGCTCGGGATGCCGGGTGAGGCGAATCCCTCAAAACCGAGGCCAGGGTGATCGTGAACAGCTGCGGCGCGCGCATCGGCACGTTGTAGAACCAGG
>NSHR01000012.1 GCA_002737115.1 Gemmatimonadota bacterium | reverse complement strand
CCGCGAGGTGGTCCTCATGGTGCGTCGCCTCGGCTACCCGATGACGCGCATCACCGTCGGCGTCTCGCAGAGCAGCCTCGAGATCGTGCTCAAGAAGGACGTGCTGAATCTCGATCAAGTCGTGGTGACGGGTCAGGCCACCGGCATCTCGCGCCGCAACCTCGCCAACGACGTCGCCACCGTGAGCGGCGCCGACGTGAATAAGGTGTCGTCGCAGTCCATCGAGAACGCGTTCCAGGGCAAGATCGCCGGTGCGCAGATCTCGCAATCCACCGGCGCCCCCGGTGGCGGTAATCGCATCCGCATCCGCGGCATCTCCTCTATTCTCGGATCCGCGCAGCCGCTGTACGTCATTGATGGTGTCATCGTCTCCGACGTATCCATCGGCTCCGGCACAAATAAGGTCACGCGCGCCGCAGGCACCGGCATCTCCGTGGGCAACCAGGAGAACCCGGTCAACCGCATCGCCGACCTCAATCCGAACGACATCGAGAACGTCGACATCCTGAAGGGATCGGCGGCGGCGGCTATCTACGGCTCGAAGGCGTCGGGCGGTGTCATCATCATCACCACCAAGCGTGGCCAGGCCGGCAAGCCGAAGTTCTCGCTGCGCCTGGGCGGCGGCACCTCGGAGCTCGCGTACCGCAACGGCTCACGCAAGTTCAACTCGGTGGCCGATGCCGTCGCTGTGTTCGGCGCCGGCATTACGCCGTTCTACGATGCCAACCGCGTGCTCGACTACGAGTCGCTGGCCTACGGCAACACGCCGATGAACTCGGACGTGTCACTCAACGTGAGCGGCGGCAGTGAAGACACGAAGTACTTCATGTCGATTAGCCGTCGCAACGAAGAAGGCATCGTCGAGAACACCTTCGCCCGCAAAACCAGCGCGCGCATCAACCTCGACCAGCGCATCTCCAAGCGGCTCAATCTGCAGGTCGGCAACGAGATCCTGAACAACGCGAACGATCGCGGCCTGTTCGGCAACGACAACGCCGGTAACTCGATCGCCTACTCGCTCACCAAGATCCCGAGCTTCCTGGATCTGCGGCGCAACGCCGACGGCACGTGGCCGGTGAACCAGTTCTACCCGTCTAACCCGCTGCAGACGATCGACCAGTTCAAGAACGGCGAGAACGTGTGGCGCAACATCACTACGTCTCGCCTCACGGCCGACCTGCTCGCCAGCGACAAGAACACGCTGCAGTTCATCGCCTACGGCGGCGTCGACCTGCTGAATCAGTCGAATCTGATCTATTCGCCGCCCACGCTGCAGTACGAGCCGGTGGACGGACTGCCGGGAACGTCAGCCAATTCCAAGAGCACGAATATTCAGCGCAATATGAACCTGAATCTCGTGCACGGATGGACCCCGCAGTCGTCGCTCAAGATCACGTCGCAGCTCGGCACGCAGTTCGAACAGCGCAGTCTGAATCAAACGCGGGCCTCGGCGCAGAACCTGCTGGGTGGGCTCGAAGTCGTGACCTCAGGCACGGTGCGCGACGTCGACGAGTCACGCTTGGAAGTGGAAGACTTCGGTGTCTTCGCGCAGACGGAAATGCTCTGGCGCGACAAGCTGCTGTTCACGGCCGGTGCCCGCGCCGACCGCAGCAGCAATAACGGTGATGTCGAGAAATTCTATCTCTTCCCGAAGGCCGCCACGTCGTACCGCTTCACCGATCTCGCTCCCGGCCTGGTAGACGAAGCCAAGATCCGCCTAGCGTACGGCGAAACGGGCAATCAGCCGCTCTACGGCCAGAAGTTCACGAACCTCGATCTCTCGAGCGTGGGCGGACTCGGCGCCTTCCGCGTCGGCAGCGTGCGCGCGTCGTCGGATCTGCGCCCCGAGCGTCAGCGTGAAATCGAAGCCGGTCTCGACCTGAACGTGTTCCGCAATCGCGGCACCTTCGCCGTCACGGGCTTCCGTCGCAACATCTCCGACCTGCTCATCACGCGCACGCTCGCGCCCACGTCTGGCTTTAACAGCGAAACGTCGAACGGCGCCGAGATGCAGGTCACGGGTGCGGAAGTCTCGATCAATGCGTTCCCGATTCAGACGCCTACGTGGGGCTGGAATGCGCGCCTCAATTGGGGCACGAGCCGGTCCAAGGTCACGAACCTTCCGGTTGCGCCATTCCTGCTGGGCACGCTGCAGACAGGCGCCGTGCGCATCGAACAGGGCAAGTCGGCCACGCAGATCTACGGCAACGACACGCTGCCGCAGGCTGGTGGTCGTGTGGTGGTGCCGGTGCTGATGGGCGATGGCAATCCGCTATGGAGTGCGGGTCTCAGCAATGAAGTGCGCTTCAAGAGCCTCTCGCTGTACGCCCTGCTCGACCAGCAGAAGGGCGGCATGCTCGCCAACGGCACGTGGCGTCACTACGACCTCGGCCAGAACTCGCGCGACTACGAAGAGCTCGACGCCTTGGGCCGAAAGCTCGGCGAAGTGCGGCGCACCAACTACCTGCAGGTCACGCGCATCTTTTATCAGGACGCGTCGTACGTGAAGCTGCGTGAAGTCACGCTCACCTGGGACATCCCGCAGAAGTGGGTGGCCAAGACGTGGGCCGGCGCCAGCGGGGCCAAGCTCTCGCTGAGCGGACGCAATCTGTACTGGTGGACCAAGTTCCGCGGTGGCGATCCGGAAGCGC
The DNA here is from genome assembly GCA_002737115.1 of Gemmatimonadota bacterium. Lineage (GTDB taxonomy): Bacteria > Gemmatimonadota > Gemmatimonadetes > Gemmatimonadales > Gemmatimonadaceae > Gemmatimonas. Next base: position 56,049 of record NSHR01000012.1, on the reverse strand, counting down.
AGAACTTCGGCGCGGGCGGTGTGCCCGACGCCATTCAGCGTAACCGCGAACTCGCGGCGTATCCCGCCAGCCGTAGCTACTGGCTCAACTTCAGCCTGGACTTCTGACCATGACCACATTCCGTCATCGCCAGGCGCGCACCTTGTTGTTCGTAGCCGCCTGTGCCAGCATCGTCGCCTGTCAGTCGGCTGACATCGCGAATTTCAACAGCCCCAACACCTCGCAGCTGGAAGGCTCGCCCAACGCCGCGACGGTGAACACCACCGTGGCCGGCGTCCTCGCTGGCTCGCGCTCCGGCGCCGGCACCTGGGCCAGCACGCTCGGCATCTTCGGCCGCGAGATCATGAATCTCGACGGCGCCGAGCCGCGCAACGTGCTCGCGCTGCTCATCGGACCGCTGGAGCCGGGTGGCTTCGGCACCGACGCCGGCTGGTCCAACTCGTACCGTAATCTTCGCAACGCGTACACCATCCTCAACGTGGTCGACGCCGTCCCCGATTACACGGCCGCCCAGAAGAGCGGTGTAAAAGGATTTGTGAAAACGTTCATGGCGCTCGAGTACATGAATCAGCTGCGCGTGCGTGATACCTTCGGCCTCGTGTTCGACGTGCCGAAGGATCCCACCGTGCAGGGGGCGTTCATCACGCGCGAGGAAGCGTACACGAAGACGGCGGCGCTCTTCGACGAAGCGCGCACCGATCTCGCCGCAGCGGGCGCGGCGTTCCCGTTCACGCTGACCACGGGATTTACCGGCTTCAATACGCCGGCCAACTTCGTGCGCGTGAACCGCGGCCTCAAGGCGCGCCTCGAGGTGTACCGCGGTCGCTGGGCCGACGCCCTGACGGCGCTGAATGAGTCGTTCGTCAGCACCGCCGGCGGCACCACCGCCGGCTTCGCCACCGGTGTGTACCATGTGTACAGCACGGCATCGGGCGACGCGACCAACCCGCTGTTCGATCCGGCACCGCGCGCCATCGTGGCGGTACCGGAGTTCCTCACCGAGGCGCGCCTACGCATGGATGGTTCGCGTGATCTGCGGGCCACGACTAAAGCCGTGGTGGGCACGGTGAACCTCGCCACGCAGGGCATTAGCTCGAACGTGCGTCCCATCGTGTATCCCACGAACGTTACGTCGATCCCGATCATCCGGAACGAAGAGCTCATCCTCCTTCGCGCCGAAGCCAACATCGGACTCGGCAATCGAGCCGCCGCGATCGCCGATCTGAACTTCGTGCGCACCAACGCCGGTGGCCTGCCGGCCCTAGCGGCCGACTTCTCGGGTGATCTCGTCACCGAAATGCTGTACGATCGCCGCTACTCGTTGTTCTTCGAGTACGGGCATCGCTGGGTCGATTCGCGCCGCTACAACCGGCTCGGTGACCTCAGGAAGCAGTTGCCCAGCCACCGCGTCTTCCCGTTGGTGCCGATCCCGGTGGACGAATGCAACCAGCGCTTGGCCGCTCCGCCCAAGGGGTGCGTGAACGTGCTGGGGGGATAGGCGTGGGCTGATGGGCTGAACTGACTGCCAACTGCCTAGGAGGCAGGGAGGAGGGGGTCAGGAAGGAGGAAGCAGCAACGGCGTGCAGTCCTGCCCCCTCCTTCCTGACACCCTCCCCCCTGCCTCCTAAGCATTTGGCAGTTCTAGTGCCTCCTAAGCATTTGGCCGTTCACATGCCTTCCAGCGGCTTCCCGTCATGATCCGAAATCAACACCCACACCGTACGTGTCCGGCGCGAATACAGCAGCCGCACGGTCACGTCACGCGGGTTCTGCTTGAACGCAAAATGAAAGCGAAAGCTGGTATCGAGTGATTCACGGATCACCCCTTCCTTGAAGCGTCCGTAGAAGTCCTGCACCTTCGTGCACGGCGCGATCTCGGTGAAGAACTGCTTGCCGATAGCGTCTTCCTTCTTCAACGACGCCAGCTTCGACTCCACCGCGTTGTAGTTCAGAATCCGCCCCGTCGCGTCCAGCTGGATCATGCCGTATGGCAGTTTGTCCAACTCCTCGGTGGACATCGTATCGGCATGCTCGAGCACGTTGTTCATCGTGTGCTCGGGACGACGGGAGGGGCGGTTGGAATGAGACATTTCGGCAAGCTAACGGCGGTACCGCGGCGGAAGTGCCCGCCATCCAGCCTCGTCAAATCCACGATGTTCGGTGTATATTCGGTATCCCATGCCGAACCAGTACGTCGAACTCCATTGCCATTCGGCCCTCTCCCTCCTCGACGGGGCCTCGCTCCCCGAGTCACTGGCCGAGCGCGCCGCTGAGCTGGGATACCCCGCCCTGGCCATCACCGACCACGATGAAATGGGGGGCGTGGTCCGCTTCGGCACGGCCTGCGCCGCGCTCGGCATCGGCGGCATTCTGGGCGTCGAGCTTACCGTGCGGATGCCCGACATCGGTAACCCCGGCGCCGAACGACGCACCCACATGGTGCTCCTCGCCGAAACGCGCGACGGCTATCGCAACATCGCCTCGCTGGTCACGCGGGCGCGCATGGACAGCGAACGTGGCACCCCCAGTGTGCCCTGGGCGCTTGTTACGCGCCATGTAGAGGGCGTGATGGCCCTCACCGGCTGTCCGCGCGGCTGGGTGCCGCAATTGCTGGCCGAGGGCCGCGCCAGCGACGCCTACACCGCCGCCGGTGAATTGCGCGATGTGTTCGGTGAGCATCTCGCGGTGGAATGCTGGGATCATCGGTTGCCGGAAGAGCGCGCGCTGGTGCAGCAGTTGCGTCCACTGGCGGCCAAGCTCGGCGTGCCATGGGTGGTCACCAACAACGTGCACTACGCCACCCCCGCACAGCGCATCGTGCACGATGTGCTGAACACGCTGCGTCACGAGCGCACACTCGACACCATGGGCACGCGCCTGCGTCCCAACGCCGAGTGGGCGCTCAAGAAGCCGTCGCTCATCTATCAGCGGTGGCGTGGCGCGGAGGAAGGGGTGAAGGCCACGCTCGCCATCGCCGAGCGATGCACGTTCCGGCTCGAGCAGCTCAAGCCATCCATGCCGGCGTTTCCACTGCCGCCGGGCATCAGCGCGCAGGAGTATCTCACGCGCCTGGTGGAACAGGGCGCCTACGAGCGGTGGGACACGTCGCGCACGCCAAAGCACGACACCCAACTCGCCCACGAACTGGCGATGATCGGCAAGCTCGATCTCGCCGGCTTCTTTCTCACCGTGTGGGACATCGTGCGCTTCGCACGACGCGAAGGGATTCTCTGTCAGGGTCGTGGCTCCGCCGCCAATTCGGCGGTGTGCTACTGCCTGGGCATCACGGCGGTCGATCCCATTCGCATGGAGCTGCTGTTCGAGCGGTTTTTAAGCGAAGGACGCAAAGAGCCACCCGATATCGATATCGACTTCGCCCACCGCGATCGCGAGCGCGTGCTACAGTATGTGTATAATCGCTACGGGCGCGAACACGCCGCCATGGTGTGCGAGCAGATCACCTGGCGCGGACGCAGCGCCGTGCGCGACGCGGCGCGCGTGCTGGGCTTCTCGGTGCAGCAGGGGGATATGCTGGCATCGCTGAGTGATCGGTTCAGTGCGCGGAGTACCGCCGAGGCGTTGCGGGTCGACACACCATTGGCGGACGGTGCAACAACGACACCACCCACCGTACCACACACCACCGACGCCGACCGCGACAGCACGTGGGCGCAGGTCATCGACATGCAGGCCGAGCGAAAGATCGCGGCCGATGCGCGGGCGCAACCTGAGCCAATCACGAGTAGTGATCTGCTCACCCGCGCCGGTCTCGATCCCAACGACGAACGCGTACGTCGCTTGGCCGATGTCGTCGCCGGCCTGCACCAACTGCCGCGTCATCGCTCCATTCACGTGGGCGGGTTCATTCTCACCGAAGAACCACTCGGCTCCATCGTGCCCATCGAGCCCGCCTCCATGCCGGGGCGCACCGTGATCCAGTGGGAGAAAGACGACCTCGATCCCGTAGGCTTGGTCAAGATCGACCTGCTGGGGCTCGGCATGCTCACCGTGGTGCAGGATTGCCTGCTGTACATCCGGCACACACGCGGCACCACGATCGATCTTGGGCAGCTCGACATGAGCGACCAGGCCGTGTACGACGTGATGTGCCGCGCCGATACCGTGGGACTCTTCCAGATCGAAAGTCGCGCCCAGATGAATACGCTGCCGCGTTTGAAGCCGCGCTGTTTTTACGATCTCGTGGTGGAAGTCGCGCTCATCCGCCCGGGGCCTATTCAGGGCGAGATGGTGCATCCGTATCTGCGACGGCGCGCGGGCTTGGAACCGGTCACGTATCCACACCCCATGCTCGAGAAGGTGCTCAAACGCACGCTCGGCGTGCCGCTCTTTCAGGAGCAGGGCATGCAGGTGGCGATCGTGGCTGCTGGCTTCACGCCCACGCAAGCCGATCAGTTGCGGCGCGCCATGGGGCATAAGCGGTCGCGCGAACGCATGGCGCAGATCTGTGAAGAACTGATTGCGGGCATGGCCAAGAACGGCATCCCTGAAGAAACCGGCCGCCGCATTTACAACCAGATCAACGCCTTCGCCGATTACGGCTTTCCCGAAAGTCATGCGGCCAGTTTCGCGCTCATCGTGTACGCCACCGCCTGGCTGCGGCACTACTACGCGCCGGAGTACACCGCCGCCATTCTTAACGCGCAACCGATGGGCTTCTACGCGCCGAGCACGCTCATCGAAGACGCCAAGCGACACGGTGTGGAGGTGCACCCGGTTGATCTTACGCGCAGCACGTGGGATCACGCGCTGGAAATGGCCGATGGACGCGTGCTCGTGCCCAACGATGGCGTGGTGCGCTGGGGGCGGCACGTCGGCCCGCAACCCATGCGCGATGTGGTGGCGGTGCGCTTGGGTGTGCGACTCGTGCGTGGACTGGGCGCCAAGGCCCGTCGCGCCCTCGAAGCGGCGTTGGTGCATGGGCCGTTCACCAGCGTCAACGACGCCGTGCGTCGCGTGTCGCTTGATAAAACGTCATGGCGACGACTGGCCGAAGCCGGTGCGTTCGACAGTATGTTCGCGCACGAACCGGCCGAACGGCGGCGGCGCGTGGCGCTGTGGGAAGTGATGGCATCCACCCGTGGTCCCGAGTTGCCGCTGGCGCCCTTTCAGGCGCACCCCGTTCCCACGCAGCTGCCCTCACACACGCCCATCGAACTCACCGAAGCCGACTATCGCATGACGGGGCTGTCGTTGGCCGGGCATCCCATGAAGCATGTGCGCCCCATTCTCGCGCCCAACGGCGTGCTGTCGGCCCGTGACGCGCACGAACTGGGCAAGGATGGACAGCGCGTGGCCGTGGCCGGACTGGTGATCTGCCGCCAGCGCCCGGGCACCGCCAAAGGATTCGTCTTTCTCACCCTCGAAGACGAAACGGGGATGATCAACATCGTGATCACCCCCGATCGCTACGAAGCACAGGCCCAGCTCATTTCCCGGTCACCGATGCTGCTCATTCGCGGCACGCTGCAGGTGGAACAGCAGGTGGTGAACGTGCGCGCCAAACAGTTCAAGGCGCTGGAGCTGGGTGGTGGCGAACAGCATGTAAAGGGACACAACTATCGGTAGCGACGCGCTCCACGCGATACAGCAATCACCACACCACATCCGCGTAATATCGACCCATCTCCGCATCCGACGTGACCAACGGCAACGACTGCAACTCCGCCGTCGCCACGATCACACGGTCGGCCGGATCGCGATGCGCCCAGTCCAACTCGAGGGTGCGCAGCCACGTGCGCACATCCACCGGTGCCAACACCAAGCCGTCCACGAGTTGCAGACGTTGCACGTATTCGGCGAACGTCACGCCGAGCGAGAGTTGGTTGCGCTGTACCTTGAGGCCGATCTCCCACAGCGAGATCGCGCTCGCCAGCCAGCCGAACGGTGTGGCCCCGTCGATCGCCACCCGTGCCCGCTCCGACAGCCGCTCTGGCGCGAGCGTCCAGAACAGCAGCGCCGAGGTGTCGAGCACCACGCGACTCACGTGCCGCTCACAGCGCGGGCCACTCGGCATCGGTCGGGGCGTCGATATCACCCGTCCACGCGAGCTGACCACGCACGTCAGCGAACGCGTCCTCGACCGAGCGGGTCTGGCTGAATGGCACCACCTTCAGCACGGGCACGCCGTCGCTGGTAACCACCAGCTCCTCACCCGTCCGCTCGACTTCACGGAAGAACTCGAGCATACGGGCTTTCAGGGCGCTTTTCGATACAGTGACCATAGTCATGACTATGACCATAAATCAAGAAAATGTCAACAACGTAGCGTCCGGCGCGCACGTGCTCGCGGTGACGTTCGCCACTACCTCCGCGCTCGGGCATGCGCCACAGCCGTCGTCGAGGTCAGGGCAGCGAACCACCCGCGCGTTGGAAGTTGATCGGCGCGCGAGAGAACGTTGCGCAGGGGATCGTCGCGCTGCGAATGGAGTGCCCGGCGGTTTCACTGTCGTCGGCCCAGAACACCGACTTCCGCCCGGCCATACAGGCTGACTGCGGCGCAAAGGCGAAGCCTTCATTGTTGATATTCGGCAGCGTAGAGGGACGGGCATAGCGCCGCGGGGCGAGAAAGCGACCGCGCGTGAGGGAGCCGACGCTGACGTCGATCTGCAGCACGCCCGTGGTGTTACCACAGCCGTCATCGCACGTCGCCCACAGATAGCCGGTGTCGCGATCATACTCCATGCCCATGACGCCCGGGAAGCCGGTCACGATCGTCGCCACGCGCGTCGCACTGTTCGTAGCATGGTTCAGCGCGTAGGCGTAGATGATGCCGTTGGCCTCGACCCCCACGAAGAAGATGCCGGTGCCGTGACTCGCATAGTCAGCCGGCGCGTAGGCGCGCGCTTTCGATTCGTCGTAGAAGCCGTTCGCCACCAGCATGCTGTCCGGTATCCAGGTGATCGCTTCGATACCGAGGTTGGCACCGACGGCCGGAAGATCGGCCGTGAGGTTCCATTCGTGCGTTGCCGTGAGCGTGCTGCCCGCGGCGGACGCGTCGAAGCGCAGAATGCTGTTCCGGCTCACCGAGTTCGCACTGTTGTTGCGTTCGGACGCTACGTACACGCCGCCACTCGAGGCACCCGCCACGATCGTGATCCCCTCGGCGTCGGGCTCCCCGAGTCCGTCCGGAAAGCGCAGCAGCTTGCCCGCGCTCCACCCGTTCGTGGCATCGGGCGTCCAGATTCCGCCACTAAACACGAGGCGGAACATCGCTCCGGGTCCGTTGCGTGCGGCCCAGAGCACGGCGGGCTGACCGCTGCCGGCCACCTCGTAGGTGAGGCCGCTCAAGTTGCCGCCGAACACCGCCGTGCCGTCTACCGTCTGCACGTCATCACTGCCGGGCCACGGCGAGGTGGTCGGCCCCGACACCGGCGCACAGCTGTTCGCCGCGCCTTTGGTTGAGGTTGTCGCGTCGGCAAAGTCGCCGGTGCCGTTCGGGCAGCGGGCGTAGGTGATGGCCGCGTGCGCCGTCCAGGTGTACGCATCGAGCAGCGTGCCGTTCGCATCGTACACGCGCGCCGCGTCGCCCGCGCCAAGCCCGAAGCCGAGCACATCTTCCTCGATCACGTAGTACCCGCCCGGCGCGATTGTCGTGCCAGCCGGCAAGCGCGTGGTGCGCGTGTCGTCGTTGTCCTTCACGAGGAAGTTCGACAGGTCCACCACGGTGGAACCGGCGTTGTACAACTCAATCCAATCGCCCGGCGTGCCACCGTTCGATTCCACTTCGTTGATGCGAATGGCCGACCGGCAATCATTCGCCGCGGCCTTCGTCGCGAACGCTGTCGTTGAGAAGGGGCCGGTTCCATCTGGGCAGCGCCCGTACGTGGTCGTGGCATGCGCCGTCCACGTGTACGAGTCCACCAGCGCACCGGACGGATCAAACAGTCGCGCGGCGTCGGCCGCTCCGAGCCCGAAACCTAGCTGGGCTTCCTCGATCACCAGAAATCCGCCCGCCACGATGGTGGTGCCGGCAGGGAGTGTTGTGGTGCGCGTATCGTCGTTGTCCTTGACCACGAACCCCGAAAGATTCACGATGGTCGTACCGCGGTTGTACAACTCGATCCAATCGCCCGGCACGCCACCATTCGACTCGACTTCATTCACGACCACCAGCACGCGGCAGTCGTTCGCGGCACCCTTGGTGGACGCCGCCGTCGTGACGAACGCACCCGTTGGCGTCGGGCATCGACCGTACGTCGTGGCGGCGTGCGCGGTCCATGCATAGCTGTCCACCAAGACGCCGAACGGGGTGAACAGCCGTGCTTCGTCCGCCGCGCCCAGTCCGAAACCGAAGGCCGCTTCCTCTACGACGTGGTATCCGCCGGCCGGAATCACAGTACCGGCCGGAAAGGCGAAGGTCCGCGTGTTGTCGTTGTCCTTGAAGCTCCAGCCAGCGATGTCCACCGCCGCGGTCGTGGGGTTGTAGAGCTCCGCCCAATCGCCGGGCGTGCCGCCGTTCGATTCGACTTCCGTAATACGAAGCGCCGGCGGTGCCGTCACGGTGATGGTGCGCTGCGCCGAAATGGTGCCGACCGACGCCGTCAGCGTCGACGTGCCAGGCGCAATGGCGCGCACAGTGCCGAGGCTGTCCACGGTGGCGACGGCGGGCGATGAACTCACCCACGCTACCCGACCGCTTGCCAGCGCACGACCCAACTGATCGAGGCCACTCGCGGTGGCGAGCACCGCTTGCCCCGGCAGGAGGGTTGGTGTGGCGATGGTGACGGTGATCGACGTCAGCGTCGCGGCCACCACCGTGATCGGCAGCTGACTGGTGAGTGCACCCGACGTTGCCACGATCGAGACCGTTCCGGGGGCAATGCCCGTGAGCATCCCACTCGCCGACACCGTCGCAATCGACGTGGCGGTCGAACGCCATTCGATCGTCGCCGGAGGCATGCTGACGCCGAACTGATCGATCGGCAACGGCGTCACCGCCACCGTTTGTCCCGTCACCACCGTCGTGGAGGGAACCGACAGCGTCAGCTGCGTGAGCTGCGGCGGCTCACTGGAATCCGTACAGGCGGCAACGCCAAGCACGATCATCAGCGGCGCGATGAGGCAACGGATGCGATGCGGAACGGACATAGAGACGGGCTCGAAAAGGGAGTATTACAATCAATTTTCCAAACGTCCGACGGCCGCGTCACCGTTTCCTCTCGTCGTCGTCACGAAGACGTAACCGGCGCGTGGGCGCGCGCCCTGCGTGGCACTATTCGCCGCATGACTCTCCTCACCATGCCGCGCGCGATCGCGTTGGCCCTCGTGCTGTCCGGACTGACCCGCCTGGCCGGTGCCCAGCCCGCGCGCTTCCTCGTGCCGGCCGCCACTCCGGGCGCCCAGTGGCTGAAGGGCAACACGCACACCCACACCACTAACTCCGACGGCGACACCGCCCCTGACGAGGTGGTGCGCTGGTACAAGCGCCGGAAGTACGACTTTCTGGTGCTCTCCGATCACAACGTCTTCACCGATCCGGCCACCCTAGCGTCGTTGATGGACTCGTCCTTTCTGCTGATACCCGGTGAAGAAGTCACGACCGGCTTTCAGAAGGCAGCGGTCCACGTAAACGCGTTGGGCATCACCCGCGTCATTGCCGCGCCGCGCGACACGAGCCTGTTGGGCACAGTGCAGAAAACCGTCGATGCCATTCGCGCCGAACGCGCGGTCCCGCACATCAACCATCCGAATTTTCTCTGGAGCATCGACACGGCCACGCTCTTCCGCGTGAAGAATGACCGGCTGCTCGAGATCTTTAACGGGCATCCCACGGTGCACAACATCGGCGGCGGCGACTGGCCCGGTATGGAAGACGCCTGGGACGCCATCCTCACGCGCGGCAAGAAGATCTACGGCATCGCCGTCGATGACGCGCACCACTTCCAGGGCGAGTTCGCCAAGGGCCGCGCCAACCCGGGACGCGGGTGGGTGGTGGTGCGGGCCCGCTCGCGCGACGCGCGGGAGATCGTCACCGCGCTCGACGAGGGCCGTTTTTACGCCAGCACCGGCCCGGTGGTCGCCGAGATCGCCGTCACACCAACCGCCGTCTCGCTCACGATCACGCGGACCGGTGACTTCAAGTACACCACGCAATTCGTCGGCGCCAACGGCAAGCTCCTCGCCACCGACCACACGCTCACGCCGTCCTATCGCCTCCGTGGCACCGAGACGTACGTGCGGGTGCGTGTGGTCGATTCCAGCGGCGCCACGGCCTGGCTTCAGCCGGTCTTCACCACCCGGTACCGGGAGCTCGCCGCGCCCTAACCCGGCCTTCGCCCCAGCCCAAGCGCCCTCCCTCCACGATTTTCCGGCTGCGGGCTCAACGGCGGTCGGCTCCGGAGAGTAAATCTCTCGTTGGCGGCCCGTCTCGTGGCGCCGCCATTCTCGCCCTCCGGAGGGAGAAGGACATGGTTCACCAAATGCGCCGTTTCGGACGATGGGCCAGCACGCTCGTGTTGCTGGCCGCCAGTAGCGCCGCCAGCGGGAGCACCGCGCAGGCGCAGCTTGGCCCCCAGGCCACCCAAGCCGACGAAGGTCGCGCCAACAAGGGCAACTGGACGCTCGCCAATCGCTTCAGCACCACCGCGCTCCGCGCCATCACCTACACGCAGGCCGTGCAGCCCCGCTTTCTCGGGAAGACGGACTCGATGTACTACAACTGGAAGGATCGCAACGGCAATCGCTTCATGCTGTTCGTGCCCTCACCCACCGGCGGCACCAAGCGGTTGCTGTTCGATCCGGCCAAGCTCGCCGAGCAGCTTACGTTGCTCAGCAAGAAGCCGTACGACGCCACCAACCTGCCCTTCCAGGCCATCACGTTCCTCAAGAGCCACAAGGCGTTCCGCTTCACCGTGGACACCGTGCGGTACGAATGGACGCTGGCCACGGAAACGCTGAAGTCGAACGGCCGCGTGGTGCGCAACGCGCCCCCGCCAGTCGACGAAGAGCTCAACACGCAGGGCGGTGGTGGTGGCGGACAGGGCGGCGGCGGTGCCCGCGGCGAGTTCCGCAACTACAACAAGGACAGCTCGGCGTTCGTGTTCGCCCGCATGCACAATCTCTACCTCGTGGAGAAGAGCAGCAACGACACGGTGCAGATCAGCACCGACGGCGCCATCGACTACTCCTTCGGCTACCGTGACACCACGGAGAACGCGCGCCAGCTCGCCGCGCTCTCCGGGGGCGGACAGCAGACCGACGGTGACCAGGATGACAGCGACGACGCGAGCAACCGCGATCAGCGCATCCGCCCGAACGTGACGTGGTCACCCGACGGCAAGTCGTTCTCGTTCGTGCGCCGCGACCAACGCAAGGTGAAGGATCTGTTCCTCGTGAACGTGCTCGCCCAGCCGCGCCCCGTGCTGATCCACTACAAGTACACGATGCCCGGCGAAGAAGACGTCACGCGCAGCGAACTGTGGACCTTCCGTCGCGGCGAGAAGGCGGTGAAGCAGATCAACGTGGCCAAGTGGAAGGACCAGTCGCTGATGAATGTGCACTGGCCCGTGAACGGTGACAAAGTGCGCGTGATGCGTCGCGATCGTCCGCAGCGCGCCGTCGACTTCATCGAAGTGGACGTGGCCACCGGCGCCATCAAGACGCTGCTCACCGATGCCATCGAAGGCGCCGCGCTCGAGCCGAAGAACGTCGCGTACCTCAAGCAGGGTGGCGATTTCCTCTGGTGGTCGCAGAAGACCGGCTGGGGCATGTTCTACGTGTACGGCTTCGACGGCGGCGAAAAGCGTCCGCTCACCACCGGACAGTGGAACGCCAACAGCATCGTCACGATCGATTCCACGACGCAGCAGGTGTGGGTGTCGGGTCAGGGCCGTGAGGCCGGTGAACAGCTCTACCAGACGCACCTGTATCGCGTGAATGGCGATGGCAGCGGCTTCACCTTGCTCGACGCCGGCAACGCGCATCACGCATCGACGCTCGGCGAGAACGGCACGCCAAGCATCGTCTCGCCCACCAAGCGCTACATCTACGACTCGTTCTCGCGCATGGATCTGCCCTTCAAGTCGGTGCTGCGTGACGGCGCCACGGGCCGCATCCTCAGCACGCTCGAGGACATGGACCTGTCCAAGCTGAAAGAACTCGGCTTCAAGAACGCCGAGACGTTCTCGGTGAAGGCCGCCGACGGCGTTACGGAGCTGTACGGCAACATGTGGAAGCCGTTCGACTTCGACAGCACGAAGAAGTATCCGATCATCACGTACGTGTATCCCGGCCCGCAGACCGAAGGCACGACCACCGGCTTCAGTGTGCGCGGCCCGCTCATGCAGCTCGCGCAGCTCGGCTTCATCGTGATCGAAGTCGGCCATCGTGGCGGCAGCCCCCTCCGCTCGCTCGCGTACCATCGCTACGGCTACGGCAACATGCGCGACTATGCGCTGGCCGATAAGAAGTACGCGATCGAGCAGCTTGGCGCGCGCCACAAGTTCATCGATCTCGACAAGGTCGGCATCTTCGGCCACTCGGGTGGTGGCTTCATGACCGCCGCCGCCATGCTGTTGCCGCCGTACAACGATTTCTTCAAGGTGGGCTGGTCGGAATCGGGCAATCACGACAACAACATCTACAACCAGAACTGGAGCGAGTGGAACCACGGCGTGAAGGTCGTCGCCAAGGCCGATAGCGCTGCCGGTGCGGTGCGGGCCGGTGGCACCGGTGCGGCGCGTCGTGGCGGACCGGGCGCGAACGCCGCCGCGAACGCGCGTGAAGTGGTGCAGGATTCCACGAACGCCGACAAGATCAAGTTCGACATCCGCGTGCCCACCAACGACGATCTGGCCGGCAATCTCAAGGGCAACCTCGCCCTCGCGACCGGTGATCTCGACAACAACGTGCATCCGGGCGGCACTGTCCGGCTCGCGAACGCGCTGATCAAGGCCAACAAGCGCTTTGACTTCTTTATCTACCCCGGTGAGCCGCACGGCTATCGCGGCACCGGCCCGTACAATCAGCGCATGCTCATGGAGTATTTCGCCGAGCACCTACTGGGCGATTACTACCGCGGCAACGGCGAGATCAAGTAACCGATCCGCGCCAGAACGACGAAGGGCCACCGGCGCGACGCTGGTGGCCCTTCGTCGTTCGCGGGTCGACTGGACGCCCGTCGCTCAGCCCCCCAGCTTCACGTCATGCCGACTCCCACGCCTTTTTGCACGCCCCGACGCGCTGCATTCCTGCGCGCTGCCTTCCTACGCCCTGCATTCCTACACGCGACCGTCGTGATGCTCACGGCGTCGGCGTCCCTCGCCCCGGGAACCGCCGCCGCGCAGGGTGGTGCGGCGCCGGGGACGCCCGCACCGCGCCTGATGCGGGCCGGCGATGTGGACACGGTCACGCTGCGCGATGCCGGCGTGCGCATTGCCTACGGACGGGACTCACTGCAGTTCGGCGAGCTCCGGCTCCCCGCCGGCGCGTCGAACAGCAACCGCGCCCCGATCGCCATCATTATTCATGGCGGCTGCTGGTACTCGCCATATGCCTCGATTCGAAACAGCGCGCCGTTGGCCGACGCCCTCGCGCTGTCGGGGGTCGCCACCTGGAACGTCGAGTACCGGCGCTACAATAATCCCGGCGGCGGCTGGACCGGCACGTTCCGCGACGTCGCCGACGGGGCCGACTACGTCCGCACGCTCGCCGCGCTCTATCCCATCGACACCGCCCGCATCGTGCTCGCCGGCCATTCGGCCGGTGGACAGCTCGCGCTGTGGCTCGCATCGCGCCACTCGCTCGATCGTGCCAGCCCGCTCTTCGGCGGCACACCGATGCCCGTGCGCGGCGTGGTGTCCGTGGGGGGCATCGCGGATCTTCGCGAATTCTACGGCCGCGAGCGCAACACCTGCGGCAATCCCGCCGTGGAATCATTACTGGGCGGCCTTCCCGACAGCGTGCCCGCGCGTCTCCGCGACGCGTCGCCGATCGAGCGACTGCCGCTGGGCGTGCCGTCCGTGCACATCGCCGGCGATCGCGATTTCATCGCGCCCGTCGCCGTGCGCGAGGCCTACGTGACCGCCGCCACCGCCCGCGGCGACAAGGCGCGCGTTGTCACGATTGTCGGCGACGGACACTTCGAAGCGATGACGCCGTACAAAGCCGCCGGTCGCGCCGTGATCGACGCGATTCGCGGCCTGCTTGACCTCCCGCCCTCCACACCGTAACCGACGCGGACGTTGCCTGAGTCTGCGGCGCGGCCTTTACAGGGGACGTCGGCACCGGCAACATCAAGGAGCCCCCAACCGGAGTGCTCATGAAGGATTCGCAGCTCAAGGCCTTACTCAAGAAGACGGCCGCCAAGGCGTCGCAGCAGAAGAAGCCCTCCCGCAGCCTGTTCGACCCCACGCTCGAAGCAACCCGCGGCAAAACCGAACCGCTCGAGGGCTCTGAGGCCGAAGACATTTTTAAGGAAATGAAGCGCCGAGAGTTCTAGCGCGATGGTGCCGACGCAGCTGTGAGATCGCCGGTCATGTGGCCCTCGCGCCGCCCGGCCTTCCCGAACCCGATCTGGTGTGACTCCCTCGAAATCCCTGTCCGTCGTCATGCTCGCCGTCGCGGCCGCAAGCGCAGCGGCCAGCACAGCTGCGTGCGGAGACAAGCGTGCGGCCACACGCGCCGACAGCACCGCCAATAGCACCGCCGGTGCACCCGTCTCGGTGGCCACCGACACGGTCAAGCGCCAAGGAAGCTGGTCGGACAGCCTCACCGCACAATCCGACTACACGGCCGCGTACGTCAACAGCCAGCTCGTCGTCATTGAGGAGCAGATGGTGTTCCCCGATGGGCTGCGCTCATCACGCACCTACTTCTACGGCGACCGCTCCGCGCCCACCCGCATCGTCGACGAGCGCACCCTCACGGCGGCATCAGGTAACAGCTCGCCGACCACGGTGCGCGCGCGGCTCGACGTCTACTTGACGGGAGACCAGGTCGATTCCTCCGGCAAGACGGTCGACCACGTCGTGAAAACCGTACAGCCATACGAGATCGACAATCTGCGCCGGCACGAGCGCGAGATCTTCGCCCGCGTGTCCACCACCTACGCCGCTCCTCGCACCGACCGCTGACGATGACCGGCAACCGCAGCGAGATCAGCGCGTAATCGCCGTCGCGTTCAACGACCAGTCGAAGGGCAGTTCCCGCATCCCGAAGCGGCCGGATTCGAGCTTTTTCTTGGTGTCGCCGTCGAACCACGTGGCCAGATAGCTGCCCAGCTCCGAGCGTGAATTGCCGAAGTCGGACTTGTAGTACGTGAAGACGGGACTGAGGCGCGGGTACTGCGTCTCGATCCGATTCTTGGTGGTGTCCGTCAGGAACCGCCGGCCCTGATCGAAGAGTTGTGCATCAAGTGCGGCGCCGGTATACGCCTCCGACCGCAACGGCGGGCTACCTTTTGCCGCCGACACGATCGCGAAGTGAATGCGCGGATCGTGGAAATCCTTGCGGATGATGCGATGCTGCACGTCGTCGAGTGTCAACGTGCGCCCCGCGGCCCGCACGATCGGCTCGCTCCACGGCCCCTTCAATCGCAGCACCCCGAGCGTGCGATTCACGTTCCGAATGCTTTCGCGCTCCCCGTGAGCGACGATCAGCTGGATCGTGTACGCGTTGTAGACATTGATCCAGAATGCCAGCTGCTCCTCGTCGTCGGCACCAGCCAGCGACGTACGCGCGAGCGACGCCAGATAGCGACGAAAGGCGGCGGCATCACGGAAGGCGTCGTAGTCCACGAGCCCGTCGGTGACGTGGGCGCGGAGCAGGCTGTCGAAGGCCGCGTGGTTGACCGTGACCCGAGCGGCCGCCGGAGCCGACACCGGCTGGGCTGACAGCGATGCCACCCGCAGCGGCGCCGTCGCGAGCAGCGTCGCCAGCGCCCAGCCATATGCGGCCATCGAGGCCCTGCGCATCAAGAATGTCATCGTGTATAGTATGGCGATGAGCACGAACTGGCTGTTAGGCATCTGGCGCCTCATGCGCGCCGACGCGTCACTCGACTTTGCCCCGGGTGTGCGCATGGAATTTCTCAGCGGTGGCGTGCTCCGTTACCACGTCGACGTGGGTGGACAGGATCAGGTCGTCGACCTCGTATACCGCGTGGACGGCAACCTGCTACACACCGAAAACCTTGAGGCCCCGCACAGCATGAGCGTGCGCCTCGAGCACGGAGCCGGCGACGTGCTGCTCCTCGACTTCGGCGGCGCCCAGGCCATGCTGGTGCGTGAAGTCGCGCCCCCCGAGCGCTAGATCCAGGAGGCGTATTGCCAATGACTGTTCTGAGATGCCCCAAATTGTCTCGCCGCGGGGGCCATCATGGCCCCCGACCGTCACGACCCGTACACGATGGGCAACGTACCCTGCTGAATGTCACGGGCGCCGGCCGCCACACCGGAGCCGACCGCCAATCCCGCCGTCAGCGCGGTGCCGAGCCCGACGAGCGGTAGAAACGGCGCGAGGACGGCACCGATCAGGAACGCCGCACCACCGGCCGCCCACGGCGCGATGCTCTTCTGCACCGTATCGACATACCGCAGCCGGTTGCGGACGAAACGGCGCGTGGTGCCATGGAGCACGATGGCCAAGATGACGGCGATCGCCACCGAGATGAGAAAGAACACGAAAACCTCCTGAGTATTCGGGAACGGGGCACGGCACAGAGCCCGTGGCGTCATGCCACCGCTACCCGCTCCTCTCCCTACCGCGACGACGCGACGGAGGTTTCAGCCAACTCAACGACGCCCGGGCATCGCCATCTTGGTGTACGTGAGCGGCACCGAGAACAGATCGCTGGCCAGCTTCTTCTTCTCGATCTTCACCACTTCGATGGGGATAGTCCCGTCTTGCATCGTGACCTTGAGGGGGAAGCCGCCATCGGCCGTAAGCATCCGCTGCCACGCCGGCTCGCTGCCCCGCTGCATCGATGCCAGCGGATTCACGTACCCGCCGAGCCCCTTCGCCAGGCAGATGTCGACGGTCTGTGCGGCACTGGCCACCGTCACGTGTTCGCACGCATAGCCGGCGACCATGTCCATCCGGCCAGTGAGGACCACCTTTGCGTCAGCCGGCGTCGCGGCCGCGACACTCGACGACGCCTCGGCGATCGGCATCTCCATGTAGGCATTCTGCGACGCCATCAGCACGTACACTTTCTGCTCCTGCGGCACCGACAACAGCGACATCGCACCGACCGGCCCATTCATCGACACGCGTACCTTACCGCCGCGCACGAGGTACTCCACCTCCTGCACCGGCAAACCGTTCGCGCCCTTCGCCGACAAGCGCATCGTAAGCGCGCCTTCGAACGGCTGTGCCACGACCACCTGCGGCACCAACACGACAACCATCGAGACCGTCGCCGCGGCGATAGTGAACGGACACACGCGTGACATCACGACTCGCTTGCTGAAGAGGTCAGGCGATACCGTTGCGCATCGCCCGGAGCACGAGTTCGGAGAACCGGTCGATCTCGTCTAACGTAGTATACACGTTAGGCGTCACGCGGATCCCGCTGAACTCCGTATGCACGATCGGCGTTTGCACGACGCGGTGCTGAGACACGAGCCAGCTGCCGAGTTTGACCGGATCGAGACCGTCCACGTTGAAGAAGCCGATACCACCGCCCCACTTCGAATCGAGCGGCGTCAGCACCTTTACGCGCCCCTTGCCCTCGGCCAGCAATCGCTTGGCCCACCGATCACGCAGAAACTTGAGACGCGCCTGTTTGCGCGCCGCGCCGATCGCCCGATGAAACGCCAGCGACACTGAAATCGCGTTGTGATTCGCCGCCGGATGCGTGCCGATCTCTTCGTACTTGCGAATGTCGGCTTCCTGCCCCGGGTTGCCCGCCATCAGCGGCCACATCGACTCGATCTTATTCTTGCGCACGTACAGGAAGCCCGTGCCGATCGGCGCCAACAGCCATTTGTGCAGGCTGGTACCGTAGTAGTCCACATCGAGCTCATCGCGCGTGAACGGGAACTGCGCGAACGCATGCGCACCATCAACAAACGTTACCACGCCCTTCGCGCGCGCCATCGCGATCAACTCTTTCACCGGCAGAATCTGGCCGGTCAGGTTGGTGATGTGCGTGATCTCCATCACGCGCGTACGCGGCGTGATCGCCGCCGCAAACGCGTCCACGATCTGCTGCGGCTCCGTGCACGGCACGGGGAACGACACTTCCTTCAGCACGATGCCTTCGCGGCGCGCGCGCTGCTTCCACGCATTGATCATGCGCCCGTAGTTCTGGTTGCTGACCACCACTTCATCACCGCGCTTGAGATCGATGCCGAAGATCAGCGTCTCCATCGATTCCGACGCATTGCGGGTGATCGCCATTTCTTCCGTGTCGCAGCCGAACTCCATCGCAAGCTCGCGTCGGACGATCTCGATGCGAGGCTCCAGCGTCTGCCACATCTGAATCACCGGCAGCTCGTTCGAGAAGCGCAGGTCGCGCTCCAGCTGGGCCATCACATGCGAAGGGGCCGGCGAACAGCCACCGTTGTTCAGGTTGATCCACGTGCGATCGAGATCGAACGCCCGTTGGATCGGCTCCCAGAAATCCTCGTCAGCCGCGAACGCGTCGGCTTGCGCCGCATCGCCTCGCCAGGCCGGCGCGGATGGGTCGAAGAGGGCGACGCCGCGATCCTTCGCGACCTCGGCGGCATCGAGCAGGCGCCGGATCGCGTGCGGCGAAAAGCGCGGCGACAGCGCGGCGGCGAGACTGGGCAGGGCGGTCGCCCCGGCCACGGCGGAAACAAAGAGTCGACGGTCCATTCCGGAACATGCAACCAGAATCCGTGGGACGCGAGTGATGGTTTCTCGCGGCCCGGCGGGGGGGGGGCTCCCCTAGAACATCGAGCGGAGTCCGAAGCTCAGCGTGCGGCCCGCCGTGACGGTGGCGTTGTCCGGCGCGCCGCGCTGCACGTTCAGCAGGTTCTCGCCGCCAAGCAGCACCGACAGGTCACCCCGCAACCGGTAACTCACATTGGCTCGCCAGCGCGTCACGCCACCGTACTGCAGCCAATACCGCCGCAGGAGGGGGCCACCGAAGTCGTACTCGTGCGCGGTGTCCGCCACCGCTTCACCGATGGCGGTCCGATCGTAGCCAATCCAGTCGGCAGCCCGTGTAGCCGTTGAGCTCACGCTCCAGCGGCGCGCCGCCCACGTGGCCGAGAGGCTCACCGTGGACGCCGGGACATCGAGCATGCGATCGCCCACGCGCAACTCACCACGATAACCAGTGGCCGTGCGCGCCACCCGGCTATCCACCAGCGACAGCGTGCTCGCCAACTGCAGACGGCTCCGACGCGCCGTGGCCTGCAGCTCCCATCCCCGGTTCGTGATCGCACCCACATTCTGCAGCGTGTACGACAGGTTGCGCACGATGCGGCCATTGGGGCCGACCGCGTTGGACATCGATCCAACCGGTTGGATGAGCCCCGACGCTTCCTGATCGAAACGCGTGACATGCAACGACACGCCGTGCGCGAACACCACATCGGCCCCAGCCTCGAGGCCGGTCTGCCGCTCGGGCTGCAGCCCCTCGGTAGCCGACGCCGCGCCACGCCCCATCCACGAGGTGCCACGCGCCAGCGTGCGCGCCGGCCGAATGCCAGTGCCGTAGGCGCTGCGGAGCTTCATCACCGCCGGCCCGAAGTCGCGCACATAGGCCGCGCCCACCATGGGCAACAGCGCGTACTGCACGTCGGCCGTGGCGCCACTCGTGCGCTCGGCACGGCCACCCGCCGAGAGGTACCACCGGTCCTGCCAGGACAACATGGCCTGCGCCGAGACGCCCGCATTGTTGATTAAACTCTGGGTGAGACGCAACGGCGCCGACAACGACGCGATGGCCGGCGTCAACGCGCCGCCGCTGGGTCGAGAGCCTGGGCCGTTCACCACCTCGGAGGCCACGTCGCGCGTCAGCGCTTGCTCGGCGGCGAAGGTCACCGCCAACAACGTGCCCTCGGCCACGTCGAAACGGCCCACACTGCGTAACCGCAGCGTCCCGCGGTCGGCCGCCCCCTGCCCGTCTCCGAGCGCACTCGTCGACGACACCGGCGTCGGCAGCGAGGCCGCCGAGAGGCCTCGCAGCCGATAGCCATCGACGCCCGCAATGACCGTGTGCGTCCAACGCAGATCGGGCATCACGGCCAACGTGCCGCCCACCGTGTACTGCGACAGCGCTTGGCCGGTGGCGCTGTCACCGGCAAAGGGCACGCGGCCCGCGGGATCCACGGGTGGCCGATCAAAGGGTGGCCGATCAGCGAATGCATCCGACGTCGCGCCACCGAAAATCAAACTGGTGCTGGCATTCGCGCGTTGTGCCGAAAACCGCGCCGTGCCGGTGAACACGGCGTTCGAGCGAACCACGCGCACATCGGCGTCGGCCAGCAGACGCTGCTCCGATGCGCCGGGCACGTAGGCCCCGACCGTGCCGACGTTGAGACCGAGGCCGAGGCTGCGCGAACTGCTACCGCGGCGAAACGACAGCGCATGATCCTGCACGAAGGCATCACGCGGGGCGTACGCCGTCGCCGACAATCCCGCCGTCGTCGACAGCTGTACGACGGGCGCGCCGGTGGGTGTCCCATCATGTCGCGTCAAAATATTCACGACGCCGCTGATCGCGTCGGCACCGTACAACGCCGCCCCCTGTGGTCCGCGAATCACTTCCACGCGATCCACGCGCGCCGGGTCGAGCTGCGTGACGAGTAATGGGTTCGCGACCTCGATGCCATCGAGATAGATCTTCAGCGCGCTGACGCCGAACGAGCTCGCGCCGCGAATGCTGCCGTATCGTGCCGACAGCGTGCCAGCGCTCGCCGTCCACGACCACACACCAGGCACGGCCAGGTCCAGCGCTTCTCCAAGGGTGCCGACGCCATGACGGGCGAGCGTGGCGCCATCGATCACGTCGAGCGCAAAGGGCGAGCCACGTTGAGGCGCACCATCGGGTGATCCCGTGACCACCACACGATCGAGCACGCTGGCCCGTCGTGCCATCGGCGCACTCGACAACACACTCGCCAACACACTCGCCGACGGCGCGACCCCAGCACTGCTCCCGCCGTCGGCCACGACCCCCGCGCGCGATGGCGCCAGCACCACCTGCGTGGTGCCCAGCACGATCGATCGCAACGCGGTGCCGGACAGCAGCGACTCCAACACGGCACCCACCGGCACGCGATCGAGGGCGAGGCAAACGCGCTTGCCAACGGGCAGCAGCTCCGCACTGTACGACAGTTCGATCTTCGCGACCACGGCCAACCGATCGAGCGCCTCGCGAATCGAGACCTCCGGCACATGCAGATTCACAATGCGGTCGAGCGGCGGTGCCCACAGCGACGATCGTTCCTGCGCGCCAAGGCGCGCCGCACACACCGGATCCGACGGGCGCGTGGCCAGCACCGATGCCCGCTCGGCGCGAACGACCGAGAGGGGCGCGATCAAGACTGCAATCGCGCCCACGGTCACCCCGCGTCGTCCCACCTGCCACCACCACATATACGCGTCGATTGCCCCGTTTACGGATTCGGCGTGGAACCCGGGCCCTGCGGCTGAAGAAGGATCGTATCGCCACGCTGCACCACGTCGGCGCCCAAGGCCAGCGCAATCACCTGAATCACCTGCGCCGCCGAATCACCGCGAAACGACGCCGTCAGGGTGCGTTGCGCCAGCACCGCATCCGTCACCTGCAGTTCGATGCCGTACCAGCGACGCAAATCGGCCTGTACTTCGGCCAGCGGCGCATCCCGATACGCCAGCTGCCCACGCGTCCACGCCATGTCTTCGTCCGTGACCGTACCGCGCGTCACGGCCACCGTTCCGGCCTGCAGCACACCGCGGTCTCCCGCGCGCAGCTCCACCGGCCCGGCGCTCCCGGCGGTCGTATCGCGGAGCGCGACGATCCCGTGCGTCACCGCCACCGACACGCGACCGTTGGCATCCGTCTTCACCGAGAAGGCCGTGCCGATGTCGCGAATCTCCGCCCCGCGCGAATGCACCACGAAGGGGTGAGCCCCGTCGTGCTTGACATCAAAGAACGCGGCGCCTTCCAGCGTGACCGCCCGATTACCGTTGTTGAATCCCGAGGCCACGGTGAGGCGGCTGCCAGGCGCCAGCACGATCGTACTGCCGTCGGGCAGCATCACCGAGTCACGCTGCCCCACCGGCGTGGCGTACACCTGCTCCGTGGCCGTCGTACTGCCGCGCCACTGCGCGAGACCGACTATGGCCGTCAGTGCCGCCGCCGCCGCCAACACGGGCCCGCGCCAGCGACGCGTCGCGGCTGCCGGCTTCGCCACCGAGGACTGAGCCGCACCGCCACGATGGACCGTCAACGACGGACGCTCCGTCATCCGACGCCGGACGGCCGACAACGCCCGCTCGGTGTCGACGGATAGCATCGACCCCGTCGCCGCCCGATCGGCCTGCGCCTTAACAATGGCCGCCAACGCCGCGTCTTCCGGATGGGTCGCGAACCATTGGGCGACAGCGGCCGACTCGACAGCATCGCTTTCCCCCGCGACGACGCGGGAGATCGCGTCCCAGTCGGCAGCGGCGGCATCGGATGGACGGATTTCGTCGGACATGCCCAAGAGACACGAGTGGATGGTGATACCCTACGTCCCCGATTTTCCAGCGGGTCGCAGCGCAAAAGCGCCACGATCCGATATAGTATACGCTGCCACCGAGGCCAACCGGACTCCGAGGAGTCCCGTCGACCGTATCCTGCCCCAGACATTTCCCGACCCCACGCCCCTCGTGTCCGACGCTGACTTGCTGGCCCGCCTTCGCGGCGGGGATCACGCAGCGTTCGAGGCGATCTTCCGGCAGTGGTATGAGCCCGTCGTACGCGCCGCCAACCGCGTGCTGCACGATCCGGGCGTGGCGGAAGAGCTGTCGCAGGATGTCTTCCTCGAGCTCTGGCGCCGTCGCGATTCCCTCGCGCCCGACAGCAGCGTGGCCGGCTACCTCATGCAGGCGGCGCGCAACCGCGCGCTCAATCATCTGCGGCATCTGCAGGTGCAGCGGAAGTCGGCCGTCTATGTCGAGGCGCTCAGCGAGCCCGCCGAACAGGCCGACGCCGAGACACAGGCGGGCGAGCTGCAAGACGCGATTCGTGACGCCATCGCGGCCCTCCCGCCGCGCGCGCGGGAAGTGTTCCTCATGAGCCGCGAACGCAACCTGCGGTACAGTGAAATCGCCGAAGCGCTCGGCGTTTCCGTCAAGGCGGTGGAAGCCAACATGAGCCGCGCGTTGCGGCAGCTGCGCGAAAAGCTGTCCCCATTTTTGCCGAGTGCCGCAGAGTAGCACGTAGGGTCCGTTCGCGACCACGTGTTGTCTGTTTCGAACGCTGTGCCGATGCCCTCGCGACGACTGCGGGGCTCAACCGAACGCCCCTCCGAGAGGTCACCCATGCTACGATCCCGTTTGCTGACGCTGGCTGCGACCACGACCTTGCTGGGCGCGACGGCCTGCAGCCTCGACAACAGCACCGGCCCGAACGGCTACCTGTCCGATTTGGCGTTCAGTACGGCACCGGCCGGACTGGACCTCGTCTCCAGCAGCTACGCAACGTCCAGCGATAACGGTATGCCCTGGGGTGGCCCGGGACGCGGACCGGGTGGCGGCCCCGGCATGGGTGGCTTCATGGGCGGCGGATTGGGCGACGCCTTCATCGGCAATGCCGCACCGGGACGTGGGCCGCACGGCGGGCCGTTCGGCATCCGCATTGACGCCAGCTGCCTGTTCGCGGCCGGCACCGGAGATCTGACCTGTGGCCCGACGGTCAAGAACGGCCTCACGGTCACGTCGATCTACACGATCAAGAACGCGGCCGGCACGGCGCAGTCGGCGATCGACAGTGTCACTACGAATTCGATTCGCGTCCGCACCACGGTGACCGGTACGGCCACCCGCAGCCGCGATGGCAGCGTCACGGCGACGGTCAACAACAGCGGTGATCGGACAGTCACGGGACTGGCCGCCGGCAGCGCGCAGCGCACCGTCAATGGCACGTCACGGGGCAACGAGACCGCCACCGGCACCAACCGCGACGGCAAGACCTTCTCCTCCGTACGCACCGCCGCCGACACCACGACCGGTCTCGTGATCCCGGTGTCGGCCACCGCGCAAACCTACCCGACCGCCGGCACCGTGATTCGCCGCATGAAGGTGATCATGACGATCGACGGCTCGAGCTCCACCAAGGACCGTCGCGAAGTGCTCACGTACAACGGCTCGGCGACCGCCAAGCTGCAGATCACGGAAAACGGCGCCACAAAGAACTGCACCGTCCCGCTTCCGCGCGGTCGCCCGAACTGCTCGTAATCGAAGGCCCGATGGACGGAGTGAATGGCGCGATCATCCGCGACTGACACTCTGGCATGTCCACCGCGGGAAGGCGGTGGGGGGGGGAGAGCCCCGATACCGGATCAAATGATCCGGTGTCGGGGTTCTTCGCATTCGGTTGGGGCGCACCGCAACAGCGAACGGCAACGGCAACGGCAACCGCAACAGCGAACGGCAACGGCAACGGCAACCGCAACAGCCAGAACACGGATGACACCGATGGACGGAAACGACACCGATTGTCCAAATGCGCTTTTAAAGCTTATCCGTGTTGGTTCGGTGACATCGGTGTCATCCGTGTTCTGGCTGTTACCATCAGCTGTTCGCTGTGTGCTGATTGCTGTTCAATACGGCACCCAACGACTCAGTCCTCAAACCCGCTGAAATCGAGCGACGCGGAATTGATGCAGTAGCGCAGGCCGCTCGGCACCGGGCCGTCATCGAAGACATGCCCCAGGTGCCCATCGCAGCCGGCGCAGTGCACCTCGACGCGCACCATAAACCACTGCCGATCGGTGTTGGTCTCGATGGCGCCGTCGGTCAGCGGCTCGAAAAAGCTCGGCCAGCCCGTGCCGGAGTCGAACTTCGCACGCGACGAGAACAGGGACTGACCGCAGCCGGCGCAAAGGTAGAGGCCGTCATCGTGGTGATCCCAATAGCAGCCGCTAAAGGCCCGTTCGGTGCCGTGCGAGCGCATGACCCGATACTGTTCGACCGAAAGAATCGTCCGCCATTCCATCTCACTCTTGCGGATCTTGTCGGCCATCTGTCAAATGAACGGCATGACGCACCCACTCGCTAGCGCCAAGGCGCTGGAAGACTGGCACCTCGGCCCCGCCGCGCCGCAATCGCACCGCGGCTGGCTTCGCGCGCTGGGCCGCACCCTCCTCTTTCGCGCCGGGTGGCGCTTCGAAGGGCAGATGCCGAATGTGCCGCGCTTCGTGGCCATCGTCGCCCCGCACACCTCGAACTGGGATTTCCCAATCGGTCTCGCCGCCAAGTGGGCCCTGGGCTTCGACGCCCACTGGTGGGGCAAGCACACCCTGTTCGTGCCGCCGCTCGGCTGGTTCATGCGGGCCAACGGCGGTATTCCGATCGATCGCAAGAACTCCCACAATGCCGTGGAGCGCACGATCGAGGCGTTCCGGTCGCATGAGCGATTCGCCCTCGCCCTCGCTCCTGAAGGCACCCGCAAAAAGGTGACGGCGTGGCGCTCCGGCTTTTGGCACGTGGCCAAGGGCGCCAATGTGCCGATCTGCTGCGTCGCCCTTGATTACCGGCGTCGAATCGTGCGCCTCGGGCCAACCACCATGCCCGTCGAAGAGGATCCCGCCGCGGGGATCGCCCGTATCCGGACGTACTACGCGGACGTGGCCGGACACGACCCCTCGCAACAGCCCTGACACGTTCCTCGGTGGCACCCGGTAACGCCAGGCGCTTCGCTGAGACGCAGAACATGACGGCAACGTCGTGTTTTTCGCCCCGACCCCTTCCGTCCAGCCGATCGATAGCGGAACTTGAACGGGTCCCTTACGAAGAGAGTCCTGAATGCGCATGACGACTGTCGGCGTGGTGGGCGCCGGAGCCATGGGAAGCGGCATTGCTGCCCTCGCGGCCTCGGCGGGCTGCCGTGTCGTATTGCTCGATATTCCCGGCGATAGCGACCCGAAGTCGCCGAACCGCAGTGCCCCCGCCAAGAACGGGTTGCAGAAGGCGATCAAGTCCAAGCCAGCCTCGTTCATGGAGGCGGCGGCCGCGGCCCGTGTACGCACCGGCAACACCGAGGATCATCTGCAGCTCCTGGCCGAGTGCGACTGGATCTGCGAAGCGATCATCGAACTCGCCGAACCCAAACAGCAGCTGTTCGCGCGCATTGAAGCGCTGATGAAGCCCACGGCGATTATCTCGTCGAACACGTCGGGCATTCCGATGTCGGTGCTGCTCGAAGGACGCGGCGAGAAGTTCCGGCGCCGCTTTCTCGGTACGCACTTCTTCAATCCGCCCCGCTACATGCACCTGCTCGAGATCATCCCCACTCCGGAAACGGATCCGGCGGTGATCGGCGCCACGCGCGAGTTCGCCGAGCGCACGTTGGGCAAGGGTATCGTGATCGCGAAGGACGTGCCCGGCTTCGTGGCCAATCGCCTTGGCGTGTACGGCATGGTCGGCACCATGCGACGCATGGAGCAACATGGCCTCACCATCGATGAAGTGGACGGTCTCACCGGCTCGCTCATTGGTCGCGCCCGCACCGCCACCTTCCGCACCGGCGATCTGTCGGGCCTCGACGTGCTCGCACACGTCACCAAGGGCATCGGCGGTGCCACCGGCGAAGACTTCGCGCTCCCCTCGTGGATGCTCGACGAACTCGTGGCCAAGGGAAAGCTCGGCGACAAAACGGGCGGCGGTTTCTACACGAAAACGAAAGACGGAACGCACACCTTCGACTGGAAATCCAAGAGCTACGGGCCGCAGCAGCGCCTCGAAGGCGGGGAGATCGGTCAGGCGATCCGCATGCCGATTGCACAGCGCTTGCCCGCCGCCATCACCATGAGCGGCGCACAGGGCGCGTTCCTCCGCGATCATCTCGCCGATGCCGCACACTACACGCTCACGCTTGCCTCCGAACTCGCGTACGACATCGTGGCGATCGACCGCGCCATGGAGTGGGGCTACGGCTGGGAAGCCGGCCCCTTTCAGACCATGGACGCCCTCGGCATCGACTGGCTGCGGAGCGAATTCCGCGCGCAGGGCAAGAGCATTCCGCCGCTGCTCGAGATGGCCCAAGAGTCGTTCTATAAGGACGGCGAGTATCTCACCTTCGACGGCACCTACGAGCCGATACCCGGCATCCCCGGTCGCCTGTCGCTGGCGAGCCTCGCGAAGCATGGGCGCGTTCTCGACGATAACGGCCTCTCGCGTCTCATCGATCTTGGCGACGGTGTGGCCTGCTTCGAGTTCCGCTCGAAGATGAATACCCTTGGCGACGGCGTGCTGAAGGGACTTGAAAGCGCGCTCAACAAAGTCGAGAAGCTCGGCTTTAACGGTCTGGTGATTGGCAACGACGACCCGCGCGCCTTCAGCGTCGGCGCCGATCTGTCGCTGGTGTCCTTCGCCGTTGCGGCCGGCGCCTGGGACGACATCGCGCTCTCCTGCAAGACATTCCAGGACAGCGTGATGTCGATCCGTCGCGCGCCGTTCCCCGTGGTCGTCGCACCGGCCGGCATGGCCCTCGGTGGCGGCTCGGAGTTCACGCTGCACGCCGATGCCGTGCAGGCGCACGCCGAGACCTACATGGGGCTCGTGGAGGCCGGCGTGGGCCTGTTGCCGGGCGGTGGCGGCACGAAGGAGTTGCTCATGCGCTTCACCGCCGAATTGCAGCACTACGAAGAGGTAGATCTGTTCGCTGCCGTAAAGCGGGCGTTCAAACTCATCGCCTTTGCAACCACCACGACCTCCGCGTACGAAGCAAAGGCCCTGGGCTTTCTGCGCGACAGCGATCGCATCAGCATGAATCGCGATCATCAGCTCGCCGATGCGAAGGCGCGCGTGCTCAATCTCGCGCGCGGCTATCTCCCACCCCTCGAGCGCACCGTCCGCGCGTTGGGTCGTGAGGGGCTCGGCAATCTCGAGTACGCCCTCTGGGCCGCGAAGGAAGCCGGTCAGGCGTCGGCGCATGATGTCCGCGTGGGCCGAGCAATCGCCTACGTGCTGTGCGGCGGTGACGGCACCCCGCGTGACGTCACCGAGCAAGATCTTCTCGACCTCGAGCGCGAACAGTTCCTCAGCCTTCTCGGCACCAAGGAGACGCAGGAGCGCATCGCGTACACCCTCAAGACCGGCAAGCCGCTGCGCAATTGAGCGCGCGGCAGGAGAGATAGAGATGACCGAGGTCGTTATTGTCAGCGCTGCCCGCAGCGCGGTCGCGCGCGGGAAGGCGGATGGTGCGCTGGCCGGCATGCATCCGGTGGAGCTGTCGTCCGCTGTGATGAAGGCCGCCATCGATCGCGCAGGCATCGACCCCGCGATCATCGAAGACGTGCAGTGGGGCTGTGCGATGCCCGAAGCCTCGCAGGGGCTCAATCATGCGCGACTCGCGTGGCTACGTGGCGGGTTCCCGGTGGAGACATCGGCCGCCACCGTGAATCGGTTCTGCTCGTCAGGATTGCAATCGGTGGCCTATGCGTCGCAGGCCATTATCGCCGGACAGGGCGACGCCGTGATGGCGGGCGGCATCGAAATGATGTCGCAGGTGCCGATGTCGGGCTACAACGCGCGACTCTCACCGGCGATGACCGAGAGCTATATCGGCATGGGCGCTACCGCTGAACGGGTGGCCAAGCGCTGGGAGATCTCGCGCGCCGCGCAGGATCAGCATGCGTACCACAGTCAGCAGAAAGCGGTGTCGGCCATTCAGCGTGGCGCGTTCACCGAACAGATCGTGCCGATCCACACGCAACGCTACACGTGGAAGGGCGCCGAGAAAACAGTCACCGACGTGGTGTTCGATACCGACGAATGCCCGCGTGCCGAGACGACGCTGGAAGGCCTCGCCAAGCTGCGGCCGGCGTTCTCACCCACGGGTACCGTCACGGCCGGCAATGCCAGTCCGTACTCCGACGGCGCGGCTGCCGTGCTGCTCATGAGCGCGGCCAAAGCGAAAGCGCTCGGTGTCACACCGTTGGCGCGCTTCGTAAGCTTTGCGGTGGCCGGCGTCGATCCCGACATCATGGGCGTCGGACCGATCAAAGCGGTACCCAAGGCCCTCACGCGCGCGGGACTCACGCTCGCGGATCTCAAACTCATCGAGTTCAACGAGGCCTTCTCGGCGCAGGCGCTGGCCGTGATCAAGGAGCTCGGCATGGACACGAGCATCATCAACGTGAACGGCGGCGCCATCGCACTCGGACACCCCCTCGGCGCCACCGGGGCTAAGCTCACCACGCAGCTCGTGCATGAACTCCGGCAGCGCGGCGGTGGCTACGGTATGGTCACCATGTGTATCGGTGGCGGGATGGGAGCCGCCGGGATCTTCGAGGTATACGCGTAGAAGAATCCATGGCCCATGGCCATGCGCCATGAGCTTGAACGCGCGCGTTACACCCTCCCCTGCTCCGCCGCCTGCTGCGCCGCCATCCCCAGCGCTTTTACTACCTCGCCCAACACCCCGAAGCGCGGATCGCTTGTCAGCCCCTGCACGTGACGCGCATAGATCTGCTGCGCGATCACGGCCACTTTGAACAATCCGAAGGTGTAGTAAAACGGCGCATCGCTTACGTCGATGCCACGGTGCGCACCGTACGCCTGCACCAGCTCGGCGCGGGTCATGTTGCCGGGCAACGCCGTGATGCCGAGTCCCAGTGCGCGAAAGATCGGCGCGTCACCGGCTTCCACCCAATAGGCGAGGCTGGTCCCCAGATCCATGAGCGGATCCCCGATCGTCGCCATCTCCCAGTCGAGAATCGCGCGCACCCGTGACAGATCGGGCTCGAGCACGAGATTGTCGAGCTTGAAGTCGTTGTGCACCAGCGTCGCGGCGCGATCCGGCGGACGATGCGCCTCGAGCCACGCCGCCATCCCGTCGAGCGCAGGCACCTCCTCCGTACGTGCGGCAATCCATCGCTTCGACCATCCCTGCACCTGCCGTTGTACGTAGCCCTCGGGGCGCCCCAACGAGGCCAGCGGCTCTGTTGCAACATCGACCGCATGCAACTGCGCGAGTGTATGCACAAACGTCTGCGAGAGCGCCGCGAGCGTTCCCGGCACGGCCGCCGCATTCTCGGTGAACGACGCGGGGAGCGTGCCACGCAGGATCACGCCGTCAACGTGCTCCATGAGGTAGAACGGCGCACCGATCACCGCGGCGTCATCGCATCGGGCCAGCGGCTTCGGCACCGGCACGCCGCTGGGATGCAGCGCGGTCAGGATGCCGTGCTCCCGACCCATATCGTGCGCCACGCCCGTCTTCACGCCACGCGGTGGCCGACGCAGTACCAGCGCGCGCCGGCCGTGCTCGCGCTCGTGCTCGCGCTCGTGCTCGCGCTCGTGCTCGCGCTCGATCGTGACCAGATACGTGAGATTCGAAAACCCGGCGGGGAATTGCCGGATGAGCAGACGAGCCCCCGCCGGCACCAGCTCCGGTAGTGCCCGAGCAAGCCACGCTAGCAGCGCGCCGGCATCAACCTGTTCGCCCTCACGCAGCGCGATCGTTCCGTCAATCACGCGCCATCACTCACTCGGCGCGCGTGGTGGCAAATATGGTTTCAGGGCGCGACGGGCGATCACCGTGCGATGCACTTCGTCGGCCCCGTCATAAATGCGTGCCGCCCGCTCGTGCCGATACCACCAGGCCAGCGGCGTATCGTCGGTCATCCCCAACGCGCCGTGCGCCTGAATGGCGCGATCGAGGACCCGCTGCAGCGTATTCGCCACGAACACCTTGATGTACGCGATCTCTTCGCGGGCCGCCTGCTGTCCGTCCCGCGCCATGCGCGTGGCAGCATCCATCACCATCAGTCGCGCCGCATGAATCTCGATGCGCGAATCCGCAATCCAGAACTGCACCTGCTGCCGGTTGGCCAGCATGTCGCCCGGCGCCAGTTCGCGCTCCACCGCGCGCCGACACATCAGGTCGAAGGCGCGCTCGCAGATCCCGATCCAGCGCATACAGTGATGAATACGTCCCGGTCCAAGGCGCTCCTGCGCCAAGGCGAACCCGTGCCCCTGTAATCCGAGCACGTTCGTGACCGGCACGCGCACGGCATCGAAACGCACTTCGGCGTGGCTCGCCCAGCCGCCGCCACGCTCGCCCATAACGGCGATGTTGCGCACCAGGGTGTATCCCGGCGCGGGCAGTGGCACCAGAATCTGACTGGCACGGACGTGCGTGCGCGCTTCATCCGGATCGGTCACCGCCATCACCACGGCGAACGATGCCCCATCGGCACTGCTCGTGAACCACTTGTGTCCGGTGATCACGAACTCGTTGCCCTCGCGTTCGGCCCGCGTGGACATCACCACCGGATTCGACCCGGCGTGCTCCGGCTCCGTCATCGCGAAGCAGCTGCGGATTTCGCCGCGCGCCAATGGCTCGAGAAACTGCGTTTTCTGTTCGTCCGTCCCGAACTGCAACAGCAGCTCCATGTTGCCGACGTCCGGCGCCTGACAATTACAGACGTAGTGGCCGAACGGTGTCCATCCGAGCACTTCGCTCAGGCGCGCATACGCGTCGAGCGGGAGATCGCGGCCTCCGAGCGAGGCCGGCAGGAACGGCGCCCACAAACCGAGGGCGCGGGCCTGCTGCCGGAGCTGTTCGAGCACAGGTTCGTTCTGGGCCCAGGCACCGTGTAACAGTTGTGACTCGAGCGGCACGAGCGCTTCGCGCACGAAGGTGCGGGCGGTCGCGAGCAACGCCTCCAGTTCGGCCGTAGTCGGCGCGGTTCCCGCGTGCCTCATGTGAGGTACCCGCCATCGACCATACACACACCGCCGGTGACGATCGCGACTTTACCATCGAGGCGCACACGCGACATCACGTCAGCAGTGCGCGGGGTAACGGGCTCGTGCATCGCAATAGGCTTCGTGGAAGGGAATCGGGGAATTGAGCACCTTGATGTGGCCCACCAAGCCCCACCACTCCTGCAGCACCAATTACGTGAAGGGCGCGACGCCCTTAGACGGTCGTATCGACGTGCTCGCCGCGAATGGCGAAGACACGCGCCACGGCCTGGCCGATCTTGTTGTTTGGCGTGCTGGCGCCCGCCGTAATGCCGACGCGCAACGGCCCGGTGGTGGGCAGCCAGTTCGTCACTTCGTCTTCATGATGATGCGGGCCCACGCGTCGGATGCGCACCGCATTGCCCTCGACATCGATTTCGTCAGGATCGGCAATGTGGTACGTCGTGACTTGCTCGGCGCAGAGGGCCGCCAACGAAATCGTGTTGCTGGAGTTGTAGCCGCCCACGACCACCATGAGGTCGAGCGGCTCGGCCAGCAGTTCGACCACCGCGTCCTGCCGATCCTGCGTCGCACTACAGATGGTATCGAAGGTGCGAAAGTGTTCCGAGCGATGCGCATCGCCATGGGCGCGCGCCATCGCATCACCCACCGCCGCACCGATCGCCAGCGATTCGCGCGCCAGCATCGTGGTCTGGTTGGCGACGCCGATGCGATCGAGATGCAGATCGGGATCGAAGTGATCCGACGCGGCCTTCGCGAACGTGTCGAGGAATGCCGCCCGACTTAACGGTGGGCGCGGCGTCGGCTTGCCCGCCTTGGCTTCGAGGTAGTCCATCACCAGATCCGCTTCCAGCATGTTGCGCACCACGATGTACTGCCCGCCAGGATACTTCTCCACCTGCGACGCCGTCGCGCGCGTTTCTTCGTGGTAGAATTTGCCGTGAATCAGCGAGGTGAAGCCGTCGCGCGCATACACCTCGACACGCTTCCACACATTCAGCACCGATCCGCAGGTGGTGTCGACGACCACGCACCCGCGTTCGCGCAGCGTCTGGAAATCCTGAATCGTGACGCCAAACGCGGGCAGGATGACCACATCGGCCGGCTCCACCGACGTGTAATCGAATCCTTTGCCGCTCGCCGCCAGAAACATCACACCCATCTCGCGCAACTTCGCGTTGACATGAGGATTGTGGATGATTTCGCCCGCCAGAAAAATGCGCTTGTCGGGAAACTTCCGGCGCGTCTGATACGCGTAGTCGACCGCGCGCTCGACGCCGTAACAGAAACCGAATTCCTTGGCGAGGCGCACGGTGGTTTGGCCCGCATGCAGCGTGTAATCACGCGCGCGCAGCATGTCCACCAGCTGACCGGTATAGTCGGCCGCGAGGGTGTCTTGTACCTCGGCCTTCAGGCCGAAGCCTTTGCGTACGTACGTCAGGTCTGACATATCGGGAATCTAGCGGATTTCGGGCGCGCCGGCCCGGGCCTCGTCCACCGTCATCACAAACGGCGCCAGCGATTCGCGGGTGCTCCGTGGTAACGGGCGCTTCGTAAACCCCGCCACCGTCACGCACACAACCACCATGGTCGCGGCCGCGACCAGGGTGTGGCGGGTGGCGTCACGGACGTCCACCTGCAGCGTGAGCGACGTCTCCCCCATCCGCGACACATACGTGACGAGCGCCAGTTCGTCGTCGAGGCGGGCCGGTGTGAAGTAGTCGATTTCGAGGCGGCGCCGCGGCATCCAAAGGCGCGGATTGTCGAACAGCTCGGCATAGGGCAAGCCCGCCGCCCGCAAGAGCTCCTGCTCCGCGATCTCGATGAGGCGCGTGAAAGCGCTAAAGCGCATGATCGACACGAGATCCACATCCGCCCAGCGGACGCGCTCATGCGTAACAAAGGGACGCGGTGCCGTCATGAGATCCGAAGCAAAACGGTGACAACCGGTGGGGAGATTCCCTACAGCCGAAAGGCGCTCGGGCGTACATCTTCTTGCAATGTACAAGACCATGCTCGTACCGTTTGACGGCTCCGCGCTGAGCGGTCGCGCTGAGCGGTCGCGCCGCCCCCGTCGCCGTAGCCCTCGCCACAGCCGCCGGGCTCAAGCCAATGGCACCGGGAAGCGTGATCGACGAAGTGATTCGCCACACGCACACCCCGGTGCTGGTTTACCGACCGTCCTGAACGTCAACGACCTCGGCCGGCGCGAAGAACGCTGGCGCCAACCACGGCGCCAAAGCGTAGGCAACCATCGGCTCGTAGGCCCCCTGCCGGTCGATCAGCCCGGCCGTGAGGATACCGACGGCACCGCGGCCATGCTTCGTCCCCACCACGTTGGCAATCGCGTCCATCGCGTGACCCAGCTCCTCGCCGGCACGGATACGCGCCGCGACGAGCTCCGGAAGCGGCATCGACAGCGAACCGCCCATGCCCTCCCGGCCATTGCGATCGACCACGACGGCCCACGCGCAACTGCGCATCCGGCCGTCGTCGAGCACCACGACGCCGCCCTCGAGGCCCACCGCCAGCTCAGCGCCGGTCACCCTGAGCGCGGCGATGGCACGATTCCGAGCCCCGCGCTGTGTTTGCTCATCGCCCACCGGCTGCTCGGGCACGCCGCTCTCGACCTCAACACCCTCGAGGTGCAGGGAGGGCTGGACGCGCTCGAGGACGGCGCGCACGGCGGCGAGTTTCACGGGATTGCGCGAACCGACAGCAACGCGCGCGAACGGAAAGCTCATAGTCAATCGAATCGCTGTGAAAAAAGCCGAGGTCGAGGCGCGGTGCTTGCTCGCAGCCACGTAGGCAAGTAACCTAGCTCCTCTGACGCACGATATGCCCGTCCGCCTCTCCGGCACGAGACGGGCCGACTCGCGCGATCGCCTACCCACGCCCGTGCCCTCTCGCACGAGACTCTGGCTCGACTTCGTCAACACCGACGCCGCCGCGCAATCGCCCGGGGGCGACTTGTTGCGCGACTTCGACGCGCTCCTGTCCTGGTTTCAGGAGCACGGAGCGGTCGACGACGAGCGCGCCGCCGGCATTCGCCGACGAGTGGTGCTGCAGCCGGCGGCCGCCGCGGCCACGCTGGTCGATGCCCGACGGGTGCGCGCCGCGCTTCGCGTGCTGGCCGAAAAGGGGCATGGCACCGAGCGGGTGCGCGACGATGCCGTGCTGGAAATCAACCGCGTGCTCGGCCGGAGCGCGGGCACGCGTCGCCTCGATCCGCGCGAAGAGGGTGGGTACACACGGACGTTTGTGCCCACGGGCGATGCGTTCGCCGGTCTGATGATTCCGATCGTCGAGTCGGCGGCCGACTCACTCGTGGCGGTGGAGCTGTTGCGCGTGCGCCGCTGTGCCGATCCGCGATGCCATCGCGTGTTTCTCGACGCCACCAAGAACGGACTGCGACGCTGGTGCGATATGGGCACCTGTGGCAATCGCGCCAAAGCCGCCCGTCATCGAGCCCGCACGGTGCCGCGTCGGTGAGCTAAACCCCTCCGTCGGCGCCTTTACGCGCCGACGACGGCCGTCACGCTGGGCGTCACCACGGCGCGCACGACCGACTCCTTCAGATAGCCCATTTCAACGGCGTAGTTGGCCAGCTTCCGCTGCAGCAGGCGACGTCCCCGGAACAAGCGCGACTTCACCGTGCCTTCGGGTACGCCGAGCGCCGTGGCAATCTCGGCGTAGCGAAGGCCTTGCAGATCGCTCAACACGACGGCCGCCCGATACTCCTCGGGCAGCGTCCGGATCGCGCGCGTGATCTCGTCATCCAGGAACGAGTCGTAAAAGCGACCTTCGGGATCCGCCTCGCCGACCGCCTCGAACAGCGCCCAGCCCTCGGTGTCTTCCGGCTGCTGCACTTCGCGCGCGTCGATCCGCCGTTTCCGGCTCACGAACACGTGATACAGAATCGTGAACAGCCACGCGCGAATGTTCGTCCCGAGATGGTACTGCTCCCACCGCTCGATCGCACGCAGCAGGGTGTCCGACACCAGATCCTCGGCGTCGTCGCGTGAGCGCGCCAGCTTCAGTGCGAACGAGTACAGCGCATCGAGATGCACCAGCGCTTCGCGCTCGAACTGCGCACGACGGGCCACGCGATCACCGCTCCGATCGACCGCGTCACTCGGAACGGTTGCCAGCGACACGACCTCGTTGTCCATACTCACCATGATCCTGCCCTCAGTAGGTCTGCGCCGTGCGCAGCAGTCACCGTCATACTGCCACCGAAGAAACCGACAGGTGTCTCGCGATGCCGTGCGGTAGGGATCCTGCGTCCTCGACATTGCGGTGCAGCTGCATCGCGGCACTGTCGCGCACATGCATCGCGATGAACCGCTTTAGATCGGCGGCGATGCCTTCGAGCACCGAGAGGTCGCGCTTGACGCGCGTCATCAGCACGGCGCCTTCCAGCGCGGCGATGATGAAGCGGGACAACCGGACGGCGTCGACGTCGTCATGCAGCTGCGGACGGGCTTCCCACAGCAGCGATCGGATCTGGCTGGCCCAGCGTTCAAACACGGCTTCGATCCGAACCCGGAACCCTTCGTGGGCATCGGCCAGCTCGGCCGCCAGATTGCCGAAGGGCGAGCCACGGCGGCCACCGCTCTCGGACTGCAGGGCCACCACCGCGTCAATGAACAGGTTCAGCCGCTCAAGTGGGTCGATCATTGGCTCGCGGAGAATAGCGAGACCGCGCTCGGCGAATCGCTCGAACTGCCGATTGAGCACTTCGTAGCCGAGCTCTTCTTTCGACTTGAAGTAGTGATAAAAGTGGCTTTTGCCACTCAGTTTTGCGCCTTTGATGACGTCGTCCACCGAAGTCGAGGTGAACCCTCGCTCGGAGATCAACGTCGCGGCAGCGTCCAGAATTTGTGTTCGGCGGTCTGACATGATGTCGTAAAATTAGGACCGTACGGTCCAATACACAAGCCTCGCCATTAGAGTAGTCTTAAATACCTACTTGACAAAGACTTACAGAACTTGCGAATTCATCCCATGAGCGAATCCGATCGCAAAAATCCCGAAAAATTCGGACCGACTAGTCCGAGTGCGGGGCAAGCCGAGCCCGCGTCAACCCACAGTGAGGTGACGCGCACCTATCTCGAGATATCGTCCCTCACGCAGCTGGTGCCAGGGCAGCCGCCCAGCGTGTCGGCAACGCTCCAGCGGATCGACCCCTGCACAGTCGACACCTGGCGGGCGCTGTATCGGCAAATCGGCGCGCCATGGCATTGGCACGACCGCGATGCATGGGACCAAAGGGCGATGGCCGCTCATCTTGAGCGACCCGAAGTCCGAGTCTATCGTGTAAAGGCCGAGCTCGGTCAAGTATGGACCGACGACGTCGGCTTTCTCGAGTTGGAACGACACAGCGATGGGTCGATCGAGATCGCGTACATCGGCCTGGATCAACGAGTCCTTGGGCAACGTCTCGGCGGATGGCTCGTCTCGAAAGCCGTGCAGACGGCCTTTGCGTGGGGCGCCGTGCGGGTGTGGCTGCATACCTGTTCGCTTGACGCTCCGGCGGCATTACCGAACTATCTCGCGCGTGGGTTTTCAGTGACGCGCGTCGAGTCGTACCACCGAACGGTGTCGTTGAACTCATAGGCCACGACGAGGTCGCCACACTCCGAGGCGAACGACGCGGCTGGCGCCTCAGGACTCCTGCCATTCGCGTACGCACATCGCTCACGATGACCGTGACAAGAGTGTTGGAGTGCACATGATGCACCCGCACCTGCTGCGCGAGCTCCGACGACATGGGATCGACGGGGTGCCGGAGACGATGCAGCCGATCCTCCAGTCGGTCAGTGCGCTACTCGACGAGGTCGACCGCGAGCGCGAGCTGAGTGCGGTCGCGAGGCAGGAGCTGTCGCGCGAACTCGAGCTGCGCTTCGAGCGCATGCAGCAAAGTGAACAACGGGATCGGTTGCTCTTTGCCGAGAGCCCGATGGCGATGTTCGCCGTGACCCGCGACGACCGCTGCATTATCGCTTGGAACCGCGCCGCCGAGACGACCTTCGGGCACACCGAACAGGACGCGCTCCGTCAACCCCTCGAGAGCCTCAAGCTCTCCGGCAACGAGGCGTGCTGGCTCTCGCTGATGCTCGCCCCGAACGTCCCGCTCCCCGGGGCGGGCGGGCCGATCGAGGCGATGATGCAGACGCGCGACGGACGCGTGCTCAAAGGCGAGATCATGTTCCACGCCGTCGTGCTGCAGGAGCAGGAAGCGGTAATCGTGCATGTGCGCGATGTCACGGTGGAGCACGTGTCGATCCGTGCCCGTACCGAAAGCGAGGCCCATTTTCGGGCGTTCTTCGACTACGCCGGCATCGCGATTCACGTGCTGTCGTTCGACGGCGTCATTCTCGAGGCCAACCCAGCCTTACAAGAACTCCTTGGCTTCTCGCCGGCGGAAGTCGTTGGCCGAACGGCAGAGTCACTCTCGCCCGACGAAGACGTGGACGCCGGCCGCCAACTCGACCGCGAGCTCCGTGCCGGCCAACGCGACTCCGCCACCATCGAGCGCCGCTTCTTCCACAAGGAGGGGCACATCGTGTGGGGACAGCTCACCGTCTCCCGCGTCACCCTCGGAGGCGAAACGCGCATGATCGGCATGATTCAGGACATCACGGAGCGGAAGCACATGGAGGGCCAGCTGCTCAAGCAGGCGTTCCAGGACGACCTCACCGGTCTGGCCAATCGCGTGCTCTTCCGGGACCGCCTCCATCACGCCCTCGCCCGACGCAACCTTGGCGACGGTCGCGTGGCCGTGCTCCTGCTCGACCTTGACGGATTCAAGCGTGTGAACGACTCGCTTGGCCATGCCGCCGGCGACGAACTGCTGCAAATCGTGGGACGTCGCATTAGCGGCGCCGTACGGACCGGTGAAACCGTTGCGCGGATTGGCGACGACGAATTCTGCGTCGTCATCGAATCGATCGAAATGGGCGAGGATCCCGATGTGCTCGCTGAGCGCCTGCTCACGTTGCTGAACATGCCCATGCGCATCAGTGGACGGGAAGTGGTCGTCGGCGTCAGCATCGGCATTGCCATTGCCGACCCCGACGACGACGAGGAAGCCGTGCTGCGGAATGCCGACACCGCGATGTACGTCGCGAAGGCGTCCGGCAAGGCCTGTGTGCGCCGATTCGATCGCTCGATGCACCGCGACGCCATGGAGTGGCTCGAACTCGAGTCCGACCTGCGCATGGGCGTGGAGCACCACGAGCTCTTCCTCGAGTTCCAGCCGCTCATGCGCATCGATAACGGGTGCGTGAAAGGCTTTGAAGCCTTGATCCGCTGGCTGCACCCCACGCGCGGCCATGTCGTACCCGATGTGTTCATGCCAATGGCCGAAGAGACGGGCTTGATCGTGCCGATCGGACGATGGGTGCTGATGGAAGCCTGCATGCAGGCGGCACGGTGGACGCACTACGCGCCCGAACCGCCATCGATCAGCGTAAACGTGGCCGCCAAGCAGCTCGATAGCGACACGCTGATCGAGGACGTCCACGCCGCGCTCCAAGCCTCCGGGCTGGACCCACGTCGCCTGATTCTCGAGATCACCGAGAGCAACGTGATGCGCACGCCGGAACTCGCGTTGGCGAAACTGACGGCGCTCAAGTCGCTTGGCGTCAAGCTGGGGATCGACGACTTCGGCATCGGCTACTCGTCGCTGAGCCACCTGAATTACTTCCCAGTGGACGAACTGAAGATCGATCGGTCCTTCGTGTCCCGCATCGCCGAAGGCGAACGCGCGGCCACCTTTGTCCGGACGATCATCGTGCTCGCCAAGTCCATGAACATCGAGGTCGTCGCGGAAGGCATTGAAGAGCCGTTTCAGCATCAGTTCCTGCATTCGGTCGGCTGCGATTTCGGGCAGGGCTACCTGTACAGCCGCTCCCTGCCGGCGAACGCGGTCGAGGACTTCGTGAAGTATTCCACGCCGGTGCTGCCACACCTATCGCTGTCGCGGGACGAGTTCGCGTAAGGCCAACGGTCAGCGTCGACGTCGCCCCTTCCCGGGGTGACGGTGGCCGCCTGGGCCACGTGATCCGCCACTGCGGTCGCCGCCACGTCCGCGATCGGCACCCTTTCGGGACGGCCCCGCCCGATCGCCGCCCTGCTGCGTCTCCTTGGCGTCGGCGCTGCGCGCGCGCTCGTCGTCCGTGAACGGCAGGTCGAGCTTGTGCTGCAGATCGTCGAGTGTATCGGCCCGTACTGATCCGCGCTGTCCGCGCGGAACGACAAAGCGCACCGGGCGGTCGAGCGAGGGCACCTCCTCCTGTACCATCGTGCGTGCCAGCTTCTCCGGCACCCGCAGCCGCACCACCGGCACCAGACGCCCGTCGTGCTCCTCCACGTCGTAGTCCATTAGCACCGTGCGATCGCGAATCTCGACCGCGCCCGGCATCGCGCGCGCCTCGGCCACCTGTTCGTGGCTGGCAAAATCCCGTCGATCGAGCAGCATCGGGCTGTTCCGGATCGTCTCCCAGTTCGTGGCCGCCCCCATCTGCGCTTCGTACCACGCCGTAAGCTCCGCCTGCCCGAGACGCGGCGTGCGCCCGCCCAAGCGACGCCACACTTCACGGATCTCTTCGACGACGGGCTGATTGCGCCGCACCGACGCGTGCCGCAAGGCGTTGCGCGCCGCCGCGTCGGCCAGCAGATGCCGCGCCGCCGGTGCGTGCTCCGGCGGAAATTCGTCGAGGCCTTCGCTCTCGCGAGCGAGCTCGAACCCAAAGTACGTGAGCCGTCGACGCAACAGGACCGGCGACTGCTTCCGCTCAGAATCGAAGGCCAACTCCGGCGGATGACGCTGCGCGTACTGTTTGATCACGTCGATCGACAGCTGCGTGCCTTCGATGCTCGCCCGCGGGACGCCGAACCGATCGGCGAAGTAGCGCAACGATCCCGCCACCGCGCCCCAACTGCCGCACACGCTGGTTTTCGAGACACGCGCTTCGTGACCCTCGGGCGTCTGCTCCTCGATCACGAGATCGAACGGCATAAAGCGGGCCAGTAGATCACAGAAGCGCTTGTGCAGCTCAGGGCGCGCCAGCGGGAGCGTGATCGGCAACGGCACGCCCACCGAGCGGTACACGCTGGCCATCGCGAGCGCCGCATCTTCGAGAGACTTTACCAGCACCCCGCGCTGCTCCGCCCAGTGCGCGATACGCTCGGCGTCGAACATATGCCGCGACAGCCCATACACCTCCCCGATGTAGCCGGCGGCACGGAAGCCATCGGCGTACACGTTGTACGCGGTGAGATGATCGCTGCCGCGCACCACTAACCCTTCCAGGTCACGCCCTTCGCGCGTCATCCGATGCAGCGAATCGATCCCGCTCATGACCGCCAGCATCGGCAGCAGTTCGTCATCGCCGTTCACGATGAGCTCACCCCATGCCCGCTCCACCGGCAACGCTTCCACGGCCTTCCCGTACGTGGTCAGTCGGCCATGCTCGATAAGGCCACGCGATTCGAGATGCGCGATCGCCTTGCGATACGCCACGCGGTCGAGGGGCACCGGCAGATCGAGCGCATCCGCCTGCACGCCCAGATCAGCGCAGGTGAGCGCGACGCGCTCGGATTCGCCTGCCAACTGAAAGTCGGGCGCCGTGGGTTTCAGTGATTCGAAGCGAATGTCACGATCGCTGAGAATGAACACACGGCCATGCTCGACGCGGCCGTGCACGCGCCCCGCCATCTGCAGAATCTCGTTCGAGCCCAGATGCACGCGTGTGAGCACGTTGCGTCCGCGGTCGATCACGTTGGTGAAGCGCGTATCGTCGATGATGACGGTGTCGAGCCCCGGCACATTCAACGCACTCTGCCCGGCCGCCGTCATTGCGAGAAAGAACGGCTTCGGCACCACGCCCTCGAGGAAGGGACGAATCACGCGAATCGGCTCGCCGCCATGATAGTGCGCGGCCGTGATACGCGGATAGCGCAGCCGTACCCACTCCGCCGCTTCTTCAACCGACGCGCGCGTGGGCAGGAAAATCGCAACCCCGCGCTCCGAGCGTGACACTTTCTGCAGGAACTTGTCGTCGAGAAAATTCAGTGGCTGCTTGCGCTCGACTTCGACCTTCGCGGCCTTGGTCGCATCGAACGCCGACACCTGCAGCACATCGGCGCTGTCGAGATAGCGCGCATAGAACGTGGGATCGACCGTGGCCGACAACCAGATGAAGCGACACCCCACGCGCTTGCCGAGCGCGAGACACAGTTCGAGCTCCGCGCTCGTCTGGTGGATCTCATCGACGACCAGCGTGTCCGACGGCTGAATGTCGCCGTCCTGAAACCAGCGTCGGGCGATGCCGGTCGTGATGACCACGACGTTCCACGACGGCGTCTCCGGCGTCGCTTCACGCTCCCGGTTCACGACACCGGCCTTCAGCTCGGTCGTCCCGAGAATCGTTTCGGCGATGGGACGAATCGCCAGGGTCTTGCCGGTACCCGTGCCCGCTACGATGCCGAAGCCCTGTCCACTCGACGCGAGGCGTCGCAGATCGTCGCCGCGTGTGCGTTCGAGGAACGTGTCGAGGTGCAGGCCGACCGCAAGTTCGATCGTCTCGCACGCCGCGCGCGTCGGCGCGATGACGATGACGCGCCCAGTGGGCGGTTTGGCCGCAACAAAGGCGTCGCGGTCGGGGGGGAGGTAACGATCACGTGGAGTGCGCACCCACGAAATCTACTGCGCCTGCGGGCGATTACACCGCTCCGCCCGGATACGACAAAGCGGGCGGAATCAGCGGGGCGCCCTTCTTGTCCGTTGGCTTGGCGAAGCCCTTGATCGGCACGTCTGGCTTCTTCCCCTTCGCCGGGTCGTCACCGTAGATCACACGGCCGTTGGCGGGCTTGTTACGCACCGCGCTGGCGCAATCGGTTGGGGCCGGCTGCTGCGCGGCCGGTACCCCGTCCACCCACACGCGGCACATACCGGCGGGCGGACGATAGTCTTTCGGAATGTCGTTCTTCTCGTTCTTCTCGCTTCGACCCTGCGCGTAGGCGCGCCCCGCACTGAGCGAAAGGCTCAGCACGGCTGTCGTCGCAAGGATTCGCCACTTCATCGGGAACATGCCTTTCTCCTGCAGAACGTCGCGCGCCGTCCACCACGGAGAGCATACGGACGTCCCGAACGCGTTCGAGGGCAGAGTCCATGCCAAGACGGACCCGTCCGTCGGCTGGCGCACTGCTGCGGTGTAAGTATCGGCACCACGGTACCCTACGGACAGGGGGAGGGTTCACTGGGTCACAGACCGCGTCCGTCACAAAGGACACAGGCGGTCGAAATAACAGATTGGATACGGGGTCGTGTACGCCCTACCCCGTACCCCCGTTCCCGGACTTCGCCGTTAATCCCCGAACGAGATCCCCATCATCCGCGCGGCTTGGACCACGTCGTGCGCGGGGTCGACGCGCTTCGTTTCCTTGAGCACCTCGTCGATGGGAATGGTGACGAGGTGCGGCGACTGCAACGCCACCATGTGTCCCCAGCGCTTGTCGGCCACGGCCTGCACGGCCGCCGCACCGAAGCGCGTGGCCAGCAGCCGGTCATAGCCCGTGGGTGATCCGCCGCGCTGCAGGTGTCCCAGCACCATGAAGCGGGTTTCCTTGCCGGTGATGCGCTGAATGTCGTCGCCCATCCGTTCGGCGATACCGCCCAAACGGCGATCCTGTCCGGGTAACGACTCGCCGATGATCGACTCCATCCCGCCCTTGGGCTTCGATCCTTCGGCCACCACCACGATACTGAAGCGACGGCCGGCCGCATCGCGATCCATGATCTTCTCACAGACCTTCTGCATCTCCCATTCGATTTCGGGAATCAGAATGACGTCGGCCGTACCCGCGACACCGGCATGCAACGCAATGAAGCCGGCATCGCGCCCCATGACTTCCAGCACCATCACGCGATCGTGCGACTCGGCCGTCGTGTGCAATTTGTCGATCGCTTCCATGGCCGTGTTGACGGCGGTGTCGAAGCCGAACGTGGTCACGGTGCCAGGGACGTCATTGTCGATCGTCTTGGGGACACTGATCACCCGCATGCCTTTGGCAGCCAGTTGCGACGCAATCTTTAGCGAGCCGTCGCCGCCGATCGAGATGATCGCTTCGATGCCGAGATTGCGGGCATTTTCCACGAGCTCGTCAGAGCGATCGACGTTCTTCCACGTGCCATCGGGCTGGAGCATGGGATACGCGAACGGGCTGCCACGATTGGTCGTCTTGATGATCGTGCCGCCTTGACTGGCGATGCCCCTGACGCTGTCCTCGGTGAGTGGGACGATTTCGTCCTCGCCAAGGAGCCCAGCATAGCCGCGCTTGATCCCAAGCACGTCCCAGCCGCGGGTACGGGCGCAGAGCACCGCCGCCCGAATGACGGCGTTGAGTC
Source organism: Gemmatimonadota bacterium (assembly GCA_002737115.1). Classification (GTDB taxonomy): domain Bacteria; phylum Gemmatimonadota; class Gemmatimonadetes; order Gemmatimonadales; family Gemmatimonadaceae; genus Gemmatimonas. The sequence goes on along the minus strand of NSHR01000012.1, from coordinate 11,795 downwards.
CCGGGGCGTCGCCGCCGCCGGTGGAAATCGCAATCCGCATAACAGAAGAGATGGATCGAGTGGTTAGGAGTGGTGGCGGTAATCTATCGCGTCGTCACGCCTTCATGGCATAGGGAACGCCACGGAGCCAACTGGACGGCGTGGCAAGGATGATGACGGCGGAGTTCGGATGACACCCTTCAGCGACCTCGGACTGATCGTGTGATCCAACGCGGCGAGCGACGAGATCTCTCCCGATAGAGTCGCCACGCCCCCTCCACGACACCCTTTGCTCCCGTCCTCGATGCCACGTTCGCACCGGACCACGCCCCTGCGCGGTCGCCTGCGCGGTCGCCTGCGCGGTCGCCGACGTGGCGCGACCCTGATCGAACTGCTGTGGCTGCTCGTGCTGATGGGCGCACTGGCCGCGCTGACGATGACGTCCGGCAGCGCGTTGTTTGCCGCGCTCGATGTCGCGATGGCGGCCCAGGAAACCGTCGACCTGCTCGCGCTGGCGCGCGATCATGCGATCGCGACCGGTGACCGCACCGCCGTCCGCTTCGATGTGGCAGGCACGCGCGTCGTGGTGCATGTGGGCCCTGACACGATTGCCGTCGGCGACTTCCACGGCAGCGGACTCACGCTCGCGGCCACGCGCGATTCGCTCAGCTACGCACCGTCGGGACTTGGCGTGGGTGCGGCCAATCTGCGGCTCACCCTCACACGAAGCGCCCGAGCCGACACCATTACGGTGTCGCGTCTCGGGCGCGTGCAACGCCGATAGCATCGACGAGCAGCTCGACGCTCAGGTGCCGAAGTCGAACCCCGGCACGCTGACGCGCGGAATTTCCTGTCCGATGGTACGCTCGATCGTGCGCACCATCCCGATGTCTTCGGCCGCCATGAACGTATACGCGTCGCCCGTGCTGGCGGCTCGACCCGTGCGGCCGATCCGGTGCACGTAGTCTTCCGGCTGTTGCGGCACGTCGTAGTTGATCACGTGCGTGATACCGGAGATATCGAGACCGCGCTGCGCAATGTCCGTCGCCACCAGCACCCGCAGCTTGCCGGACTTGAAGTCCTCGAGCGCCGCCATGCGCTCGCGCTGCGACTTGTCGGCGTGCATAGCACCCGCCTTCACGCCGGCCTTCTCAAGATCCTGCACGACGCGATCGGCGCCGCTCTTGGTCCGCGTGAACACGAGCACCGAATCATGGGCCTTCTTTGTGAGCAGATGCACGAGCAGGTCATTCTTGAGGTGACGCGGCACCGGGTATACCGCGTGCGTCACCGTGGTCGCCGCCGACGAGCGCCGACCGACCTGCACCACGACGGGCTTGCGCAGATACTTGCGCGCGAGCGCCTCGACTTCGGGCGGCATCGTAGCACTGAACAGCAACGTCTGCCGGTAGCGCGGGACTTGTTCGACGATGCGATTGAGCTGCGGCGCGAAGCCCATGTCGAGCATGCGGTCCGCTTCGTCGAGCACCAACGTCTCGAGATACGAGAAGTCGACGTTCCGTTTTTCGAGATGGTCGAGGAGACGGCCCGGTGTAGCGACCACCACGTCGACCCCGGCGCGCAGCGCGCGTTCCTGCGGTTCGTAGCCGACACCGCCGAACACCGGGATGACGTCGACGGGCGCATACTTGGAATACTTGCGGACGCTCTCCTCCACCTGGAGACAGAGCTCACGCGTGGGCGTGAGGACGAGGACGCGCGTCCGGCGCGGCCCGCCCAACAGTCGATGCACCATCGGCAGCGTGAAGCTGGCCGTCTTGCCGGTGCCCGTCTGGGCGAGCCCGATCAGGTCGCGACCTTTTAGCGCAAGCGGAATCGCATCGCGCTGAATAGGCGTGGGACGCTCATAGCCGGCATCGGAAAGCGCGGCGAGCAAGGGTTGGGCGAGGCCCAGATCGGCGAACGTTGTATCGTCGATCAGCGTGTCAGGGTCGATTGCAGTCATGTGTTGACCGAAAGCTAATCGGTCAGGCCCATCGGGAAGCCTAGGCCAGCTCGATCTCTCGACCGCAAAGCTGGGCGATCAGGGCGAGCCGGAAGGTGACGTCGGCGGAAAAGGCCGAATTGGTGGGTTCGCCGAAGGTCGGATCGGAGAGCGGAAGCAGCGGCCACGACCAGACGGGCACGCGTTCCGGCATCACGACGGAGCGCGGCGGGGTCCACACATGCTTGCGGTCACGGTCGTCGAGGAGCCGATCGAGCAGCTTGCCCCAGCCATCGTGCTTCTTCAGATAGCCGATCCGTGCCATCACCTCGAGCCAGGCCAGCGACGAGGCCATATCGGCATCCATCGCATTGCGGGTCGGCAACAGATCCCCCAGCACCAGATGCGGCTGCTCGAGGAGATGTGGACCAACCTGCTGCACCGGCTGCTGGCGCGGCCACGGCTGCGACAGATAGGGAAAGAGCCGGTCCATGAACTCGTAGTGCTCGCTGCGGAAATGGGGCATGTAGCCCAGCATGACCAGCAGGTGAAACGACGGCGCCATCACGTCGGCCGCTAGCACGTGCTGGTTCCCCAAGCGAATCCACGGCTTCTGCGCCAACGGCGACTTGAGGAACGGCATCACCCGCTCGACCATCCGACGGGCAGCGCCGCGGAGCCGCGGGTCGCTCTCATATCCGGCCTGCGCCAGTGCCGCCGCCGCCGCTTCGCGCAGCAACAACCGCCCGCGCTTGATCAGATCCTCGTCCCACTCCGCAGGCATCATCTCGGCCAGGAACGACGGGTCATCGTCTTCCGCGAGCAGCCGGAACAACAACCGCTTGGTCGCGCTGAGCGCGGGGCTCTCCGGGTCCCATCCAAGCTCCAGCAGCCGACGGTAGGCCGGAATCGTACCGACGCCCTGGAGCGACAGCCCCGCTGGCACCGTGAGCATGCCACCAGGCCACTGGCCGTCCCCGTCCTGCATCAGCAGCAGGTGCAATCCCTGTCGGCTGGCGTAGGGAACGGTGGCCCAGCCCGGCTCCGCGGCAGCCTTCGGCCAAAAGGCCTTGGTGGCGCGGAACTGCACCGACGCTGACGCCGTGCGGAGCAGCCGACTCATGGGGACCGTCACGGGTCCCGGCGGCGGCGGTGGCGCCGACATGGTCGGAGACGGCGAGAGGCGCACGTCCGGAGAGACCGGCGGCGAGTCAGGCACGGGTATCGGCGAGATCGAGGGCGGAAGCGTCACAATTATGCAATTGTACGCCGCAACCGAGGTTCCGCCAGAGGGGATGGGACGAACGGCATCGTTTTCGACACGGTTTCGGGCATTTATTACCACCGCCTTAACGCTTCTGCGCCCTTATCCGTCTATATGGTGAGGGACGTCAGCGACGCGCCTGCGCCGTAGACCGTGCCGAACGACCCACCGAGACCCCTTTTTATGAAGAACACCCTCCGCATGTTCGTGGCTGCGGCTGTCCTCGCGATCGCTGTGCCGGCGTACGCCCAGGGCGGCGGCGGTCGTGGTGGCGAGCAGATGTCGCCCGCCGAGCGCATGACTCGCCAGAAGGAACAGCTGTTCAAGGACATCACGCTCACGGCGGCCCAGTCGGCGAAGATCGACACCATCATGACGCAGGCCGCCGCCAAGCAGCAGGAATCGATGGCCGCCGCCCGCAGTGGCGGTGGCGATATGGCCGCCATGCGCGAGTCCATGCAGAAGATGAACACCGAGCGCAACGACGCGCTCAAGGCCGGGTTAACCGACGAACAGAAGAAGAAGTTCGACGAGAACGTCGCCGCCATGCCGCAGGGTCGTCGCGGCGGTTTCTAACCGACGTCGCAGGATGCGCGACCAAGCGGGGGGTGCCAATCGGCACCCCCCGCTTTGGTCGTCACACTGGATGCCCTGGTAGCGGAACTCCTGACTTCCTGCATTGTCATAGAGAGTGCTCCGTGCCACGCCCCTCCCACCCGCCCGTTTCTCATGACCGATCGCCTCGCCACAATGCGCACCATGGCGGCCAAGCAGCCGACCAATCCGCTCGCCCGCTTCGGTCTCGCCAACGAGCTCCTCAAAGCTGGCCTGCTGGACGAAGCCGAACGAGAGCTGGCCGCGTATCTCGCGCTACACGATGACGAAGGCAATGGCTGGCTGCGCTACGCCGATACGCTGCACGCACTCGGCAAACAGGACGCGGCACGCGCGGCGTGCGACAGAGGCGTCGACGCAGCCACGCGGTACGGGCACGCAACACTCGTCTCGGAATTCGAAGAGAGAGAGTACTGAGTACGCAGACGGTCAGAATTCTGGCGTCAGCCTTTGTATAGCGGTCAGAATTCAGCAACGACAGTGCACAGTGCCGAGGCGTTTGATGGAGTGCCGTTAGTAGCATCGCGCCAATCCAAACTGAACCAAACGCCTCGCGACTGCGGACTATAGTTGCTCAATTCTGAACACTATAAGCAGTCTGACGCCAGTGCTCAGACCACTGACCACTGGGCAGTTCAGAGTTTCCGCAGCTCGTCCGCCGCGCTGATCACGTATCCCAAGTCTTTCGACAATGCGCGCGCTTCCTGCGTCGCGTTCGTGACATCGCTGATCGCCGCCCCGACGCCCATTGTGCGGAGCTTCACGATGTCGAGACGCAACGAGCGCAGCGCCATCGACGCGCTCTCGAGTTGACGCTGCATCGTTTCACGACGCGCGACAAGCTCCTGCAACGAGGACAACTGTCGCGTGAGCAGCGTGAGACGACGCTCACGGTCGGGCGCCTGCTCCGGCTCGGCCTGCACCGAGTCCACGCGTGACTCGAGTTGCGACAGAGCATCCGTGGGCAGATCGCGCTGCAATCGCTCCAGGCCATTGGCGAGCGCACTGATCCGTTCCAGCAGCGCATCAGCCGTGGGCTCTACCTCCGGCACGAGCGTCTTGTCGGCGTCGGACAACTTCGCCGTAACATCCTTAATCGTGAGCCGGTCGTCGACGGCGTTGCGCAGCAGGTCTCCGTACGCCGACGCCAGCAGTTGATCGCCAGCGATCAGCGCGAGTTGCTCGCGCATCTTCACCTCATACGGGCGGTCGTCTGAGGACGCCGCGATCGCCTCCCATGAACCGTTCCACGCGTGGCCAGCCGACACGCCGAGTCGACGCAGGCGCATGAAATCGCGCGCCAGCATTTGCGCACTCGCCAACGCCGCGAATCCCGCCGCGAGCATCGGAATGATCATTGGCGTGAGCTCCAACGAGGCGCCGATCACGAGACTGGCAATCGCCACCGCGGCCGAGCCCATGCACCACTTGGCGTGCGTCACGAACGCCCGTGACGCCTCGGCGATGCGCGCCGGCTTGCTGCGCGGATCGGCGTCCGCCTTCGCGGCCAACTCGCCCCCGAAAATGCGCGCCAGCGTGATGCCACGCCGACGCAGCCGGATGTAGCGACCGAGCACGCCCATGCCCATGCCCATTGCCGGGAAGATCGCCCAGGGAAATCCGGGACTTGTCGTCGCGTTGATGACGCCGAGGAAGACGATCATGCCCGCCGTCGAGAGCAGCTGCCCCTTGAAGCGCTCGATCACGTCCTCGTCGCTGCGCCACGCACTGGTCGCATCGCCGTACTGATCGTTCCAGGGCGTCTGCACATCACGACGCCGCTGCCGCACCGCGACGCGCCAGTCCTCCTTCGCTTCCTGCGACGCGCCGTGCCACTCGCGCACCTGCTCGCGCGGCGCTGGCGCTGACGCCAATACGTTGCGCGGCGCCCAGTCTTCCGATCGATGCCCGTAGCGTGCGGTCTCGTGCTGTACCGGCGCGGGCGCGCGGTGCGCGCCCGTGAGCAACGAGCCATCACGTTGCACTGAGCGCAGCACATCGCGCAGCTGCAGCGCGTTGTCCCACCGATCCTGAGGCTGCTTGGCCAGGCACCGCTCGAGGATTTCCACGAGCGTGTGTGGCGCATCGGGACGCACCGCGCGAATCGGCATCGGCGTTTCACTCACATGCTTCATGAGCATCGCCGGCGTGGACGTCGCCTCGAAGGGCAGTCGGCCGGTCAGCATGAGATAGCCCACGACCCCCAGCGAATAGATGTCGCTGCGACCGTCGATCTCGCGCTCGCCGGTGGCCTGTTCGGGACTCATGAACGCCGGGGTACCCACGGCGATGCCGGTCTGCGTGAGGCGTGACCCGCTCTCGGCGGCGCGGGCAATGCCGAAATCGGTCACCATCGAGCGTCCGGACTCGGTGTCGATCAGCACGTTGTCCGGCTTGACATCGCGATGCACGACGCCGCACGCATGGGCGTACGCCAAGGCGTCGGCCACCTGCTCGAGCAGGTGCGCGATGTACTCGAACGTCGGGCGCGGTTCGCGCACGATGCGCGCCGCGAGGCTCTCACCCTTCACCAGCGCCATCGCGAAGCAGACCAGTCCGCCTTCCTCGTGCACCGCATAGATGGGCACGATGTGCGGATGATTAAGCCGCGCTGCCGTCTGTGCTTCGCGCACGAAGCGCTCACGCACGTCGCCGCGGAACGCGAGCTCGGGCGGTAGCACCTTGAGCGCCACCGGTCGCTGTAACCGCACATCCTCGGCGGCGTACACCACCGCCATGCCGCCGCGACCGACTTCCTGTGCGATGAGGTACAGGTCGCCGACGGCTGCCGTGACGCGGTCGCGCAGCACATTCGACTCGGCCTGTATTTCTGCCGCCTTTATCGCCGCGCGCTGACCGTCAGGCATCGTGCGCTCGCGTTACGCCGAACCGGAGCGCGACGATGTTGCTTCGCGCACTTCGTTGGCCGCCTGCACCGCGATATCGACATCACGCGCCAGCTGCATAGCCTGCTCGGCGACCAGCGTGACGCTCTGTACCGTGCTGTTGCCGGTGCGCAGCCGTACAAGATCGAGGCGGACGTTCTCGAGCGCAATGCGGCAGCTCTCGAGCTGTGCGTGACGTAGTTCACGTTTGCCAAGCATGTCCGCCACGGCCCGACGATCACGACGAAGCTGCGCCAAGCGCCGCACGCGCCCTTCGCTCCCCTGCGTATCGAGAGGATTCGCCTCGGACTCGAGCGCGCCGATCTCGGCATCGATGCGACGGGCGGCGTCGGGCCCCTGCTCGCGATCCGCCCGCGCGATATCGCGGGCGATGATCTCGACCTTGTTCACCAGATCCACCGCCGTGCGTGCAACGTCGGGAATCCGCCCGCGCTCGTCGGCCGGCAGCGTGCCGAGCAGTCGGCCGATCTCTTCACGATCGGCGCGGGCTGCACGGACGAGCGCGATGAACTCACCGAGCTCGTCATCGCGAGCGGGCGCATTCGGCATCGCGGCCGCCGTGCGCCGCGTCATCGGCGCGGAGGGCGTCGACGACAACACGCCATCAAGCCGATTGCGCAAACGTCCCTGCGCCCGTAGCTCTTCGCGCTTCTTCCGGCTGACTGTGGCCATGAACTTGTCGCCGAGATCGGACAGCACCTCGCCGAGCATGCGATGCTTCGGCTGCTTCAGCACGTCCGTCCAGTCGAAGCCGTCGGCCCACAGCTTCGCGTACTTCCACGCGATGTAGACCGTCCAGAGCGTCGTGAGCCCCAGCATGTCGCCGCCCGTGAAGATGCTGATCACGAGGATCGCGCCGTTCACGAACAGGTACGGGGCCAGCTTGCGGCGGAACGCGACGACCGGCGGAGCGAACCAGCGCGCCTCATCCTCTGCGGTCGCGACGTACACGTCGTCGCCCGACGACGGCTGCTGGTACAACGGATATGGAGCAGCGGACGGCGTCATCGCCGTCCGTGTCTGGTATGTGGGCGGCTGATAGGCCGGCGGCGTGTACGGCGCGGGGGTGTACGGCACCGACGGCGCGGACGGACTCGGCGATCCCATGCCGCCGATCGGCATCCCACCAATCGGCGCGCCGTTCACGCGGACCGGCGCGCCATTCGCTTGCTGCGTCGTCGCCGGATTGGTGGGCGGCGGTACAACGCCGGTTTTCAGAGCCGTGACCATCTCACCGGCGCTCTGAAAGCGGTGTTCGGGGCTCTTTTCCAAACACCGCATCACGATCTGCGAAAGATCGTCGGGCGTATCCGGGCGACGTAACGACACCGGCACCGGTACTTCGGCGAGATGCTTCACCAACAACGCCGGTGTGGTGCCACCGGTGAACGGAGGCTCGCCCGCCAGCATCTGATAGGCCACGATGCCCAACGAATAGAGATCGCTGCGGGCGTCGAGATCGCGATCGCCGGACGCCTGCTCCGGAGACATGTACGCAGGCGTGCCGATGGCCATACCCGTGGCGGTCAGACGCGACGCCTCGCCGCTGTCGCTCGCGGCACGGGCAATACCGAAGTCGGTGACCAGCGCCCGCCCGTCGATGCTATCTAGGAGAATGTTGTCGGGCTTGATATCGCGATGGATGACCCCGCGCGCGTGGGCAAACGCCAGCGCATCGGCCACTTCAAGCAGCCAGCGGCGTACGTCATCGACGGGGAGCGGTCCACGCTTCTGCAACTTCGTGGCGAGGTTGTCCCCGTCGATGCAGGCCATCACGAAGAACACCAGATTCCCGACTTCGTCGACCGAATAAATCGGGACGATGTTCGGATGACTCAGCTGGGCGGCCGTCTCCGCCTCGCGCAGAAAACGCGTGCGGATGTCACGCCGGAAGGATAGCTCCGGCGGCAGCAGCTTGATCGCCACGAACCGTTTGAGGCGCTTGTCCTTGGCCCGATACACGATGCCCATGCCACCACGACCGATTTCCCGATCCAGTTCATAGGTGGCGCTGAGCGCCTGCTCCACATGGGCGCGCAGCTCAGCATCTTCGGTGGATGGGGCTACGAAATCGGGCACTCGCGTTGGAATGGGGGAGAGTCGGGCGCGCCGTCTAGTGTAGCACCGGAGAGAAACCGGCAACAGCATCCTGACTTCGCTGCAGTACCCGCCGTACGGCCCGAGTGCGCCGGGAGTTGCAACTGGACCCTAGGCCGTCCCTGTGACGCGGCCTATCGGTCACCCTGACCGTAGGTCGCGTTCGGATCCGGGGACCGACAATTCGGCATGTTTCCGCGTGGCGGGTACCGTCATCTCGGCACGGGTACCCGAGTCTGCTTGCGAACCCTGCCGCGATGGCGTAATCCAGGCGGTGCGAAACCTGCCCTATGGCTGGCGGTATTCCTCTTCCTAAAGGATCGTACGTCATGGGCCAGCGCCAAACGCTTCCCGTCCTGCCGCTTCGCGGGACGGTCATGTTCCCCGGCATCACCGCACCGATTGCGGCGGGCCGCCCCGGCACCCTGAGAGCCATCGAAACGGCACTCAAGGGCGATCGGCTCGTTTTTGCCGTCGCTCAGCGCGACAACACCGAAGAGCCGACGTCGGACATTCTCTTCACGACGGGCGTTATCGCCCGCATCGGCCAGATCCAGCGCGGACTGGGCGGTGTGCAGCTGCTACTGCAAGGCGAGCAGCGCGCCACGGCGCTGCAGTACGCCGAAGTCGACGGATACCTCCAGGCGGTGATCGTGCCCGCCGAAGAGATGATGCCCCTCGACCTCAAAAACGCGGCGTTCGAGGCGCTCCATAAGGAGGCGCGCGAGCGTGCCGCCGAGCTGGGCGAGAAGCGCGGACTGCCCGAGGAAGTGGTGCACCAGGTGCTCGACTCGGTCGACGATGCCGGCAAGTTCTCCGACCTCGTGGCCGGCTACATCGAACTCACCGTCCCAGAAAAGCAGGGGCTGCTCGAGACGCTCTCGGTGGAAGAGCGCCTGCGCCGCGTGCTCGTGCACGTGCAGCGCCAGATCGGCTTGCTCGAAGCGCAGGAAGACATCAAGTCGCAGGTCCAGGAAGAGCTGGGCGAACGACAGCGCGAGATGTTCCTGCGCGAGCAGCTGAAGGCCATTCAGAAAGAGCTCGGCGACGACGACCAGTCGAAGGAGATCACCGAGCTCCGCGAAAAGCTCACCAAGCTCGAGCTCCCCAAGGATGCGCGTTCGGAAGCGGAGCGTGAGCTCGGCCGCCTCGAGCGCGCCGGTCGCGAATCCATGGAAGCGCAGGTGATCCGCACGTATCTCGAGTGGATTGCCGAGTTGCCGTGGAGCACGCGCTCGGATGATCACCTCGAACTTGTCCGTGCCGGCGAGATCCTCGAGGAGGATCACTACGGTCTCAAGGACGTGAAGGATCGCGTGCTGGAGTTCCTGGCCGTGCGACAGCTGCGGGCGCAGCAGATCGCCGCCGAGGTCGTTCCCTCGGCCGACGGCCAAAAAGCGGACGCGACGGAAGCGAAGGCCCGCGCCATGGCGAAGGGCCCGATCCTGCTCTTTAACGGACCGCCGGGTGTCGGCAAGACCAGTATCGCGAAGTCGATCGCGCGTGCGCTCGGTCGCGAGTACGTGCGCGTCGCCCTCGGTGGTGCGCGCGACGAAGCGGACATCCGCGGTCATCGCCGGACGTATGTGGGCGCCATGCCCGGTCGTATCATCCAGGGCATGAAGCAGGCGGGCAGCAAGAACCCGGTGTTCCTGCTCGACGAAGTGGACAAGCTGGGCACGTCGTATCAGGGCGATCCGTCCAGTGCCCTGCTGGAAGTACTCGATCCCGCGCAGAACGATTCGTTCACCGATCACTATCTCGGCGTGCCGTTCGACCTGAGCGAAGTGCTGTTCATCGCGACGTCGAATTTCATCCAGAACATCCCCGGTCCGTTGCTGGACCGTATGGAAGTGGTGGATTTCAGCGGCTACACCGAGCGTGAGAAATCGGAGATCGCGAAGACGTATCTCATTCCCCGTCAGCTCGAGGAATCGGGACTTGGCCAGCGCGATATTGCGTTCACCGACGACGCGGTCATGAAGGTGATCAGCGAGTACACGCGTGAAAGCGGCGTGCGTCAGCTGGAGCGACAGCTCGGGGCCGTGGCGCGCAAGGTCGCGCGACGGGTCGCGATGGGTGACACAGCCACGATCGACGACAAGGTGATCAGCAGCGATGAAGTGCGTGAACTGCTTGGGCGTCCGAAGGTGCATCCGGAGCGCCTGGCCGAGCACGATGAGGTGGGCATTAGCACGGGCATGTACTACACGCCGATGGGCGGCGACATCATGTTCGTGGAAGCGAGCATTCGCCGTGGGTCGTCCGCTCCGCTCAAGCACGACGACGGGGCCGACGTGGTGCGCGTGGGACCGATCTCACTGATCCTGACGGGACAGTTGGGCGACGTGATGAAGGAGAGTGCGCGGGCGGCACTCACCTACGCCACGAACAACGCCGCACTGCTGGGCATCCCGGCCGATCGGGTAGCGTCGGCCAGTGAGGCACACATTCACGTGCCGGCGGGTGCCATTCCGAAGGACGGCCCCAGCGCCGGCATCGCGATTGCGTTGGCGCTCGTGAGCGAGATGTCAAACCGTAAGGTGCGACGCGACGTATCGATGACGGGCGAGATCACGCTGCGTGGCCGCGTTTTGCCGATCGGCGGCGTGAAGGAGAAGGTGCTCGGTGCGCATCGGGCCGGCATCAAGGAAGTGATCATCCCGAAGGCCAATGAAGCGGACCTCGAGGATGTGCCGGACGAAGTGCGCGAGCAGCTGATCTTCCACCCGGTGGAGACGATGCGCGAAGTGCTGGCGATCGCCCTCGTGGATCAGGGGCGCGCCGCGCCGATTGAGGTGGACGAGCTGATTGGAGTATGACGGCGGAGTAGGATGTCAGAATTCTGACCACTGACCACTCATCCACTGAATCAGTGTTCAGTACCCGATCGGTCCCAACCGAAACAAGCTCCACGGCCATACCGGCGCTCCTGGTTCCGTCCCCGCCATGAACCACTCCACATAGCGTCGCTCGCTCGGCGTCTTCG
>NSHR01000011.1 GCA_002737115.1 Gemmatimonadota bacterium | reverse complement strand
CGGCTCAAGCAGGCCCACCCCCATCCCCTCGGGATTCATCTGGGGGTAGCGGCGCCGCAGGTCGTCGCTAGTCATCGCCTCGAAGGGCACCGCGAGTGTGGTCAGCGTGGCCTGCGTGGCGCGCAGCGACGGCGTCCAGTCGGGGGCGAGTTGCAGCCGCCCGGTGGGGTTGAGGAGTGACACGCCGAACTCGCGTTCCCGCTCGTGCCACGCTCCCATCGCCCGCTGCGCCGATCGCGCGTACAGCAGGCGATCGCCGTAGCCGCAGCGGATCTGGCGCGTTTCGTCACCCGAGGTGGCGCGTGAATTGCCCGGGCCGTAGGCATCGAGCAGGGTGACGTCGTGTCCCATTTCGCGCAGGTGCAGCGCCGTCCAGCCCCCGAAGGCGCCCGCGCCGATGACGACCACCGAGGCGCGTGGCGTGGTGTGCACCGCCGGACCGGAAACCGCACCGGACACCGCACCGGAGACCGGGTCAGTCACCGGCGGGATGAAGCGATTTACGGCGGCGAGCCCGAGGGGCGCGCTGGCGGCCTGCAGGAACGTGCGGCGATGCATAGCGAGCGGCGGAAGGAGGGCGGAACGGTGGCCGGCAGCGGCGCAGGAGTGGGAGAATGTACGGCCGTTCATCCCATCGCGTCCCCTTTTTCACCGAACTTTCTGTCCCGAGCGGGCTCACCGTTTCAGCAACAACGCCCGGTCGACTGTCCACGTCGACCGGGCGTTGTTGCTTCCATCGACCAATCCCTACCGATCGAATCCAGTGGTCGCATCCGGCACAAACACCGGCTGTGCCGCACCCGGCCCGCCCTTCTCGATCTTGTTCCGCGTGATCTCCGGCAATCCCGCCGCCTTCAACATCGCGTTGATCTTCGGCAGGTCCGCGGCAATGATCCGCTCCATGCGCGCCATCTGCAGGTCGAGCTTCGGGTTCAACACGGCCAGCACATCGTACGCCTGCTTAGGCGGACGGCGCTCGCCGCTCGACACGAAGCTCAGCAAGCTCGAGAACTGGTTGTTGAGTCGGATCGGGAAGTTGAGCGGATCCTGGCCCGACTGATTCTTCGTCTGATACACCGAGTCTTCCACCGCACTCAACGAATCCGCGAATTTCTTCGCCAACGGCGCGAAGGCGGCGTTCGCGGTCATCTTCGCAGTGCGATCGGTGACATCCGTTTTCAAATTCCGGATCTCGATCACGCCCTTGTTCGCGTCGCTCATGCGGTCGCGCACCTGCAGCGCCATTCGCGTCTGCTCCACGAGATCGGCCTCGGTTGCTGCCGAGCGCGGATCGGGCTTCACGTCGAACGTGTACTGCACCGGCGCCGCACTGCCGGCGGTCATCTTCACGCTGTACGTGCCCGGCGCCATCGACGGGCCGGTGCCACGTCCGCCCCACAAAATCATGCCGCGGAACGTGGTCGCATCGGCGTGACGCATGGTCCACGTGTAGCGGTTCACACCCTTGCGGTTGCTTGGGCGAGCCGGCGCCGCGGCACCGAAGCCACGTCCACCACCAGGGCCGCCCGCAGCGGGCGTAGGATTCGTATCCGTGCTCGCCACGGTGGCCAGCAGCTTGCCGGCCTTATCGTAGAACTGGAACGTGACGGGCATCGAATCGCTCGGCAGGCGATACACGAACGTGGGCGCCGCCTGTCCGTTCAAGCGCAACACCGGCACCGGCTTGTACAGATACGGCGCGCTCGCGGCCTTCTCGGTTTCCGGCTCCCACCGCAACGGCGTGAGGTTCTCCATCACCCAGAAGGCACGACCATGCGTGCTGATCGCGAGATCGTCGTCGCGCAGCATCATGTCGCTAACGGGCACCGGCGGCAGATTCTTCTGCAGGCTCTTCCAGTTGGCACCGGCATCGTGCGACACGTACACGCCACGCTCGGTGGCCGCGTATACCATGCCCGCGCGATGCAGGTCTTCACGAATCGCGCGCGTGAAATGCTCCGACGCGATGCCGTTCGTGATCTTGGTCCACGTGACGCCGTAATCGGTGGTGCGATAGAGATACGGTGCGAAGTCGTCCATCTGATAGCGGTTGCCCGCCACCCACGCTGTACCCGCCGCATGCGGCGACGCTTCGATGATGCTCCACCGCATCCACTCCGGCAGCCCCTTCGGCGTCACGTTCTTCCACGTCACGCCGTTGTCGCGCGACACGTGCAACAACCCATCATCACTGCCGGTCCAGATCAAGCCCTTCGTGAGTTTCGACTCGGCGATCGTGAACACGGTGCCGTAGTACTCCACGCTCGTCTGGTCCTTCGTGATCGGGCCACCCGAGCTGCCCAACGTGGCGGGATCGTTGCGCGTGAGATCGCGCGAGATCGGCGTCCACGTGGTACCACCATTGGTGGAACGGAACACGACGTTTGAACCGACATAGATCGTGTTCGGATCATGCGGCGAGTGTACGATCGGGTACGTCCACTGGAAACGATACTTCGAGTCCTTGGCATCATGACCCATGGGGTCGAGCGGCCACGGATCGAGCGACAGCGACTTGCCGGTGCGACGGTTCAGCACGTCCATGCTGCCACCGTAGTTCGCGCCGAACATCATATCGGGATCGTCCGGCTTGCTGCTGATGTAGCCCGACTCACCGCCGGCCACACTGTAGAACGTGGAGAAGGGCGACGGCGGCGCCACCGGGCCGCCGCCACCGAATCCACCACCACCACCACGACCAAACGCCGGCGTTTCACGCACCGGTCCGCACGATGAACCGGCGTCCTGCTTCGCGCCGCACACATGGAATGGATAGTGGCTCGTGAGGTGCACGTGATAGTACTGACCGGTGGCCACGGCCACGGCCTGGCGCGTGGTGCCGCCGTCCTTCGTGATGATCAGGCCGTTGTCGTGCGCGACCGCAATACGCTTGGGGTCGGTGGGATCGATGTAGATGTCGTGATTATCACCACCACCGAATCCGCTCGCGAACGTTTTGCCGCCATCCTTCGACACCATCGGACTCACCTGCGGCGCGTACACGACGTTGGTGTCCTTCGGATCGGCGTACAGCTTGGAGTAGTACCACGAGCGCTGACGCAGATTGCGATCGCCGCTCATGAAGGTCCACGACGCACCGGCATCGTCGCTGCGATACACGCCGCCATTCGCCTCATGCTCGAGAATCGCCCACAAGCGACTCGGCTTGGCCGGCGACACCGTGATGCCGATCGCGCCCAGCATGCCGGCTTGCGGCAAGCCCTTCGCGCGTGTGATCTCCTGCCACGTATCACCACCGTCGGTGGTCTTGAAGATGCCGCTGCCCGCGCCACCGCTCACCAGCAACCACGGCTTGCGGCCGGCCTGCCAAAAGGTGACGTACATGATCTTCGAGTTTGACGGATCCATGATCATGTCCGCGACACCGGTGCTGTCGTTGCGGAACAGGATGTTCTTCCACGTTTTGCCGCCGTCGGTCGTGCGATACACGCCGCGTTCCTTGTTCGGACCGAACACGTGGCCCAGCGCGCCCACGAACACGATGTCGGGGTTGGTGGGATCGATGCGCACGCGCGAGATGTACTGCGTCTCCTTGAGACCCATGTACGTCCACGTCTTGCCGGCATCGAGGCTCTTCCACACGCCGTCGCCATGCGACACGTTGCCGCGGATTGGCGTTTCACCACCGCCCACCCACACCACGTCGGGATTGGTGGTCTGCACGGCAATCGCGCCGATGGTGCCACCGAAATACTTGTCGGTCACCGGCAATGCGGTCTTGCCGCCGTCGATGGTCTTCCAGACGCCACCGCCGGTGGTGCCCATGTAGTACTCGTCGGGACGCTGGGTGGAGCCGGCCACGGCGACCATACGGCCGGACTGGTTGGGGCCGATGTTGCGCCAGGAAACACCGAAGGTGGTATCGGCGCCGCGGGCTTGCGGAGGACCACCGGGGCCGCGCTGGGCGGAGACGGCGCTGGCGGATGCGAGGCAGCCGGCGACGAGGAGGAGACGGGAAGTGGGATGCACGATTGGTCTTGGGGGTGGGGCGGGGGTAGGACAGCTTCGATAAAGAAACGTTGCGCGGCGTGCGAGCGCTGCGGGCTTTGGGCTGTTGGTTTGGGGCGGTGGGTACTGGGTATTGGGTGGTGGGTTCTAACTCAGAACCCTGAACTTGAACTCAGAACTCCGAACTCACGGAAACGTGGTGGACCGGTAGGCTTCGCGACCGCCGATGATCGTGAGGAGGACCTTCGTTTTCAGGAGGGCTGACGGGGGGATGGTCAGGATGTCCGCGGACAGGACGACAAAGTCGGCGTACTTCCCCACCACCAGCGAGCCCGTCTCCTTGTCCATGAACGCGGCATACGCGGCGTCCTTAGTGTAATGCCGCAAGGCGGCCTCAACCGTGATCCGGTTCTCGGGATACCAGCCGCCCTTGGGGGTGCCGTCGGGGGTTTGGCGGGTGACGGCGGTGTAGATGCCCAGCAATACATCCATCGGGAAAACAGGATGGTCGCTGCCGAAGGCCTGAATGGCGCCGGCGTCGTCGAATTTCTTGAAGGCGTTCGCCCGCGAACTACGCTCGGGGCCCAGCAGCGGGGCGTAGTTCAGGATGGTGGTTTGGTCGGGGGTGGCGAAGATGGCCTGGGTGCTGGCGATGACGCCTAACTGCTTGAAACGGGGCAGATCGCTCAGGGCAGGGACTTCGATGTGCTCGATGCGGTGACGGCGGCCCTGGGTGCGATTCACCTTGGCGGCGTGGGCGTAGGCGTCGAGTGCGGTTCTAACGGCGCGGTCGCCGATGGCGTGGAGCTCGACCTGGATGCCGGCGGAGTCGTAGCGAGCCACGCCCTTGTTCAGGGTGGCGGCGGGCCAGAAGGGGAGTCCCGTATCATCTGACCCAACATAGGGTTCAAGCATGGCGGCGGTCTTGGCATCGACCGTTCCGTCCAGCATGCCTTTGGCGATACCGAAGCGCAGCCAGGGGCCGTTCACGCTGTCGCGCAGCATGGTATAGCGCCGAACGGTCGCCACCGACGCGTCGGGGGTGAACGGGAAGGCGGCCCGGTAGCGCACGCGGAGGGTGTCGGCGGTGGCGGCGGCGCGGAGGATAGTCAAGACAGCATGCTCGGGGGCGCGACCGCTGGCGTCTTGAATCAGTACGATGCCGAACGATGCGGCCTTACGGGTCTCTTCATCGATGCGCCGAGCGATATCGTCCACGGTGGGCTCGGGCACGAGACGCACCACGAGCTGGCGCGCCGACTCCTTCAGCAGGCCGGTGGGCACGCCCTGCGCCTCGCGCTCGATCACCCCGCGCACGGGATCGGGGGTGGCGGCGGTGACTTTGGCCAGCGCCAGCGCCCGACCGTTGGCAATCGACTGATGGCCGTCGCGGTCAGTGAGGACCACCGGCTGACCGGGGAACGCCACATCCAGAAAGCGACGATGCGGCGCGTTGCCGGGAAAGTCGGACGGGGTCCACCCTCGGCCCACCACCCACGACCCAGCCGGACGCTTGGCCGCCCACGCTTTGAGACGTCGCACGATCTCGGCGGGCGACTTGGCGTCGGTGAGGTCGGCTTGATCGGTGGTGCTCAAATGCCAGTGCGCGTCACTGAATCCCGGCACCACTCGGCGCCCCTGCAGGTCGATTACCCGCGTGGCGGGCCCGCGGTGGGTGAGCGCTTGGGCAGCGCTCCCCACGGCGATGAGCTTGCCCTCGCGGATGGCGATGGCTTGGGCCGACGGCTGGGTGGCATCGCCGGTCCAGATGCGGGCGTTGGTGTAGATCGCGTCGGCAACCGGAGGCGCGGGCTGGGCCAGCAGCGACGGTGCGAGGGCGGCAAGTACGGCCGCGACGGCGAACATTTGAAGGGGCAGGGGCATCGGCGAGTTCGGCATGGGCTCCGATATAGTGTTCTGGTCTGCTGAAGACTATATCCGTCGCGTCAGCATTGCTCTTCTCCATCCCAGCTCCCCGCCATGCTCGTCGTTCAGGTGTTTGTGCACGTCCTCCCCGAGCAGGTGGCCGCGTTCAAGGCCGCCACGCTCGATAACGCCACGAACAGCGTGCTCGAACCGGGCATCGCGCGCTTCGATGTGCTGCAGCACGCCGACGATTCCACGCGCTTTACGCTGCTCGAGGCGTATCTCACCGAGAGTGCGCCGGCCGAACACAAGGCCACGGCACACTACGCGCGGTGGCGTGACACGGTGGAGCCAATGATGGCGTCGCCGCGTACGAACGTGAGATACGAGTCGCTGTTTTTTCCCATTTAAGCTTTTGCAGTTCTTCGCGTGCCTCCGCGTTCTTCGCGGACTTCGCGTGAACGAGCTGTTTAGTGCATTCGGACAGATCTCAGTCGCAGCGAGTCTGTAGGTTCACGCGAAGCTCGCGAAGGTTCGCGAAGATGCGCGAAGAACTGCAACGGCATTTTTTGAGGGTGTGATCGTGAAGATTCGTGCGATGATGATGGTGGGGATGCTGAGCGCGGCACCGACACTTGGTGCGCAGGCGGCAAGGGTGAGTGCGCCGATGGAGATCACCGAGGCGTCGATCACCGACGTGCAGGCGGCGCTTACGGCGGGGCGTCTCTCGAGTGTGCAGCTCGTGAAGCAGTACCTCGCACGGATTGCGGCGTACGATCACGCGGGGCCCGAGCTGAACTCGCTCATACGCATCAACCCCAAGGCGAGCGCAGAAGCGGCAGTGCTCGACGCCGAACGCAAGGCGGGCAAGGTGCGCGGGCCGATGCACGGGATCCCCGTGATCATCAAGGACAACTACGACACCGGCGACATGCCGACCAGTGCGGGGTCACTGGCGATGGCCACCAGTCAGCCGGCACGCGATGGGTTCGTGGTGAAAAAGCTGCGCGACGCGGGGGCGATCATTCTGGGCAAGTCCAACTTGCACGAACTCGCCGCCGGCATCACCAGCATTAGCTCACTCGGCGGACAAACACGCAATCCGTACGACCCCACGCGATGCCCCGGTGGCTCGAGCGGCGGTACGGGTGCGGCCATCGCCGCGAGTTTTGCCACAGTGGGCTGGGGTTCGGATACGTGCGGCTCTATTCGCATTCCGAGTGCCTTCAACGCCCTCGTTGGCCTGCGTCCCACACAGGGGCTGGTGAGCCGTCGCGGTATCGTGCCGTTGTCGCACACGCAGGACATCGGTGGCCCGCTGGCGCGCACCGTGACCGATCTCGCCATCGCGCTCGATGTGAGCGTGGGCTACGACAGCGAAGACGCGGTCACTTCGGTCCTTCGCGATAAGCCAGTGCCGAAGTTCCAGGCGTCGCTGGACAAGAACGCGTTGCGTGGGGCCCGCATTGGCCTGTTCCTGCCGTACTTCCGCGATACCGACGCCGAGATTGCCGATACCGTGCGCGCCGCCATCGCGGCTATGCGGGCGCAGGGCGCCACGGTCGTCGATGTGCCGATGGCAGAGTTCGACACGCTGATGGCCAACACCAGCGTGATCAATCTGGAAACGAAGTTCGATCTCATCGACTACCTGCGCACGATTCCGAACGCGCCGGTGAAATCGCTGCGTGACATTCTCGATCGCGGCCTGTACGACCGTCAGCTGGAAGTGCGCTTCCGCGTGATCGACACCGTACTCAACGCCGACAGCGAGCAGCATCGCACGGCGCTGGCGCGTCAGGTGGCATTGCGGGCGCGCATGGAGCGCATTCTCGACAGCTTGCAACTGGACGCCATCGCCTATCCCACCGTGCGGCAGAAGCCGACACTGGTGGGTGACGTGCAGAACGGCGGTACGTGCAATCTGGGCGCGCAGAGTGGACTGCCAAGCATCAGCGTGCCGGCGGGCTTTGCCGGTGATGGACTGCCGATCGGTATCGAACTATTGGGCAAGGGCTTCACCGACACGCGCCTGGTGGCGATGGCGTATGCCTTTGAACAATCGGGGTCGCGACGACTTGCGCCGAGCACCACACCAGCACTGGTGGCGGGTAGGGCGCCGGTAGCGGCGCCGATCGTGGTCACCACGCGCGCCCGCGGACTCGTGGCCACCACGCGCCTCACGCTCGATCGTGTGCACAGTGTGCTGCGCTGGTCGGCGACGGTGCAGAACAGTGGAGGCGCGCCGCTGTCGGCGCTGGTGCTGCGTCGTACGGGCGATGCGGGCCGCATCTCGGGGCCGATCTCGGGTGCCGTGGCGAGCGGCACGACCTCGGCCAGCATCGCCATTCCGGCGGGCGCCAGCCGCGTGAGCGCGCGACTGCTGGGGCCGGGTCAGAGTGCGGGAAGTGGGTCGTTTCCGCTGACCTATGCCGATCGCGTGGCGTTCGACGCGGGGCGGCTTACCGTGGCCATGTATACGGGCGCCGGGGTGGAGCCGGTTGAGGTGAAGGTGGGGCGGTAACAGCAAACAGCTCTACCGCGAATTTTCACGAATATCCGCGGATCGATGCGGTGAGTGCGACTGAGGCCGCGCGGTCCCGGTAGAACGCTTTTTGATGTTTAACCACGAAAGCAATCTGCCATCGTGCGCAGACCCTCCCGGCGCGCACAGATCGCATCCGCGGTCATTCGTGAAAATCCGTGGTAACGCTGTTTATTCCTCCCGAACGGCGCGAAGTTGTCGGTATGTCTACCTCATCATTCTTCCGCACCACGCTAGGCGCTGCGGCACTCGCCGGCGCTCTCGCGGCCAGCCCGGCGCAGGCACAGCATGCCTTCGCCGACCCCGGCGCGACGTTCGATCCGCGCGTGCCCACTCCCGCGCAGATCCTGGGCTACGATATCGGCGCCCGCTTTACGCCGCAGCGCGCCATGATGCGCTACATCGAGCGCATTGCCGCCGCGTCGAAGCGGGTGAAGGTGGACACCGTCGCCCGCACGTTCGAGGGGCGCGAGATGCTCATCATTACCATCTCGAGCGAAGCCAACATGGCGCGGTTGGCCGAGATCCAGCGGGATGCCAAGCGTATCGCTGATCCGCGGGGGGCCAGTGCAGGGGATATCGATGCGGCCGTGAAGCGCATTCCCAGCATCGTGTGGCTTGAGCACTCCGTGCATGGTGGCGAGGCGTCGGGGGCCGAAGCGGGACTGGCGCTGCTGTATCAACTGGCGGCCGGCACCGATGCCGACACCAAGCTGGCGCTCGACAGCACCGTGGTGCTGATCGACCCCAACGAGAATCCGGACGGACGCGAGCGGCACACCCACGACATCGAGCGCTACGGGAGCTCACAGGGTGTGGCCAGTGAGCCCGGCGCGCTGAACAACGCCGGGTCGTGGCCGGGGCCGCGCACGTCGCACTACTACTTCGATCTCAACCGCGATTGGTATGCGCAGTCGCACCCCGAATCGAAGGGGCGTGTGAGCACCTACATGAAGTGGTGGCCGCATGTGGCCGTCGACCTGCACGAGCAGGGGAGCAGCTCGAGCTTTTACTTCGCACCGCCGCGTGAGCCGGACAACAAGAACAATCCCGCGCACCTGCCCAAGTGGTTCGACATTTTCGCGGCGGCCCACGGGGCGGCGTTCGACGTGCACGGCTGGTCGTACTTCCGGCGCGAAGGCTACGACTCGTTCTATCCGGGCTACGGCGAAGGGTGGCCCATGCTCACGGGCGCGATCGGTATGTTGTTCGAGAGTGCGTCGAGTTCAGGCGGTGCCGTGATGCGCAACGACGGCACACTGCGCACGCTAAAACAAGCAGCGTTCGAGCACTTCACGGCCGAGTGGGCCACGGTGAAGACGTCGGCCCGCCGTCGTACGGATTTGGTGCGTGACTACGCGGCGGCGCGCGCGAATGCTATCACGTTGCACGCCAAGGGACCGTTGCGAGCGGTGATGCTGGTGCGTGATGCGCAGGGTCGGGCCGATTCGCTGGTGCAGAAGCTCCGCGACAACGGCATCGAGGTGCAGCGGCTCACCGCTGATGTTGCAGTGGCCAACGCCACCATGTACGCCGGCGGTACGGTGCCCATGATGACGGCCAAGGCCGGCAACTATGTGGTCGACCTCGCGCAGCCGCAGGGCTATCTGGCCAAGGCGTTGCTGGAACCCGACGCCGCGCTGGATTCGGCGTTCATCAAGTTCGAACTCGAACTCCGTCGCACCGGCCAGCGCAATCGTTTCTACGACATGACCGCGTGGTCGTTGCCGTTGGCGTGGCGGGTGGATGCGTACGCGTTGGCCGCGGTGCCCAGCGCACTGGCCATAGTGACCGACATGCCGCGCACGTTCGCAGCGCCGGCGCGCTCGGTGTACGGCTACGCCTTCGCGCCGGGGAGCGAGTCGAGCATCCGCTTGCTGGCGTCGTTGCTCACCGACTCGGTGCGCGTGTGGTACGCGCCGTACTCGTTCACGTCGAAAACCAACAAGTTTCCCCACGGCGCCTTCGTGATTCGCACCGCGCTCAATCGCGCCGACGTACACGACGTGGTGATGCGTCGCGCCGCTGAAGCGGGCGCACAGCTGGCCTCCATTCCGTCGGCCGGTGTGGACGAAGGCACCGACCTGGGCAGCAACTCGGTGATCCCCGTGCAGCGCCCCAAGGTGGCGTTGCTGGGTGGCGCGCCAGTGAACGGGTCGTCGTTCGGCTTCGCGTGGTACGCGATGGATCAGCGCATCGGCTACGCCAGCACGTTGGTGGACGCAAACTTTGTGGCGAGCGGCGACATGAGCGCCTTCAACACGCTCATCGTGCCATCAGTGCAGGCCGGCGCCCTCGATCGTGTGCTGGGCGACGCCGGGCGCGCGCGCCTGGCCGAGTGGGTGCGCAACGGCGGTGTACTGATCACCATGGACGCGGCGAGTGCGTGGGTGGCGCAGGAGCGCGTAGGGCTGGTGCGCACGCGGGTGAAGCGCGACTCCACGCGGGCCGACAGCACTGGTGGCGCGCCGTTGCCGGGCAGCCTGCCGGGTGTGCTGGCGCGGGCCACGGTCGACTCGCTGTCGCCGCTCATGGCCGGCGTGTTGAACCGTGAAATGCCGGTGTTCGTGAACAGCGACCGTGTGTTCACGATCCCCAAGGACCTCGCGGCCGGCGACGCCGTGATGCGCTTTGCCCCGGCGGCGCGGGTGCGGATTGCGGGCTACTACTGGCCCGAGGCGGCGGCCAAGCTTGGCGGCTCGCCGTACTTGTGGACCGAGCGCGCCGGACGCGGCCGCGTGATCATGTTCGCGCATGACCCGGTGTACCGGGATCAGCTGCGGGGAACGCTGCCGATTTTTGCGAATGCGGTGCTGCTTGGTGGCAGCTACTGAGCTTTGGTGAGACCGTAACAGCAACAGCAACGGCAACAGCCAGAACACGGAGACCACGGATTGCACGAAAACAACACGGATAAGCCAAAAGCGCTTTTGGCTTATCCGTGTTGTTTCATTTCAATCGGTGTCATCCGTGTTCTGGCAGTTAGCGATCTACCTCGCCTAGGCAATACTCGCCGCATACGCTGCTGCAAACCGCCCCGTATCCGCCGCCTTCATCCCGCACACGCCCACCCGCAGTCCCTCCGGCATGGGCACCACGAACACGTCGGCGGCCTTGAGCGTTTCGCACACGGCAAATGGATCCGGCGGCGCCGGCAAGGTCACGAAGAATCCACCGTCCCACGGCGCGCCGGGAAGTCCTTCGGCTTTGAGCGCCGCGTCAAGCGCCCCCACGCGCTCCGTGAGCACACGGCGCCAATGCGCATGTTCGGCGGCCAAGGCAGCCTGCGCGGTTTCGCTCTTGGTCATGCGCAGCAGCACACTCATGGGGGCACGCGCGCAATTACTCCACGTGCCACGGCAGCTCGACACCAGCGCCCCTTTCAGCGCCGGGTCGCTGCTCCACGGAAACACCAGGGCGCCAGCACGTGATCCGTACAGCGTGAACGCCTTGCTGAGACTCAGACTCGCGCACACCAGCACCGCCTGTTCGGCGCCGAACGCCGCGTAATCCTCGAGCGCTTCGCGCACGTCGTCGGGATTACGCGCATAGTCGAGATACGCGAAATCCAGCAACAGCGTGACGGGGCCCTGCGACGCGATGTCGCGCAGCATCGACAGCAGCGTGCGGCGATCGTCGCGCGACAAGCTGCGGCCCGTCGGGTTATGACACGGGTCATTCAGCCACACCAGCAACCGCCCCTGTTCCTCGAGCAGGTCGCGCGCCTTCGCTTCCCACGCGCCTACGTCGAGCGCCTCGCCGACTGCTGGGTACGGTACCGTTTCCAGGCGCACGGCGGCTTCGGCGGTGATCGTGGCGTACGGCCCCCAGAAGGGCGCCGCGGTAAGGATGGCCTGCCCGCGCTCCACAAAGTTCTTGAGTGTCAGCGCCAGCGCCCCCGATCCACCGGGCGTGGCCACGGCCACACCGGGGCTCGTGAGCTGCGGCCAGTGCCGCTGGGTCAGCGCCAGCAGAAAGGCCGGGTCACCGGCGATCGGCGCGTAGGGTGCGATCTCCATGGGGGTGAGTTCGCGCCAGAGCGCCATCACGCTGTCGTGCACCACCAGCTTGCCGTGGTCGTCAAGCAACGCGCCCACGGTGGCGTTGATAACTGGCGCTCCCGTGGCCGCCCGTTGCTGGGCGGCCGAGTTGAGCGTGAAGATCAGATCGTCGCCGGCAAAGCCCTGGCGCGAGTCGAGGAGATGAGTGCGCATGGCATGCAAACTAATGCGAGTCTCACCGATCGCCCGCGCATCCACCAATCAGGTGGTGGACCTTTCCATTACCACTGCTGTCCAAACGTGACGAGAGCCTTCCACGGGGCCGCCTGATCCACCTTGCGCGTGGCACCAACGAATACGCCGCCCGAGAACAGGCGCACGCCCGCCGTGAGCGACGCGCGAATGCCATCGGTGGGGCGTGCGACCGGGGCCCAACTGGCCAGCAGCGTGCTATCGATCGGCGCGCCGAGTCGTTCGATACTGGTGCGCGCCGCGGTGCTCACGGCATCGGCCCAGCCACTTTGTACCCCCACGCTCAAGCCCGGAGCCAACGCCGGCAAGAAGAATCGTCCCGCGCGAATCGGCTGACGGAAATACGGACTCGTGTACTGCAGCGAGGCACGCAGCACGGCGGCGCGTGAGCCGGCGAACTCCTTGTCTTCGTAGCCGGGGAGATTCTGGAACTTGCCCAGCTCGAACAGCTGTTGCGGCGGAATGTGCGCGCCGAACACCATGCCCACGTCAGCGCGGGCCAGCGCCACAAACGGGCCGAACGGCTGGCGAGCCGTGGCGCGGATCTCGGCCCGCTGCCACCGCAGCGTGCCGTCGCCGCGCTCGTACGCGAGGCGTGCGCCCACGCCGGGCTTGGCGAATTCGGCGCTGAAATCCGGATGCCACTCGATGAGTGCCGCCGTGCGCAAATAGCGGCCTTGGTCTACGCGACGGTTCTCGCGATAGGCCTCGCCGCCGAACGGACTGCGCACATACAACGCGGGGCGATAGCGATCGTCGGCCACGCCGAACTCCACGCGCGTCAGCACTCGGCGCGCGCCCGTGGTGCGCACAGCGGCCATCGTGGCGCTGCGCCGGTCCACATAATCGTACGGATCCTGCGAGGCGAACAGGGCACCGGCCGTGTTGCCCGAATCGAGTGGCACGCGAAAGTCGTTGGTGTTGTCAAGCGAGCGCCCAGCGCGCACTTCAAGCACGGTGTTGCCGCGCGTGCGTTCCACCGAGAGGCGGCCGCGCGCCGTGCCTTCATTCCACGCCCAGCCCGCATTGGCGCGCACCACCATGCCCGGGGCGAGATCGCGCAGCGACCATTTGAGGCCTGTGCCCGTGTACACACCTTCCACGCGATTGAAATGGAAGGCGTCGCTGGCCCGCGGCACGGTGTAGTCGAGACGCGGCGCGCCGGTGGAACGCCAGCGGTCGGGGCCGATGTCATTGAAGTCGTCGGAGTGCATGCCGAGCGAGAGGGCGCCGACGTCGGCTTGCCACGCGCCGTAGCGACCGAGCGAATCAGGGTTCGTAAACGAGAGACGGCGGCGCGACCGGGCGCGCAGTGAGTCGGCGGCAGCGAGTGCGCGCGCATCGAGCACCGTGTCATTCACCTGCATCTGCGAGAAGCGCGATACGATGCGCACCACGGCGCGACCGTCGCCCAATCCCGGGAACGTCGTCTGCAGCTCAATGCGCTGCTTGGCCGGGAGCCAGTACTCGCCGTTACGTTCGCCGTTCTCGTATTCCACGAAAGCGACGGCATCGCTTAGCGACGCGAGCACTCCGCGGCGCGGGGCGTTCACGCGCACGAAGTAGCCGCGCAGGCGCACCAGTGTGCCGCGTGATGCGTCGAGATCCATCTCGCCGTCGAACAGCACCACCGACCCTGCGATATCGGTGCGCGGTTGTACGCGTACCTGCGCGATGGGAATCACGCGATCACCGGCGCGGACGGTCACGATCGTGTCGCCACCCGAGTAGCGGTAGTACTGCTCGCGATCGACCGCCAGCGGATGAATGGCTGGAAGCGTGTCGGGGCCGTCCGAACCGCCACGTTGGGGCGACGTGCGGCGTGACGAGTTGGAGCGCACACGCAACCGGTTGCCGTACAACACCGGATTAAGCCAGCCAGTCTGGAACACCGAGAGCATCGAGACGTTGGCGCCGGTCTGCTGCGCGCGATAGCCGACGATGCGTTGGTCGTAGAAACCGGTGCGATTCCACTTGAGCGTACTCGCCACCTGCTCCACCGCCGCCACTGCTTCATTGCCCTCTTCACGTCGCAACAACACCGAGATCTCGGTCTCCACGTTCGACCGGAAGCTGATCAGCGACGGCGGCAGCACGTTCCGTTTGCTGGCATCGGCCAGCAGCTCACGGAGCGCACGGGGCGCGGTGGCTTTCGCGCTATCCGTTTGCGCGGCGACGATGGTGGGCGCGCCGAGCAGCACGAGTGACAACGTGAGCGCGCGAGCGGCACCGAGGAACGAGGGAATTCGCATGTCTATTTGGTACGCAGGAATGCATCGGAAGTTGCACCCCTGCATGATGAGCGTACCACCTGTTCCAGCCGTTGCTGTTACGATTTCAGCTGCTGCACCCGTTCGGCCGCCGCAGTCCAGTTGTGCACCGCGTCGTCGAGCGCATCGCGCGTGTCATCGAGCGCCTTGCCCAGTGCGGCCGCCTTCTGCACACCGGCCGGCGTGTCGTACAAGGTGGCATCATCCAGATCCTCGGTAATGCCCGTGATCTTCGATTCCAGCATCGACACCCGCAGCTCGGCGTCGCTCAGCGCCTTGTCGGCCGCCCGCTGCGCCTTGCGCACATCGTTCGACGTCGGGGCCGCCGCCTTGCCGTGACCACCGGCGTGGCCACCCTTCCCCCGTGACGTGTCAGACGCCGGTCCCTTGCCCTTGTCGGCGCGCTCACGTTCCCGCTGGAGTTCGCGTTCGCGATCGCGCACCTTCGCGTTCTTCTCCGACTCGCGCTGCGAAATTTCCCGCGCGCCCTTCTCCGCCTTGAGCTTGTTCTCGGCCCGCAGCGCCTCCCACTCCACGAAGCTGCCGGGGAAGATGATCAGCTGCTGATCCTTTACTTCCCACACCTGCGTGGCCAAACCGCGCAGCACGGCGCGATCGTGGCTCACAATGAGACAGCTGCCCTCGTACGCCTCGATGGCATCCTCGAGCGCTTCGATGCTTTCGACGTCGAGGTGATTGGTAGGCTCGTCGAGAATGAGCAAGTTGTTGGTGGAGAGCGTGAGCAGTGCCAGCGCCACGCGCGCACGCTCACCACCCGACAACGTGCCCACCGTGCGCTGCACTTCGTCGCCACTGAAACCGAAGCGACCCAAGTGACCCTGCACCTGGCGACGCTCCCAGAGCGGACGTTGCGTGGCGATGGCTTCGTAAATCGTGCTGTCGAGCGGCAAGTGCCCAACGTCCTGACGGTAGTACGCCACCGTAGTGCTGGGCCCCATTTTCACGCGACCCGCATGCACCGGATGCTCTTCGACGAGGGCTTTGATGAGCGTGCTCTTGCCGGCGCCGTTCGGACCCACCAGCGCGACCACTTCATTACGCTCGAGCACCACGTTCACATCGCGCAAGAGTTCGCGCGTGCCGGTCGGCGTTTCGACCGCCACGGTTACATGTTCGGCTTCGATCACACGATCGCCGCTGCGATCGCCGGCCGACAAGCGCAGCGCCATCACGCCGTCACCGCCGATGGGCGCTGATAAACGCGGCATGCGCGCCAGCAACTTGCGACGTCCCTTGGCTTGCCTGGTGTTCTGACCAGCGAGATTGCGCGCGATGTAATCGGTTTCCGACTGGATCTTGGACTGCTGCTTGTCGAACTGGCGCTGGAGCGTGAGCCGTTTCTCTTCGCGCTGAATGAGGAACGACTCGTAGCTGCCTTCGTAGGAGAACGCCGTACCGCCCTCGAAGTGCAACACGTGATTGGCCATCACCGCGAGAAAGGCGCGGTCGTGGCTGATGCAGATGACAGTGCGGTCGGTGTCGCGCAGATACTGCTCGAGCCACGCCGTCGTTTCGAGATCGAGGTGATTGGTCGGTTCGTCGAGCAGCAGGATTTCGGCCGGCGTGGCGAGCTGACGCGCCAACGCCACGCGCCCGCGTTCACCACCACTCAGCGTACCGATACTGGTGGCCTTGGCGGCTTCCGGATCAAAGCCGACGCCCATCAGCACGGCATCGACCTTGGCGGCCATCTGATAGCCGCCGTCGCGTTCAAAGCGCTCGAGGTCGCGGCCGTACTTTTCCATCGCCTCTTCGCCGTGATCATGCTCGAGATTGGCCGCCTGCGTGGCCAACGATGCCTCGAGCGCGCGCAGATCGCCGAAGGCGTCGGCCACGATCTCCCAGAGCGTCATGCCGTCGGGAAAGCGGCGGTGCTGGTCCATGAGCGCCACGCGGAGCCCCGGCATGCGCGCGACGGCCCCACTCGTGGGGGTCAGGTCGCCGGTAATCAGGCGGACCAGCGTGGTTTTGCCCGTGCCGTTCCGGCCGACCACGGCCCAGCGGTCGCCGGCCGCGACGGTCAGGGAAATGTCGCGAAAGATCTCGGACGCGCCGAAATCCACCCGCGCGTTCCCGATCGAGATAAGGGTCATGCCTGCGCCTGCAGGAGATGTGCAAAAACGGTCATTTGTGAGAGTAATGGGAGCCGGTCGATAACGCTCCTGTCACCCCGCTCACATCGCACTCACATCGCGCTCACGGGCCCGCTTGCCACTCACGGCGCAGGGCCTCCGCCACGCGTACGATCTCGGTCCGGCGCGCCGCCGGCCAGCGGTGCACCCGCCACACGAGCGCGCGTCCGCGCCAGCCGTCGCGCCAGGCCACGGCCACATCGGCCGCCGCGGGGAGCTGCGTCACGAACAGCAGCAGCACGACGACAGTGAGCCCGTTGGCGTGGCCAGTTAGCACCAGCCCGGCGACGGCGGCCACAGCCAGCAGCACGTACCACGCGGCCACCACGTGCAGCCCCGGCACGAACGCCCGGGCGACCACGTCGGTACGGGCCGTCGCGAACCGGTGCGCCACGCGCCACACCACCCAAAAGATCGGCCCGTGGGTGAGCCACCCGACCAGCGCCGGCGGCGTCATGAGCAGCAACGCCCAAAGCGGTGTGAGACGGGCTTCGGCGGCGAGGCCGGCGCCCTGCAGCACCCGGGCGTGGTCGCGGGCCGAGGTGCGGATGCCACCGGCGTCGTGCACCAGGTGCGATAGTTCGGAGACGAACGAATGCAGGCGACTGGCGTGCGGCGTGGCGGCGGCGGAACGGCGGTTCGCCACCAGCGCTTCGGCCAACGGCACCAAGCGGACGGCCCGCTCCAGCAGCGGCGACGGCGACGCGGTGGTGGCGGGCGGCTGCACGGCGGCCACCGCCGCCACGAGTTCGTCGCACTCGGTGCGCGATTCCCAGTCGGGCGCGTTGCGTGTCACGCCCAGCAGCGTGGTGCGCAACTGATCGGTGAGGGCCGACACCCCAGCCTCGAGCCCCTGAGCCAGCCGTTCCGCACGCCACTCACGCAGCGACCAGCCGAGCCCGACGACGGCCATGGCGTCGGATCCACCGGTGCGCGGGGCCTCGTACTGGATCCCGAACGGCACGATTGTCAGGTCGAATATCGAGCCATTATCAAGTGCTTCAAGCGCCATCATCGCTACACCTGTCCGTAATCTCCCGATTTGCGGATGGTCGTGCACACCGCCCTGCGGAAAGACCCCCACCACGTGCCCTTGGGCGAACGCCTGCGCCATCCGGCGTCCCGCTTCGGCGTTCACGGCAGCCATGTCGACGCCCATCGCCCGCATTTTGCGGGCATCACGCACACGGGTGACCGGGATGACCCCCATGGCCTCGTAGCCGCGGCTGGCCGCGCCACCGGCGCCGGCGGCGATCGTGGCCAGATAACGCACATGCCGCGGGCACGCCTGAAGCCCCAGCAACACGTCGGGCAGGTCGTTCGGGTGGTTGCCGACGAACAGCACCGGCCCCGTATCCGGGACCACCCCCACCGGCACCACCACCGTCTCCCGATAAAACCATCGCAACGCCCGGCGCGCCGACCATCGCAGGAAGGCGCGGAGCACGCTGAAGTGGTCTGGGTCAAACGACGGGAGCGGCGCGGGCACCATGCTCGCAAAGAAAGCGCACGAAAGCGGCCGGGACAATGAACCGCCGGCCGCTAGAATTCCTCAAGTACGCCCACTCACTCTCCGGCCGGATTCGCTCATGCGCCCGCTCCGCACGTTCCGTTTCGCGCTCACCATGGCGACGCGTCTGCTGCCACGATCAACGACCGCATCATCGCGAAGCCGTATCCTATGAAAGGCGGTAAGGGTGGGAAGGGACGCAAGCGGATTCCAGCCAAGCCGGTCACCAAGGAGGCGCCGCGTGAAGGACCGAAGCGCGGCGCGCCGAAACGCGACTGGGGGGCGGTGGATCGCGACGAGCCCCTCCCCACCACGACCCCGAAGCCCGCGCGGTAACCCGTCGGCCCTACTTGCCCTTGCCGATCAGCGTCTTGCCGAGTGTGAACAGCAGCACGGCAATGACACCGCACACGATGCCCACCAGGGCGTCGATGACGGTGGTGGCGACAAACGCGAGTACGGCACTGCGTTCGGTGAGCGAGTGACCGACGCTTTCCACGAAGTGCTCAATCGCCGGCACGCCGTGGGCAATGATGCTGCCGCCGACGGTGAACATGGCCGCCGTGCCCAGCACGGAGAGGCTCTTCATGAGCAACGGCGCCGCGCGCAGGATGAACGCGCCCAGCGCACGGGCCGTCGCGTCTTTCTGTCGGTGCAGCGCGAGCCCAAGGTCATCGAGCTTCACGATGCCCGCCACCAGCCCGTACACGAGCACCGTGGCGCCGATGGCGACGGCACTGAGCGCGACCACCTGCTGCATGAGCGGCGCGGTGGCCATGGTGCCGAGCGTGATCACCACGATCTCCGCCGACAGCACAAAGTCGGTCCGTACGGCGCCGTTGACCTTGTCCTGCTCGAAGGCCACCAGATCCACCGTCGGATCGGCCACGGCCTTCAGCAGTTCGCCCGGCTGCAGTGCGTCGTCCCCATGCAGGTACTTGTGTGCGAGCTTCTCGACGCCTTCGAAGCAGAGGAACACGCCGCCGATCATCATCAGCGGCATAATCGCCACGGGCAGAAGCGCGCTGATCAGCAGCGCCGCCGGCACCAGGATGAGCTTGTTGATAAACGATCCCTTCGCCACGGCCCACACGACCGGCAGCTCCCGATCGACATGCACCCCCGACACCTGCTCGGCATTCAGCGCGAGGTCATCGCCCATCACTCCCGCCGTCTTCGTCGCCGCCACCTTGGTGAGCACCGCGACGTCGTCGAGCAGCGTCGAGATGTCATCGACCAGGGCGAGCAGACTGGAAGCAGCCATTAATCCAGATGTGAGGGAGAGGGGTGATCTGCGCTGTCGGGAATTCTACTGACAGGATCAGGGTTCGTCTTGCGGTTCGCCGTAGCGCGCTACTCGTCTTCGCCGCGGTACACGCACCCCGACGTACAGGTTTCGCGCACCACGATCTGACTGAGACCGGACAGCGTGGGCACGAGCCGACGCCAGATCCACCGCGCGATGACTTCGCTGGTCGGATTCTCGAGCCCCGCGATGTCATTCAGGTAGAAGTGATCGAGTTCCGCGATGATGGGCTTGACCGCCGTCTTCAGGTCGGCGAAGTCCATGACCCAGCCTTCGCGGGCCGCTAACGGCCCCCGCACGTGGACGGTCACTTCGAACGAGTGCCCATGCAGCCGCGCGCACTTGTGCCCCGGCGGCACATTCGGCAACCGGTGCGCGGCTTCAAAGGTGAATTGCTTGTAGATCTCCATCAGCGCCTCCGCTATGCGAACTTAGTGGGATCGGCCGTCATTGCGGTACCGCCGCCGGGCCGCCGCTCCCGCAGGGCGCGCATATTTCTGTGGGTCCGCCCGCCCACCCTCCTGCCGGAGTCTGCCCCGATGCCCGCTCGTCCCTGCCGCCTTGCCCGCGTCGCGCTCGCGCTGTCGAGCGCGATATCGCTCGCCGTGTTATCACACGACGCCGGCGCCCAGAGTGCGAAATCGAGCGGGCTACGCCGCACACTCGACAGTCTCTCGGCCGCACACCATGGCGTGGTCGGCTACAGCATCACGAACCTCGACACCGGTGAGCATCTCGAACAACGCGGCAACGAGACCTTCTCCACGGCGTCGCTGATCAAGGTGCCGATTCTGGTCACGTTGTTCGATCTGGCCGCGCAGAAGCTGCTCACGCTCGACGATCCCATCGTGCTCACGGAGATCGACAAGGTGGGCGGTGCCGGTCAGCTGCAATACCTGCGCACGCCGCTCACGCTACGGCTGTGGGACGTGGCCTATCTCATGAGCACGCTCAGCGACAACACCGCCACGAATCTCGTACTCGACCGCATCAAGATCCGGCGGGTGTGGCAGAAGATGGAAGCGCTGGGCCTCGCGCACACGAAGGTGCACAGTGGTTCCATGACGCGCATTGCCAGCGTCGCGCCCGACAGCTCGGCCAAATACGGACTGGGCGTGACCACACCGAATGAGATGGCGCAGTTGTTCACGCTGCTGGCGCAGGGCAAAGCCGTGAGCCCGTTGGCTGACTCGACCATGCTGGACATTCTGGCCAACAATCAGGACGACTCCAAGCTCGCCCGGTACACGTACGGCACTCGTCTCGCACACAAGAGCGGCGACGTGGACGCGTCACGCACCGACTGCGGGGTGTTCACGTTGCCAGCGCGCGTGGTGGCCTGCGTGCTGACAAAAGAGAACACCGACACGCGCTATTGGGTGGACGCCGAAGGCAATGCGGTGATCGGCCGGATTGGTGAAGCGATCGTCAAGGCGTGGAAGTAGTCGTAACGACCCGCCAGCCGGCATCGCGTCGCATAGGTCGGGACCCTACGCGAGCCACTCCTTCCACAGCTTCTCGTCCACGCCCACGCACACTTTGTGCTGAAAGCGAATCAGCGGCTGCTTCAGAATCATCGGTTCATCGGCGAGGATGCTGAGCCACCGCTCCTCGCCGTACAGCGCCTGACGCAGCCCGAGATCGAGAAAGCGCTTGGACGTGCGGTCGATGATCGCGTCCACGCCGAACTTCTGCGTGAACCGCTTCAGCTCACCAACCGACGCTGGCCGCTCCGCCAGATCGCAGAAGTGCACCTTGATGCGACGCTCCTGGAAGAAGCGCTGCGCCTTGCGGGTATCGGCACTTTTCTTGGTGCCAAAAACCTGGACCACGGTGTCCATGGTGTGATTTCCGGGGGGAAGCTGATTGGGGGGTGAATGTTTGTGAGTCTAGCGGAAGCGGTGCGTACGGACCGATCGCAGCGGTACTTCCGCCCGACGCACACACGTTGGCCCCCGAACTACTTCCGGTGTGAAATCACACGGTTGCATCCGCGGCCGCCATTTTCGCGTCGTCGAACGCCCCTTCACTCCGCGACACCACCAACGTGGCCACGCCGTTACCGATCAGGTTCGTGATCGCGCGTGCTTCGGACATGAAGCGGTCCACGCCAAGCAATAGCGCCACGCCTTCTACCGGCACCGTGCGGGTGGCGGCGAGGGTGCTGGCCAAGACGATGAAGCCCGAGCCTGTCACGCCGGCGGCGCCCTTGCTCGTGAGCATGAGAATGCCGAGCAGCCCAAGCTGTTGTGAAATGCTCAGATCGACTTTGTACACCTGCGCAATGAAGATCGTGGCCATCGACAGATAGATGCTTGTGCCGTCGAGGTTGAACGAATAGCCAGTGGGAATCACTAGGCCCACGACCGGCTTCGCGCAGCCGTACTGTTCGAGCTTCTGCAGCATGCGCGGCAGCGCCGCTTCGGAGCTCGACGTCCCGAGCACCAGCAGAATTTCGTCCTTGATAAAGCGTATGAATTTCCAGATGCGAAAGCCGTAGGCGCGGCAGATCAGGCCGAGCACCACGAACACGAAAATCGCCATGGTGAGGTACACATCAAGCATGAGACGCGCGAGGGGAACGAGCGTCTTGAGGCCGAACGCGCCCACGGTGTACGCCATCGCGCCGAAGGCACCGATCGGTGCGAGCACCATCACCATGCCGACGATCTTGAAGAACACGGCCTGAAAGCGCACGAGCAGATCGGCGATATCACGCCCCGCATCGCCGACCGCCGTGAGGGCGATACCGAAGAGCACGGAAAAGAACACCACGGGCAGCAGCTCACCGCTCGCAAACGCCGCGACGACGTTGCTGGGCACAATATGAAGCATGAACTCGAGCGTACTCTGTTGTGCCCCCGCCGCCGTGTACTTGCTCACGTCGCCCATCGCCATCTTCGAGATATCGAGACCCGCACCTGGCTTCGTCACGTTCACAATGACGAGGCCGATGGCCAACGCGAGCGTGGACACCAACTCGAAATACAACAGCGCCTTGCCGCCTACACGTCCGAGCTTGCGCAGATCCGCCATACTCGCGATGCCGTGCACGATGGTGAGGAAGATGATCGGCGTGATCACCATCTTCACGAGATTGATAAACGTGTCGCCGAGAGGCTTGAGCGACTTGGCGGTGTCAGGGGCTACGACGCCCAGCAGAATGCCGAGCGAGACCGCGACGAGCACCTGAAAAGTCAGGTTCCTGAGGAGGCGCGAGATCACGTGGGGGGGTGACGGGGAAACAAACCGTGCCGAACACTCTACATATTGTCTCCATGCACGCTGCATCGCGCCCCTATCGGCCAGCTTGGTGGCTTCCAGATCCGCACAGCGCCACGCTGTGGGGTCGGCTCGGCCGCCGCGAACCCGCGCTGGCGATGCGCCTGGAACGCTGGGACACCCCCGATGGCGACTTTCTCGAGATCGCCCGTTTGGACAGCCCAGAGGGACCGGCGGCTCCCCGCCTGCTGCTGTTTCATGGGCTGGAGGGGGGCATGCACTCCCATTATGCCCGCGCGATGTTCCGCGAGGCCGGCCAGCGCGGGTGGGCGGCCGATCTGCTCCTGTTCCGGACCTGCGGCACAGAAACGAACCGGCTCCCTCGCAGCTACCACTCCGGGGAGACCACCGACCCGCTCTGGGTCGTCGAGCAGATATCCCGCCAATTCCCCGACGCGCCCCTCGGCCTCATGGGCGTCTCGCTGGGCGGCAACGCCCTGTGCAAGCTGCTGGGCGAGTACGGCAACGTGCTTCCCGCGCAGGTCGTGGGTGCGGTGGCCATGTCGGTCCCCTTCGATCTGGCCCGGGCCTCCCGGCATATTGGCCGAGGCTTCGGCCTGATCTATGAGAAGTTCTTTCTCAAGTCGCTGATCCCGAAGGCACTCGCCAAGATCGACCGGCATCCGGAGCTGGCTCCGCTGCGCCGCGTCCAGAACGCCCGCACCCTCTGGGAATTCGACGACGCCTTTACCGCGCCGCTGCACGGCTTTCGGGACGCGGTCGACTACTATGCCCGCGCCAGCTCCCTCCCCTATTTGGCGCGAATCCAGCTCCCGACGCTCCTGCTGAACGCCGTCGACGACCCGTTCCTGCCGGCGGACGTGCTGGACGAGGTGCGACGCGCCGTGCGCGAGAATGATCAGGTGGAAGTGGAATTCCCCGCGCGCGGGGGGCACGTGGGCTTCACCGCCGGCCGGCGCCCGTGGAATCCCTGGTACTATGGCGAGTGGCGGGCCGCGGAGTTTCTCGCCGCGCGGATGCAGCGGGTCGTTCGCACGCCCCGCTAGGTTTATCAGATGCCAGGACGCTGGAGCTGGACCGACGCGGCAATCTTCATCGTCTTTTTTGTGACGATCCGCTTCGCGTTCATTTGGCTCGCCACCAAGGCGTTCGTGATGATGATCCCCGACGGGGACACCTGCCTGATGTGCGACAGCGAAACGCTGGCCGTCGAGCGCGTCGGCTGGTGGCGGGTGCTGGGTGAGCGCTTCCGCCGCAGCTGGTGCATCGGCTGCGGCTGGGAAGGCGTGCTCCGTCGCAGCGACGTGTGGCTATCGGCCGAACGACACCGGAGATTCGTGAATCAGACGGAAGCGTCCATGGCGAAGAGCCGGAGCCACTCAGGCCAGTTTCCGCTCAACTCGAAGAAGTCGTCGTAGTACACGAGTCCGGCATTCTCGAGGCGCTCGATCAAATCGCTGAGGGTGTCCTCGCCGACCAGCGGTCCGATGGCGATCAGCGCCCCTTCGATGCGGAATTCATCAGGCGTAAGCCCCAGCGCTTCATCAACCTGGGCCCGGGTCATTTCGACGCGCTCGAATGCCGACTTCCGGATCAGCAGGGTCGGCGCGGTATTCGGGAGGATCAGCGGCATGGGCGGTCGTGGTCGGCAGGTGAGGGTGGTGCGACGTCTCAAGGATATAGCGGGATATAGCGGGATATAGCAGCACGACCCGCCGCGATGGAACCGACTTGCCGCACCGTCTAGCTTAGACCGTCATGACCACGCCCTCCACCGCCCGTCTTGACTCCGCGACCAGCGCGGCGCTTGAGGCGTCGTTCGACGTCATCGTGATCGGCGCCGGACACGCGGGAACCGAAGCCGCGGTGGCGGCCGCGCGGTCGGGCGCGTCAGTGGCGCTGATCACCGGTGCGCTCGAACAGATCGGACAGCTGTCGTGCAACCCGGCCATCGGCGGCATCGCCAAAGGCACGGTCGTGCGTGAAGTCGACGCCCTGGGCGGCATCATGGCGCGCGCCACCGACCTGGCCTCCGTGCAGTTCCGCATGCTCAACCGCGGCAAAGGCCCGGCGGTGTGGGCGCCGCGCGCGCAGTGCGATCGCGGTCTCTATCGACGCGCGGTGCGACAGCTGCTCGAAGCACAGCCCACCCTCGTCACCATTCAAGGGATGGTGGCGCGACTGCTGTTCGATGCGAGTGGCGAGCGTGTGTTGGGCGTGGAAACGATCGAAGGCCGTCGCTTCGGCGCGCGATCGGTTGTGCTCACCACCGGCACCTTCGGACGCGGCACAATGCACATCGGCACCGGCACCCAAATCAGCGGCGGTCGCGCCGGCGAAGCGTCGTCGGTGCTGCTCGGCGAGCAACTCGATGCACTCGGCCTCACCACGGAACGCTTCAAGACCGGGACCCCGCCGCGCATTGATGGACGCAGTGTGCGGACCCACGATCTCGAACTGCAGCACAGCGAGATCGAGCAGTTCGACTATTCGTGGTCGCATTTCTGGACGACGCCACGCGCGGCGTTGATCGACGGGGCGCGACGCACGCGGCATCCGGCGCAGATGCCCTGCTGGCTCACGATGCTCAGCGAAGCGGGCACGTCGATCATCGCCAAGCACCTCGCCGAGTCGGCGATGTATGGTGGCGCGATTGCGTCGCGCGGTCCGCGTTATTGCCCGAGTGTCGAAGACAAGGTCGTGAAGTTTCCTGACAAGGCGCAGCATCAACTCTTTCTCGAGCCGGAAGGGCACGACACGAGCGAGATGTATGTGAATGGTCTGTCAACATCGTTGCCGGCACCGGTGCAACTGGCGATCCTGCGCAGTGTGCGCGGACTCGAAGACGTGCGCATGACGCGCGCCGGCTACGCGATCGAGTACGACTACTATCCACCCACGCAGCTCTCGTCGACGCTCGCGTCACGCGCG
Organism: Gemmatimonadota bacterium; assembly: GCA_002737115.1. Taxonomy (GTDB): domain Bacteria; phylum Gemmatimonadota; class Gemmatimonadetes; order Gemmatimonadales; family Gemmatimonadaceae; genus Gemmatimonas. The sequence continues at coordinate 39,310 of NSHR01000011.1, read as the reverse complement.
GTGCACGGTCTGTATTTCGCTGGTCAGGTGAACGGCACAACGGGCTACGAGGAAGCGGCTGGTCAGGGCGTGATCGCCGGCCTGAATGCCGCCCGATGGGTGCAGGAACGCGAGCCGATAATCCTCGGTCGCGAAACGAGCTACATCGGTGTACTCATCGACGACTTGGTCACGCGCGGTGTCGACGAGCCGTATCGGCTGTTCACGTCCCGCAGCGAATTCCGACTCACGGTGCGGCAAGACAACGCGCTTGCGCGACTCGGCGAGATCGCCGATGGGTTGGGGCTGCTGGCGCCAGATGAACAGGCCCAAATGGGCGTACGATTAGGCGCGGTGCGTGAGGCGTATGCACTGGCGGAGCGCACGAGCATGACGCCCGCGGTGGCCGACCCGTTGTTGCTAGCAGTCGGTTCGGCGCCGTTGCTGCACGCGGTGCGCGCGATCGAGCTCACGCGTCGGCAGCATGTCTCGCTGCCGGTGCTGTTCGCGGCGGCGGGGGTCGGTGACGATCTGCCGATGGACGCGGTGGTCGGCGCGGAGCTCGAGATCAAGTACGAGCGCTACTTCGACAAGGAACGGAATCGCGCCAACCGGCTCAAGGCGCAGGGAACGGTGTCGCTCGACGCCTCGCTGAACTACGAGGCGATGCTGACCCTTTCGATCGAGGCGCGCCAGAAGCTCACGCGCATCCGCCCGGCGACACTGGCCCAGGCGGGTCAGATCCCAGGCATCAGCCCGGCGGATCTGCAGAATCTGCTGATGGAGCTTCGGCGCACACCGATCGGCGAGTAGGGCGTGCGTGCGGGGTGCCGACGGACGGCATCGAGTGGTCGGCGAGTACCGCGGTTCGCGCGAAGGGCGCGAAGGGCCGCGAAGGGCGCGAAGAACAGCTCAGCACGTGTGCAGCTTTGCCGGATCTGTTCGTCTCCGAAAAGAGGCGTCAGTCTGCCCCAACTCGGCATTTCAGCACAAAACCGGGAATCCCGCACGATATCAGTGTTTGGCTTTATGATGGCGTGATGATGATTTTATAGTGATATAGTAATTTATCACGTTTTACAGTATTTTTCGTACGGTTCGCCAACAAACTTTGCGGCATTTGACCGAAAATGGCGGTACGGGGTATACGCCAATCGCCACTGCACGCCTTCTTTATAGATGAGGAGATTCACCATGATCATGCGCTCACCAAACCGGGCCGTTCGCTCACTAACAACCGCCGCCTTCGTAGTCAGCGCACTCGTCACCCCCGTGCTCGCCACCCAGGCCGCGGCCCAGCTGTCGATGCCACAACCTCCGCCACAGATCGTGGTGAGTGGGCGCGGAGAAGTGCAGGTGGCGCCCGATCGCGCGCAGGTGCAGGTCGGCATGGAGACGCAGGCGAAGACCGCCGTACTCGCCTCGCAGGAAAACAACCGGAAGCAGGCGGCGATCCTGGCCGCCATCCGCGCCCTGGGCATTCCCGCCTCGCAGATTCAGACGCTGAACTACAGCGTCATGCCGATCCAGCGATACGACGAGAAGACGCAGCGCGTCGTGATCGACGGATATCAGGTCAGCAACATCGTGCAGGTGGTGACCGACAAGATCGAGCAGGCCGGACCGATCATCGACGCCGCACTCACCAACGGCGGCAATCGGGTGGCCGGGCTCGACTTCCTGGTGAAGGACCGGGCGAAAGCACAGGAAACCGCCCTCACCAAGGCGGTGGAGAGCGCCCGCCGTCAGGCGGAAGTCGCGGCGAGGGCGGCCGGCGGGCAGATCGCCGAACTGCTCGAGCTCAACATCAACGACTACGAACGGCCACAGCCGCGGGCCATGATGGCCATGGCGAAGATGGAGATGGCCGATGCGGCGGCGCCGACGCCGGTGAACGAAGGAATGGCAACCGTTGCGGTGAGCGTGACGACACGCTGGCGGTTCATGAAGTAGCCCAGACGGTCGGTTGAACGCGAGAGGGGAGGCCTGATTGTCAGGCCTCCCCCTTTTCTTGGTACTCGTTCCACGTGAAACGACGAGATATCGCCCCGATGGGCCCCCGGTACGGCGAGGGGTTTCACGTGAAACAGCGCGCCAGCAGGTCGAATCGGACGCAATGCGTCAAAACCGCCGAATTCCTGCCACAAACCACTGGATTGGTCTGCTCACACGATAGTCCGTGGCCGAAAACGGGCCTATACTTCCCTTCCCCGCGCACCCTCCTCGCAGACGAATCTTGGCACGCATCCTCGCTATCGCCAACCAGAAAGGTGGAGTCGGTAAGACCACCACCGCTGTGAACCTCGCTGCCTCGCTCGCCGTCGCAGAGCAGCGCACGCTGCTCATCGATGCCGACCCCCAAGGCAACGCCACCAGCGGCTGCGGGATCTCCCGCGATGACTTCACCATGGACTGCTACGACGTCCTCATCGGCGGTGCATCCGTCGATCAGGCCCTCATCCGCAACGTCCAGTTCCGCCATCTCGACGTCCTCCCCACCACGCCTGAGCTCTCAGGCGCCGAGGTCGAACTCGTCGATGCCGAAAACCGCGGCACGCGTATGCGAGACGCCCTCGCCCCGATCCGCGATCGCTACGACTTCATCCTGATCGATTGCCCGCCCTCACTCGGCCTGATCACGCTGAACATGCTCACCGCGGCCGACGCGATCCTGATCCCCCTCCAGTGCGAGTACTACGCCCTCGAGGGACTCTCGCAGCTGCTCGGCACGGTGCAGCGCGTCCAGGAATCGCTCAACCCCGCGCTCGAAGTCGACAGCGTCCTGCTCACCATGTACGACGCCCGCTTGAATCTCTCAAGACAAGTCGCCGCCGACGCCAGAGCCCATTTCGGCGACACGGTCTTCACGACCGTCATCCCGAGAAACATCCGACTCGCAGAAGCCCCGAGCTTCGGCAAGCCGATCGTGGTATATGACGTGTCGTCCGTCGGCGCTCAGGCCTACATGGCCGTCGCCCGCGAACTCATCGATCGCACGGCTGCCGCATCAACATCGGGCGAAAGCGCATAACATTCATTGTACCAAGCACTTACGTAGCATTTATGACGCCTGAACCCCCTCGCCGCCTCGGACGCGGCCTCGATGCCCTGCTTGCCCGACGCGACAGCCCGAAAGACGCGCCGAAACCCGCCGCCGCTGACACCAGCGCGACGGGCGCACGCAGTAGTACCGCCGCAGTGCCTGACGACCAGCGCGAAGAGTCCCCGCTTCGCACGCTCAAACTGTCGCACATTCGCGCCAATCCCTATCAGCCGCGTCAAGAATTCCGGCCCGAAGAATTGGCCGACCTCGAAGCGAGTCTGCGGATCAACGGTCTGCTCCAGCCGATCACCGTCCGCCCTGCCCCGAATGGCGCCGGCTACGAGCTGATCGCCGGCGAACGCCGCTTCCGCGCCGCGTCTCGCTTGGGCTGGACCGAGATCCCCGCGCTCGTGAAAACCGTCGACGACAAGACGCTGCTCGTGTTGGCGATGATCGAGAACCTCCAGCGGGCCGATCTCGACCCGATCGAAGAGGCCGACGGCTACCAGCGACTCGTCGACGAATTCCAGCTCAACAACCAGGAAGTCGCCGACGTCGTCGGAAAAGATCGCTCGACCGTCGCCAATGCCCTCCGCCTCCGCCAGCTCCCGGCCTCGGTGCGACGGATGTTGCAGGAGAAACAGCTCACCGCCGGACACGCCAGAGCCCTGCTCCCACTCGCCACCGAACGCGCGATCGTGGACATGGCCCGCAGTATCATCGATGGTGGGCTCTCCGTCCGTGAAGTCGAGCGTCGCGTGCAGGCCGGCCGCCCCAAACCCCCGGCCGCCGGGAAGAAGCAGCCAGAGGCCCAAAGCGTAATTCCCGCCGGCGCCTCAGCCGCCACCGTACGCGAGATCGAAGAGCGCCTGCGTCGGAAACTCCAGACGGGTGTGTCCATTCAGCTATCAGCCAAGGACAAAGGCGAAGTCCGCATCGCGTTCTTCTCCAATGATGACCTTGAGCGCCTGCTCGACCTTCTTGGCGTCTCACTCGACTAGCAAAAGTTCGCGTGTTTATGCGCCATGAAAGCGCCACTATTGACGCATCAATGCGGCTAAACACCGGCAAGGAGACTTTTATGTACACGATTCGATTCGCCCGCTTCACGGCGGTCGCCCTGCTCAGTCTGATCGTCGCCTGCGGAGGGGAGAAGGCCGGTACGACCGCCGATTCCACCGGCGTCAAGAAGATGCGGGTGGCGCTGCTCACCCCCGGACCGATCTCGGACAAGTCATGGAACGGCATCGCGCACGAAGGGCTCCTCGCGATCCGTGATTCGCTGGGCGCCGAAACGTCGCACATCCAGACCAAAACGCCGGCCGAATTCGACGAGAACTTCCGGCAGTATGGGGCGCAGGGATATGACCTCGTGATCGGCAATGGCTTCGAGTACCAAGAGGCCGCCACCCGCGTGGCGCCCAGCTACCCGAAGACGAACTACGCCATCACCTCGGGCCGGGTAACCGCGCCCAACGTCGCCGGCCTCGCCTTCGCGTTCGAAGAAGCGTCGTATCAGGCCGGCATCATCGCCGGCGCGATGACCAAGACAAACACGATCGGTCTCATCGCCGGCACCGAATTGCCGCCGGTGAAAACCAGCTTTCTCGCCTTCGAGCGCGGCGCAAAATCCATCAACGCGAAGGTCAGCGTCATCACGTCGTACATCGGCAACTGGGAAGACGTGAGCGCCGGTAAGGAACAGGCCTTGGCCCAGATCGCGCAGGGAGCCGACATCATTTTCCAGAACGCCGACGCCGCCGGTCTGGGAGTGTTTCAGGCGGCGCGCGAAAAAAAGATCCTCGCCTTCGGTACGAACGCCGACCAGAACAGCGTGGCCCCCGACGTCATCATCGCCAGCGTCGTGATCGATTTGCCGAAAGCGTTTCTCATGCTTGCGCGCGAAGTGCAGGCCGGCACCTTCACGGGACGCGTAATCAACCTCGGTGTGAAGGATGACGTGGTGCGGCTCGTCATAAACCCCACCCTACGCGATCGCGTACCCGCCGCCGCGATCGCCGCCAGTGATTCTGTTGGCGTGCTGCTCAAGGCCGGCACCTTCACCGGACTCGCCGACCTGCTGTACGGCACGGACAGCGCGAAGCCTCTGCCCCCCGCGAAGTAACCCATGTCCACGCCAGCGACCGATCGCATTCTCACCGCGGCCAACGAGAACGGCAGCGTCCTGCCATCCGTGCCGCTGCGCGACATCGTGTCGGCGCTCGACGCCGAGCTGCGCACCCGTGACATCCCCGACTATCCGGGCGCAGTGAACGGCCTTCAAGTCGCGAACCCCGGCACCGTACATCGCGTCGCGGTGGCGGTCGATGCCTCGCGCGCCGCGATTGCCGAAGCGGTGGTCTCGGGGGCCGACCTCCTTATCGTGCACCACGGGCTGTTCTGGAGCGGCGTGCAACCGCTGGTTGGGATACCGTACGAAAAGTTCCGCTCGATTCTCGGCAGCGGGCTGGCCGTGTATGCGTCGCATCTGCCGCTGGATCTGCACGCCGAGCATGGCAACAACGTGCGATTGGCCCAGGCCTTGGGACTGACGCCCGATGGTGGCTTTGCTCGCTTCAAAACCGTAGACATCGGCGTCACGGGCACGGCCAACGAACCCACCGACGACGTGGTGCATCGCGTCCAAGCTTTCTCGGCCCGCTACGGCGGCAGCGTACGCACGTCAATTCCGGCACAGGGCCGTCGCACGCATCGGTGGGCGATCTGCACCGGAGGCGGCGCATCAACCGAGACACTGCGTGAAGCCCGCGATCGCGGCGTCGATACGCTCATCGTGGGTGAGGGGCCGCACCACACCACGGTCGATGCCATCGAGCACGACCTCTGCGTCGTGTATGCCGGGCACTATGCCACGGAGACGCTTGGCGTCCAAGCACTCGGGGCGTTCCTCGAAACGCGCTTCGGACTCCCTTGGACGTTTCTGCACCTCCCCACAGGATCGTGATCCCCACGCGATCGTGATCCCCACGCGATGGTGACGACTGCGCCCACGGGCGCCGTACTCCTCTCGCTCGACGGCATCACGCACACGTTCGGCCGCATGCGCGCGCTCGACGGCGCATCGCTTCAGGTCCGCGCCGGCAGCGTGCATGCGCTCCTGGGAGAGAACGGCGCCGGCAAGACCACGCTCATGCGCGTGGTCTTCGGACTGTTGCGCGCACAGCAGGGCGAGATGCACTGGCGCGGCGCGCCGATCACGATGCGGTCACCATCGGATGCGTTGGCGCACGGCATCGGCATGGTGCACCAGCATTTCACGCTGGTACCCAGTATGACCGTGGCCGAGAACATCGCACTCGGCGGACATGGCGGGTTTGATCCGCAGCAGACGGCGGATCGCGTGCGCAACGTCGCCGCCCGGGCGGGACTCGTTCTCGACCCGACCGCCTGCGTGCAGGACTTACCCGTCGGTGCGCAGCAGCGCTGCGAAATCGTGAAGGCGCTCGCCCGTGACGTGACGTTGCTCATTCTCGACGAGCCCACGGCGGTGCTGGCGCCGACCGAGGCCACCGAGTTGCTGCGCTGGATGCGCGGGTATGCAGATGCCGGCAACGCGGTGGTACTCATCACGCACAAGTTGCGCGATGCGCTCGCGGTAGCCGACGACATCACGGTGCTGCACCGCGGACGGACCGTGCTCACCACGCCGGCACGCGACACCGATCAGGGGCGGGTGGCCACTGCGATGCTGGGCGGTGCCGAGGTGCGCACGGCCGAGGTGCGCACCGACAGCGACACGCGAGACACAGCGCATGCGGCGCTCAACGTGGGGCCGCCAGACACCGTTGCCACCGCACGGCCGATCGTGCTCGCGCTCGATGCGGTATCGGTGCGCGATGCCACCGGCGTGGACCGTGTGCGCTCAGCCACGCTGCAGGTACGCGCCGGCGAGATCGTCGGGATCGGCGCCGTGGAAGGTGCGGGGCAACACGAACTGTTGCGCGTGCTGGCCGGGCGCCGCTCGCCAAACGCCGGCCGCCGTGTCATTCCCGAGCGCGTGGGATTTGTGCCGGAAGATCGTCATCGCGATGCGCTGCTGCTCGATGCGCCGCTGTTCGAGAACACGGCCCTGCAGGGCGCCGGCGCACGACGTGGGGTGATCGGCTGGAACGCGTTTCGCGCGCGCACAGCGGCCATGCTGCACCGATTCGATGTGCGCGCCTCGGGCCCCGACGCGGTGGCGAGAACACTCTCCGGCGGCAACCAGCAGAAGCTCGTGCTCGGACGTGAACTCGAGGCGGCCGGCGAGGCGCTCGTGGTCGAGAATCCGTCACGCGGCTTGGACTTCGTGGCCACCGACGCCGTGCATCGGGCGCTGCGGGAGGCGCGCAACGCGGGCATGGCGGTGGTGGTGTACAGCAGTGATCTCGATGAAGTCGTGCTGTTGGCCGATCGCGTATTCGCGATGCACAACGGCACATTGCTTGAGAGCGCGAAGGATCGCGACGCACTCGGTCGCGCGATGTTGAGTGGCGCCGCCGTCGTCAGTACCGACGTGCCGGCCGGGATAGACGCATGACGACAGTGCGCTCGTTCGCGGCAACGACGGCACGCGTGCTGGTGCTGCTGGCGATCGCCATCGCGATGCTGGCCGTGCTATTGATCGCGACCGGACACGAGGTCATCCCCGCCTTGTCGGCGATGGTGCGCGGCGCATTCGGGTCGTACTACGCGATCACGTCGGCCACGATCGTACGCATGGTGCCGTTGGCCCTGGCTGGCCTCGCGGTATCGGTGGCGTTCCGTGCCGGCATTTTGAACATCGGAGCCGAGGGACAGTTGCTGGTGGGTGCCGCGGCGGCCACGGCAATCAGCGGCACACTTGGTGGGGTGCCGTGGTTCATCGGCATTCCGGTGATGTTGGGCGCAGGGGCGATCGCGGGTGGTGCGTGGGCCGCGATCGCGGGCGCCTTGCGTCTCCGATTCGGCGTGCTGGAAGTGATTAGCACGATCATGCTCAATTTCGTGGCGCAGTATCTCACCGGGTGGCTGGTGCGTGGTCCCTTGCAAGAGCCCACGCGGGTGAATCCACAGTCGGTGACACTCGCTCCCGAATTGCAAATGCCGGTGCTACTCGAGGGCACGCGCCTGCACGCCGGTGTCCTGCTCGTGGTGATAGTGGCGCTCGCCGTGTGGTGGTGGCTGAGCCGTACGGCCAGCGGATTCCGGTTACGCGCGGTGGGGGCCACCCCAACCGCGGCGGCCAGTGCCGGTGGCATCGATGTGCCGCGCACGATGTTCGGCGCATTCCTCGTGAGCGGATTGCTGGCGGGCTTGGCGGGCTCGGTGGAGTACACCGGCATCACCTACGCGTTGTACGAAAACTTCTCGCCCGGCTACGGTTACACGGCGATCGCGGTGGCTTTGCTGGCGCGATTGCATCCATTGGGCGTCGTGGCCACCGCCCTGCTGTTCGGTGCGCTCGAAGCGGGGGCGAACGCGATGCAGCGCGACGCCGGTGTGCCGAATGTCGTGGTGTCGGTCGTGGAGGCGTTGCTGATTCTGCTGGTATTGGCGGCCGACCGCTGGCGGCCATCGCGCGCCGCCGAGACGGGCACCTGATGCAAGACGTGACCGTGAGTGTGAGCGCGCTCGCCGTCGCCGCTGGCCTGCTGGAGGCCACGGTGCGCACCGCGACGCCGCTGGCGTATGCGGCGTTGGGCGAGAGCGTGAGCGAACGGGCCGGCGTGATCAACATCGGTCTCGAGGGCTCAATCATCGCCGGGGCGCTCGGCGCGACGATCGCGGCGGGTGCACTCGGTGTGGGTGGAGGCTTTGCTGCCGGAGCCGTGGCCGGATTGCTGGTCGCGGCGCTATTCGCCCTGTTCGCGGTAGGGCTGCGCGCCGACCAGATCATCACCGGCACGGCGATCACGCTCTTCGCGCTGGGGCTCACGGGCACCGCGTATCGCACCGTGTACGGATCGGGCGGCGTGGCGCTAACCACCCCCACAGCTGCCACACACGCCATCCCCTTCCTGTCGGCGTTGCCGTTGGTCGGCCGCGCCTTCTTCGCGCAACCGGTGGTGACCTATGCGCTGTACCTGATCGCGCCGCTGTTGGCGTGGTGGATGCAACGAACCCATGCCGGGCTGGCGCTACGGGCCGTGGGCGAATCCCCGCCGGCCGCCATTGCCGCGGGGATCTCGCCAAAGCGAACGCAGTTGTACGCGGTGCTCTTTGCTGGCGCGATGGCGGGCCTCGCCGGAGCCACCCTGGTGCTGGCGCAAGCGGGCACGTTTGTGGAGGGGATGTCCGCCGGGCGCGGCTTTATCGCGATCGCGATCGTAGTGCTGGGACGGTGGCGCCCGCTCGGCGTCGCGGCGGCCGCCTTGCTGTTCGGTGCCGCGACCTCGATGCAGACGCTCTTCCAGTCGATGGGCTGGAGCGGCATACCCTATCAACTGTTCCTGGCCGTCCCCTACGTGCTCACCCTGGTGGTGTTGGCGGTCACCGGAAAGCGGGACGCGCGGCGCATGGTATGAAGTGTGCCATTCCCACCGGTGCACATTCGACGAGGGGGTGCGCATGACAACCAGAAGAACGGCGGCGTGGTGGTCGCGCTAAACAACTGCAACTGCAACTGCCAGAACACGGATTACAAAGGATTCCACCGAAAAGACACGGATAAGATGAACGGCGCTTTTCTCTTATCCGTGTTTTTTCCGTCTATCCGTGATCTCCGTGTTCTGGCTGTTGCCGTTCCTATTCGCTGTTAGCTGAGTCCTAAAACCGATAGATCGCCGCGAGATCATTGAGCATGTCGAGCACCCACACCAGCGGGTCTGCCCGGTTCGGCGTAGACTCTAGTAGCAACGGTCCTCGTGATACCCCGACGTCCCCTCCGATACTCCGCCATATGCCGATCTCAAACACTCTGCGGTATGCCGCCATTGGATGCATCGCCGCGCCGGCCCTGCTGAGCGCACAAGGCCGTACGCCGGTCACCAACGAAGCCGAGGTGATGGCCAACGCAAAGGCCATCCACGCCGCCGTCCTGTCCATCGATACGCACGTGGACATCGCGCCAGCCAACTTCACGGCCACCGGACCGAACTACACCCAGAAGCTGCCGCGTACTCAAGTCGATCTCGCCAAGATGGAAGAAGGCGGACTGGGAGGAGCGTTTCTGGTGGTGTATGTGGGCCAATCTCCAACGCTCGATGCCGCCGCGTTCGCCAGCGCCAACGCCCAAGCGCTCGAGAAGTTCGACGCCATTCACCGTCTCACCGAACAGCTCGCTCCGACGCGATCCGAAATCGCGTACACGGCCGCGGACGCGCGTCGCATTCACGCGGCCGGCAAGCGCGTGATCTTTATCGGTGTCGAGAACGGCTTCCCCATCGGCGCTGACCTCACGAACGTCCAGAAGTTCTTCGCGCGCGGTGGCCGGTACATGTCACTCGCCCACAACGGACACAGTCAGCTGTCCGATTCGAACACCGGCGAGCGCGACGGCGTGTGGCTGCACAACGGCCTCAGCCCACTCGGCCGGCAGGTCATCGTCGAGATGAACCGCCTCGGTATGATGATCGACGTGTCGCACCCGTCAAAGCAATCGATGCTGCAGACGCTCGCCATCTCCAAAGCGCCGATCATGGCGTCGCATTCGGGCGTGCGCGCGATCTGCAATCACAGCCGCAATATGGACGACGAACAGCTTACGGCGCTCAAGAAGAATGGCGGCGTCATCCAGCTCGTGGCCTTCAACAGCTATGTGAAGTGCGATCCCACGCGCGACGTGCCGCGCGAACAGGCGCGCGCCGCGGCCATGACCGACCTCCGCGCAGAGTTCGGCATCTCGGCCACCGACCGCCGCGAACAGCAAGCGCAGATCCAGGCGCTGACGGATGAGAAGCGCAACGCGTATCTCGCGAAGCAGGAAGACATCACGGCGCGCCGGTATCCGTCAGATCCGCCAGCGACCGTGAAAGACTTCGCCGATCATATCGACTACGTGGTGAAGCTGATCGGTATCGACCACGTTGGCATCAGCTCCGATTTCGACGGCGGTGGCGGCGTGGACGGCTGGCGCAACGCGTCGGAGTCATTGAACGTCACGGCCGAACTCGTGCGCCGCGGATATTCGAACAGCGAGATCGCGAAGATCTGGGGCGGCAATTTGCTGCGGGTGATGGAGCGCGTCGAAAAGGCCGCAACGGCCGTTACCCGAGGAGCAGCTGCAGCTCCTCGCGTCCAACGCCCGCCAGTCCGCCCTTATCCTCGCTGAGGATAGCGTCCGCCAGCGCCCGCTTGCTGGCCTGCAACTCGAGGATCTTGGACTCGATCGTGTCCCGCGCCACGACGCGCGTGGCGATCACCTGACTCGTTTGGCCAATCCGGTGCGCCCGGTCAATCGCCTGTGCTTCCACCGCCGGATTCCACCACGGATCGAGCAGGTACACATACTCGGCCGCCGTGAGGTTAAGCCCGTGTCCGCCCGCCTTGAGGCTGATAAGAAACAGCGGCGGACCATCGGCCGACTGGAACCGATCCACGCGCGCCTGTCGATCGCGTGTGCGCCCGTCCAGATACTCATACGGCACGCCGAGCGCGTCGAGACGCGCCCGCAGCAACGACAGGAAGCTCGTGAACTGCGAGAACACCAGCACCTTGTTGCCCTCGGCCGCGATCTCCTGCAACGCCGGTACGACCGCGTCGAGTTTCGCCGATGGCAACGACGCCTTCGTGGGATCGACCAGGGCCGGATGACAGGCCGCTTGGCGCAATCGCAGCAGCGCCTCGAGAATGTGCATGCGCGACTTGCCAAGGCCGTCGCGCTCCACGCGATCGAGCAGGCTCGTGGCGTACTGACTCCGCAACTGCTCGTAGAACGCGCGCTGCTTGGGCTCGAGTTCGACCTCGATCGTCTGCTCGATGCGGGCCGGCAGCTCCTTCGCCACCATCGCCTTCGTGCGCCGCAACACCACCGGACGTAGCGCGCGCGACAGGAGCTCCTGCGCCGACACACCCGTGCCCGCCGGCATGCCGGGACGCAACGCCGCCAACGCACGCGTGGCTGAGCTGAACGTCGTGGCCGCACCCAACATGCCCGGATTAAGGAACTCGAACAGACTCCACAGTTCCTCGATACGATTTTCGATCGGCGTACCGCTCAACGCGAGGCGATGATCAGCCTGCAGCAAGCGGCACGCTTTCGCCGTCGCGGTGCCGGCATTCTTGATCGCCTGCGCTTCGTCGAGAATCACATAGTCGAACCGACGCGAGCCAAGGCGCGCGATATCGCGACGCAACGTGCCGTAGGTCGTGATCGCCAAATGGGCATCGACCGTGTCGAGATCTTCGACCGACCGTTCGGCGTGACTGAGATCGTGCACCTTCAGCGCCGGCGTGAAGCGGGCGGCTTCGCGCACCCAGTTGAACACGAGCGAACGCGGCACCACCAACAACGACATGGCGGCGCCTTCCTCGCGTCTCGCTTCAAGCAGCGCGAGCACTTGAATGGTCTTGCCCAGCCCCATGTCGTCGGCCAGACAACCCCCGAGCGCAAAGCGACGCAAGAATCCAAACCACGACAGTCCTTCTTCCTGATAGCCGCGCAGGGTGCCTACGAAGCCGCGCGGCACGGGGACCACATTGATCCCCTGGAATTTCTTCAGCTCCGCACGACCCGAGGCGAGCGTTTCGTCCACATCGACATCGGGCAATGCGGCCAGCAGCACATCGAGCAACGCGAGCTGCGACGACCGGAACCGGATACCATCACCACGACGCACACCGATGGCCAGCAGCGCCCGCAGTTCGTCGAGTGATTCCTCCGGCAGAAAGCCGATCACGCCGTTGCCGAACTCGATCAGCCCGGACCCTTCATCCATGGCCGTCAGCAACTGCGGCAGCGTGAGCTCGTAATCGCCATACCGCAGCGTACCGGTCAGATCGAACCAGTCGATCCCTGAGCTCACGCGCACCTGTAACGGACTCGGCGCGACGAACGTGGCCCCGTCGGATTCGATCAGCCAGCCGTCGCGTACCAAGCTAGAAATCAGCCGCGGCAACGTATGCGGCTGAACCACGAGCGACATACGGCTCTCGGCGTACGAGTACATCTCCTGCGCGCCGAGGGCACGCAGGCGCGTCATCGCGTTGCGTTCGGCCGCCGCGCGACGACGATACAACGTGCGCGTCTTCTTGTCGAAGCAGGTAGACGCGGTCGACGCGGCATCCACGAACTCCGAGCCGTAACGGAAGCGCAACGTGAGCCACGAGGGTGACGCACGCCACGAGCCGGCGCCGCTCGTGATGCGCACCACCGGGAGTGGCGCCGCATCGCTCTCGATGTGCATCTCACCGGCCGGCAACGACAAGCGCGGCATGTTAGGCAGCGCATGGTACTCGGCGAGAAACGCCGCCGGATCGTCACCAAGTTCGAACTCGCCGGCAGTCCACAGCTTCTGTACCAACGGCCAGACCTGATCACTGTCGAGGCGCGCGAGCGTGTTACCAAACAGCACGAGTCCCGACTCGTGTATCCAACTCGCATCACCGAGCGGACGCACGAGGTCCTCGCGCAGCAACTCACCCACCAGCTGGTACTGCTCGGGCGTGGGTCGGTCGAGACGCATGGCGACCTGCCACGGTATGCCGTCATCCCACCCGATCATACGCGAGTCCAGCGACGGACGGTTGCTGCGCAAACGCGCGCGGCCCGTCTCGCAGATCATGCGCAACGTGGTGTGGTACGCCCGCGGGCGCACGATAAATCCGCCGGTGGGCATCGCGACAATGCCCTGCGCGTCCGAACTGCCTAGCAGCATCTCGGCGATGTGACGATCGACCGGATCCAGGGCGTTACACCACGCGTCGATGGAGTACTGAAAGTGCTTCGGTTCTTCCCACACACTGTCGCGATCTCGGCGCTGCGTCGTGATCTCCACGCGCACGCCACGATGCTGGGCGCTCTCGGTGAGATGCAGGAGATACACGATGCGCCGATCGGCCGGGAGCGACGTGGCGCGGTTGGTGACGCGCGTTTCGGTAAACACCGACCGCTGGCGACCACTCGTATCGCGCAGTGCCGTCTGCCACTCCGGCGCGGGAGTGGACTTCGTCTCAATGGTACGCGCCTGCGGCTTCATCACCGCCAGCGCATGGCGCTCGAACGTGACCTGCGGCTCCGCATTGGACGACGCGGCCGTTTCGAGCAGCGGCACCAATGTGCCCTGTGCGTCGAGCACCCGCAGCAGCGCCCACAGATGCTTGCACGCGCCATGCTCCTGCCCACGCGGGCAGGTGCAGCCCAGGTGCAGGCGCCCCGGACGCGGGCGCAGGAACACACCATACGTGCGAGTGCCCTGCACCGCAGCGGTGGCCGCCACGGCATCCACGTGCTCGAGGGTGAGCACGAAGGGATCGGTGTACGCTTCCCCGCGTTCGCGAACATCCGGCGGAAAGCACTGCTCAAGCAAGACAGGAATCATGACCAGCGAAGTCTAATCATGACCGCACGAACGGCTGCTACTTAAAGCGAATCCCGTTGGGGGCCACCGCGCCCTTGGTGGGCACGAAGAGCTTGGCGGCCGGCGTGTTGCTGGGCGCCGGCCGAGCCGGGCCACGGTTGTTGGCCGTCACGTCACGCCGCGTTCCCCCTTCGCCCCGCTCTCCACCGCCTTGGGGCTTGCCGACGCCGCTGCCGCCATCGCTGCGCATGCTCAGGGCAATGCGGCCACGGGCCAGATCAATCGCCTGCACCGTGACTTTCACCTTCTGCCCGACCTTCACCGCATCGTTTGGGTCCTTGATGTAGCGATCGGCAAGCTGGCTCACATGCACCAAGCCATCCTGGTGGACACCAATATCCACGAAGGCGCCGAAGGCCACGATGTTGGTGACCACGCCCTCGAGTACCATGCCGGGCAGCAAATCCGACGGCTTCTGAATGTCCTCGCGAAAGGCGGGCGGCTCGAACGCCGCACGCGGATCGCGCCCCGGCTTCTTGAGCTCGGCCACGATGTCGCGGAGTGTGGGCATCCCGACGTCGTCACTGACGTACTTGACGAGCTCGATCGAATCCACGAGCGACTCGTTGCCCACCAGCGCGCTCACCTCGGCCTTGAGATCCTTGGCCATCCGCTCCACGAGCGAATAGCGCTCGGGGTGCACCGCACTCGAATCCAGCGGATGCACGCCACCACGCACCCGCAAAAAGCCAGCCGCCTGTTCAAACGCCTTGGCGCCGAGGCGCGGGACATCCTTGAGATCGGCGCGCGAGGTAAGACGGCCCCGCTGATCGCGTAGCGACACAATCGCTTGCGCGAGTCCGGGGCCGATGCCGGCCACGTAGCCCAGCAAAGCCGCGGAGGCGGTGTTCACCTCGACGCCGACACGGTTTACGCAGCTTTCCACGATATCGTCCAAGCGCTGCTTGAGCCGCGACTGATTAACGTCGTGCTGGTACTGGCCGACCCCGATGCTCTTGGGGTCGATCTTCACGAGTTCGGCCAGCGGATCCTGCAACCGACGGGCAATCGACACCGCGCCGCGCAGCGACACGTCGAGTTCGGGGAACTCAGCACGGGCCAGATCCGACGCGGAGTACACAGATGCGCCGGCCTCATTCACCACCACGACCTGCGGACGCTCGCCGCCAGCTGGCGGATCGAGCTCGCGCATGGCGGCCTTGGTGAGATTCTCCGTCTCACGACTGGCCGTCCCGTTGCCGATCGCGATGAGCTCCGGCGTAAACCGCTGCAGCAACAGTCGAATCGCCCCGGCGAACCGGTCTTCCTGATGCAGATACAGCGTATCGGTATGCACCAACGCGCCGGTGGCGCTAACCACGGCCACCTTCACCCCACTGCGGAAGCCCGGGTCGAGACCGATCACGCGCTTCTCGCCGGCCGGTGACGACAACAGCAACTGTTCGAGATTGCGTCCGAAGATCGTGATGGCTTCATCGTCGGCGCGCGTCTTGAGCTCCACCCGCAACTCGACTTCGATCGCCGGCGACAGCAACCGCTTGTACGCATCGGCGGCCACCAGTGTGAGCTGCTGCGACGCCGTGCGACCACCGACGACTTCGCGCGCCATGCGTGCGTTGATCTCCTCGAGTGGCGCTTCCACGCGCCACATCAAATCGCCTTCGGTTTCGCCGCGACGAATGGCCAGCATGCGGTGGCTGGGGATGGTACCCAGCGACTCCGAATACTCGAAGTAATCCTTGAACTTCGATTCGTCGCTCGCCTTGCCGGTCATCACACTGCTCGTGACGACGCCCTTGGCGCGGGTGATCTCACGCACCCACCCACGAACAAGCGCATCTTCCGCCACCTGTTCCGACAGAATGTCGCGCGCGCCCTGCAAGGCCGCCTCCACGGTGGGCACTTCCGACGGCTTGCCGTCGACTTCTGGCAGCAGATACGTCGCCGCCGCCGCCAGTGCCGCGCCATCATCAAGCGCGCCGCTCCACAGTCCTTCCGCCAACGGTTCAAGTCCGCGTTCGCGCGCAATCATGGCGCGCGTGCGACGCTTGGGCTTGAATGGCAGGTAGAGATCTTCAAGGGCCTGCTTGGTATCCACCGCGAGAATCGACGCCTTGAGGGCGTCGTTCAGTTTGCCCTGTTCGTCGATGCTCTTCAGCACCGCGGCGCGACGATCTTCGAGTTCGTTCAGATATTCGGCGCGCTCACGCACATCCCGCAGCTGCACCTCGTCGAGACCGCCGGTCATCTCCTTGCGATAGCGCGCAACGAACGGCAGGGTGGCGCCTTCGGCGAAGAGGGCGAGCGTGCGCTGAACCTGTTGTGGATTCAGCGAGAGTTCCGTCGCAACGCGCGCGACGATGGCGGGAGCAATCATATCAGTCATGTGCGCGGATTCTACGCGTCAGGCGAACCGAATTCCACGCCTTGCGTTTTCCGCACGTCGTGCGCAGCGATCCGCGGCGCGCACGAGCGAGGCTGCCCTCTCCGTCAGTTGCAGCCCGCGACCGCGCTCTCCCAGAGCACCCGCCACCCGATCTTCCCGCGCGACAACACGGCGGCGCCCAGGGCTACACCATCATCACGCCCGAACAACAGGCGGACATCGGGTGTGCCGACATTCCGGAAGGCGAGCAGGGGCTCGGCGACCACCAGCTCCTCCTCGTGGCCGGCGGCGCGCTCGTGCCACGCGACGGTCCACGCCTTCGCGTTCTCACCGATCGCATCGACGACGAGGACCAGGCGCTCTTCCTTCGGATCGGCTTCCTGATTCACGCGACGGGCCAGCGTGGCCACGATGAACGCGCTATCGAGCCCGCGTGTGCGCCACGCCCGCAACACGACGAATGGCAGTCCACGGAAGGTGCTGCTGGTATCGTCGGCCAATCCCGACGCGAGGCGCGTGAGATCGGTCGCCAGCCGAATGGAATCACGCGACACGAGCCCTTCGATCGAATCGAGGGGGATGACCGTGACACGTCCCATGGCAAAGGCCACCGTCCACGGCGTCACGGTGACACCGGCGTCCACCGCGAGACGCGCCACCGGCCAGGCCGTGCATCCGTCCTCTACACTCGGCGCCCCCTCAACGGTCAGCCGCGCCACGCCGACTTTGCCGCTTCGGGCGAAGAGTTCGAGTCGCCCATCGGCCGACGCCGCACCGACACCGGCCGTGTCACCGACGGTGAGCTCGCTGGCGTCGGGACGCAGCAGCGAGCCCGCCATCAGGCCGCCGTCCACCGTGGGAAGCACGACGAACGGCCCCGCACCGGAGTCCCACCCGCTGCTGGAGACGGTCGCGGCCACGCTGTCCGCCGGGCCTTGACCACTCGCGGCGGCCACCGAATCAGCATGCGATGACGACGGGCGGCGGTCGCAGGCGGCGACGAGCAGCCCCGCCGCCGCGGCGACGACGCGAGCACGACGGAAGGTATCGCGGAGCGTCCTACGCATGGAAAGTCGGAGATCCGTCATGCGGCGTACTAGACAGCGCGGAGATAGGCACGGACTATAATCTGCTGCAGAGAGAGGCACATTTCGAGACTCCTGACCAAGACCGCTCATGGCTGATGCCCGCACGGGATCGCGAAAGGGATTGTTGAACGCACTGGGCCTGCATCGATCGGAGTTACGTGCCTGGGCAATGTACGACTGGGCCGTGTCCTCCATGCAGACCGTGATCACCACCGCGGTGTTCCCGATCTACTTCATTCAAGTCGCGGGGGCCGATCGGACCCCTGAAGCCGCCACTCAGTCGCTGGGCTACGCCAACACCGTCGCGGCCATCGTGATCGCGCTGCTGGCACCGATACTGGGGGCGGTCGCCGACTTCAAAGCGGCCAAGAAACGCTTTCTGTTCGCCTTCATGCTCATCGGCGTGGTGGCCACCGCCGGCATGTTCTTCATCGACCACGGAGAACTGCTGTTCGCCTCGGCCCTGTTCATCCTCTCGATCGCGGGCGCGACCGGCAGTATGACGTTTTATGAAGCGCTCCTGCCGCACATCGCCACCGACGAGGAGATCGATCGAGTCTCCACCGCCGCCTATGCCATCGGGTATCTCGGCGGCGGACTGCTGCTGGCCATCAATCTGGCGTGGATCAGCAACCCTGGGCTGCTGGGATTGCCAAGCGGCGACGGCATCACGGCCGATCAAGCCACGTTGCCCGTACGACTCGCGTTCGTGTCGGTCGGTGTCTGGTGGCTGCTCTTCTCGATCCCCATGCTACGCACCGTCCCGGAACCACCGCGAACGGTCGAATCCGATGAAAGCTCGACGGCCAAGCCGCTCACGGTCGCGTTCTTGCGCCTTGGTGAAACGTTGCGCGAGATGCGCCACTACAAGCAGGCGTTTCTGGCGATGATCGCGTTCACGATCTATAACGACGGCATTCAGACCATCATCAAGATGGCGACGGCCTTTGGCACCGAGATCGGCATCGCGCGACCCGCCTTGATCAAGGCAATACTCCTCGTGCAAGTCGTCGGCATTCCGTTCGCGTTCGCCTTCGGCACACTGGCCGGAAAGCTTGGGGCGAAACGCTCCATCTTCCTCGGACTCGTGGTCTATACGGGCATCTGCATCTTCGCCTACGGCATTCACACCGAGCGCGAGTTCTACATCCTCGCCGTGCTCGTCGGGCTCGTGCAGGGCGGCACGCAGGCCCTCAGTCGCTCACTTTTCGCGAGCATGGTGCCGAAGCACAAGAGCGGCGAGTTCTTCGGCTTCTACTCTGTGTTTGAGAAGTTCGGCGGGATTTTGGGACCGCTGGTGTTCGCCATCGCGATCGGGCAAACCGGTAGCAGCCGCGGCGCGATTCTTTGGGTCATTGCGTTCTTCGTAATCGGCGGCGCCATTCTATCCAAGGTCAACGTAAAGGAAGGCGAGCGCGCCGCGCGCGACGCCGACATGAATCTTCGTGCGGTGTAACGTGCGCGCGGCGTATCACGACGTGCTTCGCCGCCGCTTCGCCGCCGCTTCGCCGCCGCTTAGCGACCGCTCAGCAACCGCTCGTCCAACGGCGGATACACGGGACCACCAAGATCCCAGTGCCACGCCTCACGTCGGACGGCGGTGCGCGGATCGCGCAGCGGCTTGTCCTGCAGGCGGCTCGCAGGAATTCCCACCGCGGCGCCGTACGCCAGCAGCCGCGCGCGGTCGGTGCTCACGAAGTGCACCATGGGGCGGCCCAGCCAGACGTGCCGGTGCAACCACAGGCCGCCGTCCATCGCGTGGATCATCCCCTCTCGACGTTTCCGGAACTCCCGCGCACCGGACGCAAAGGTGACGTCCCGCATGCGGGCGGCTCGCCGCTGCGGGTCGGGGTCGGTCGCGATGGAGAATTCAAAAGCGTTCAAAATACCCAACTGCTCTTAAAGTGCTTTTGTCATGGCGCTATAAAGGCGCTATATGGCAGCGTATGATGCCTTCCGTCACGACTTGGCGGCCACCCAGTCGTCGCCAACGCCCATCTCCACCAACAACGGGACGTCGAGCGTGGCCGCCGACTCCATCTCCCGCTTCACGAGCGCCGATAGCACCGTCTGCTCGCTGGCCGGCAGCTCGAAAATCAGTTCGTCGTGCACCTGAAGCAGCATACGCGACGCCAGCCCCTCGCTGGCCAGTGCCCGATGTACCTGGATCATCGCAATCTTGATCAGGTCAGCCGCCGAGCCTTGGATCGGGGCATTGGCTGCCACCCGCTCGCCGAAGGCGCGCATGTTGTGGTTCCGCTCCTTGAGCTCGGGGATATAGCGACGACGGTGGAACAGCGTCTCCACGTACCCCTTCGCTTTGGCCTCCACGACACACCGATCGAGAAACGCCTTCACCCCCGCGAAGCGCTCGAAATACGTGTCGATGAACGCCTTCGCCTCGGCATGCGGCAACTTGAGCTGCCGCGACAAGGCGTGCGCCCCCTGACCGTAGATCGTGGCGAAGTTGATCGTCTTCGCACGCGCCCGCATCTCGCCGTTCACATCGGCCAAATCCACGCCGAAAATGATCGCGGCTGTTTGCCGGTGAATGTCGCCGCCTGCCTTGAACGCCGTCACGAACGCCGGATCACCAGACAAATGCGCCAGCAGGCGCAGTTCGATTTGTGAGTAGTCGGCGCTGAGCAACCGCCATCCCGGCCGCGGCACGAACCCGCGACGGATCTCGCGCCCCAGTTCACGACGGTTCGGAATGTTCTGCAGGTTCGGATCGGTGCTCGACAATCGACCCGTGGCCGCCACGGTCTGATTGAACGACGTGTGCAATCGGTGATCGCGCGGATGCACCAGCTTCGGCAACGCGTCGATGTACGTGCCTTCCAGCTTGAAGATCTCGCGATACTCCATCAGCAGCGTCGGCAGGGTGTGCCCTTCCTCCGCCAGCTCCTGCAACACGCTCGCATCGGTGCTCGGCCCGGTCGCCGTCTTCTTCTTCACCGGAAGCCCGAGCTTGTCGAACAAAATCACGCGCAACTGCGGATTGGAGTTGATGTTGAACTCCTGCCCGGCCTCTCCATAAATCAGCTGCTCAACCCGCTCGCGTTCACTCTTGAATCGCGTCTTCAGCGATGCGAACCAGGTGAGGTCGATCGCAATGCCGTCCCACTCCATGTCGGCCAGCACCTCGACCAGCGGCACCTCGACGTGACGGAACAAGTCCGACATGCCGTGACTGCCCAGCATCGGCTCGAGCACGGCACGCAACCGCACCGTAATGTCGACGTCTTCGCACGAGTAGTCGCGCGCCGCGTCCACCGGTACGACATCGAACGGCAACTGATTGCGCCCCTTGCCGCACAGCTGCTCGTACGCCGTCATCGTATGCCCGAGGAACTCGAGCGCCAGGAGATCGAGTCCATGCGAACGGCGCCCGGGATCGAGCACATAACTGGCCAACATCGTATCGAATTCGAGACCGGCCAGTCGCACGCCAGCACCGCGCAGCACGAGCACATCGTACTTGGCATTCTGCGCCAGTTTTTTCACCGTCGCGTCTTCCAGCATGGCGCGCAACGGCGCCATGGCCTCACTGCCGAACGCCGGCAGATTCACCGGCGGCTCCACGCCCGCGTTTAACCGTCGGCCAGCGATCCCCGCATCACCCGACAACAACGCAAGATTGCCGCTGCCATCATCGTGACGGTGTGCAAAGGGCAGGTAGTACGCCTCGCCGGGAGCGACCGCAATTGACAAGCCCACCAGCACGGCCCGCATCGCATCGATGGTGGCCGGCGCACCGGGTTCAAGCACCGTTTCGGTATCGAACGCGATGCACGGCACCTCACGCACACGGGCCAGCAGTGCCTCGAGTGCCGACATCGAGTCCACCGTGACATAGCGCGCGTCGGATAGCACGGGCACACCGCTCGCGCTCATCGTCATCGCCAGCGCAGCCGGACGGTTCGCCTGCGACGGCACGCTGTCGGCCGCGTCGGTATCGAACGACAGCTCGGCTGGGCGCGGCACGAGCGCCGACAGATCACCGGGCGCGGGTGCGCTCAGCGCGCTGCCGCCCAGCTCCTTTAACAGCGACGTGAACTCGAGCTCTAGGTACAGATGACGCAACGCCTGCGTATCGGGTGCGCTCATCTGCAACGTGGACGGATCCAGTGCGATCGGCACGTCTTGATGAATCGTGACCAGCAGCTTCGACAGGCGCGCTTCCGCTTCCTGTGCCAGCAACGCTTCACGCGGCCGCTTCTTTGTGATCTCCTGCACGTGCGCGAGAATGTCTTCGAGCGCACCGAACTGCGCGATGAGCTCCTGCGCCCCCTTCTCGCCGATTCCTTTCACCCCGGGCACGTTGTCCGACGAATCACCCACCAGCGCGAGATAGTCGATGACCCGCTCGGGCGGCACGCCGAGCCGATCGTTCGCGTTCTCGACGCCCACCCACTGCTCTTCCACGCTGGCTGGACCACCGCGGCCGGGATTGAGCAACCACACGCCAGGGCGCACGAGCTGCTGGAAATCCTTGTCGCCCGATACGATCACCACGTTGTACCCGGCGTCCACCCCTTTTCGCGCGAGCGTGCCGATCACATCGTCGGCTTCAAAGCCAGGCACCGCGAGCACCGGAATGGCGTAGGCCGCGAGCAGCTGATTGATGCGCTCAAGCCCCCGATCGAAGTCGGCCTGCAACTCATCGGTGAGCTTCTCTCGCGTCGCCTTGTATTCGGGATACAGGTCGTCGCGAAACGTGGCGCCCGAGTCATGCACCCAGCCCAGCAACTCCGGCTGGTGCGTCACCAACAATCGCTTGAGAAACGTCGCAATCCCCCAGGCGGCCGACGTGTTTTCGCCGTGACGCGTGGTGAGCGGTCGCGTCATCAGCGCGAAAAACGCGCGGTAGATCAGGGCATAGCCGTCGATCAGGAACAGACGCGGTGCGGTGGGACGTTGCACCTCGCTCACTGCCGAGACGCCATGCGACGACGGATCGCGTTGTCAAGTTCCGCCCGACCCTGCGTGGACAGGCGCCAGCGTCCGAATCCGGTCTGATCGACAAACACGATCTGTACCCGCAGCTCGCGATACTCCCAGATTTGCTGACGCACGCGTGCATTGGGATCCGTCATGCCGGAATCGAACATATTGTCGGGATCCCCAAGTGCGACGAAGGCGGTGCCGCGATCGCTCTGCCAGCCCGTCGGGCCGTCGTCGCGGAAGCGAATGTTGGCCGCGCGAATGCGCGCGAAGTAATCGCGCAGTCCTTCGTTCTCCGGCGTCCCGGGAATCGGATCAGTGGCCTTGAGAAAAGCGGCCCACGCCTCGGGGCGAAAGGCGGGAGTGGCGTCGCGCAGCGTCTTCAGTCGGTCGGCGGTCGTGAAGTAGCGCAGATACGAGAACATCTCATCGAACGACGCAATCGGCAGATCATCGCCAAGGCTCACGAGCACGCGTGCCCGCGCCGTGTCGGCGCGCCCCGGCACACTCACCAGCAGCGTGTTGATGCCGATCCCCATCTTGGCAACGGGCACACCATACGTGGTGCTGTGTCCGTCGCCGCGCGCGGGTAATTCGATATCGGCATCGAACAGGCGCGTGTCGCCTTCTCCCATGATGCGGATATGGACGCGGGTTGGCGCCGCCGAGCCGACCGCGTCGAGATAGAGCGGAAGCACCGAATCCTGTCCAAACACCACGGTGGCCCGAGGACGGGCCAGGATGCGAGGGAGCGAGTCGGCCGTCGCCCGCGGGATCGCTTCGTACACCGGCAGCGGCGAGCCGAGCATGTCGGGGGCGAGGCGCGGCACTTCGAGCTGCACCTCTTCGGAGGCGTTGCGGATACTCGATTCATCCTTGATGCTGAGGGCGACGCTGTAGCGGCCCGGCGCCAACCTCAGGAACTGCTGCCAGATGATGCTCTCGTCGGTGCGCGCGGTTTCGCGGAAGGTCGGCACCAGTACCTTTTCGGTGGCTTCGATCACCTTCACCACCGTGGCGCCCTGCCGGACTTCGAGGCGCGCCACGTAGCTCGCGCCGTAGCGCTCGCCCTGGCGCGTGAAACCCAGCGCGCGCGACGGCAGGCTGAGGGCGATCAGCGTGAGTGTGCTGTCGGGCGTCGGCGAGCGCAAAAACGACACCGACGACACGAACGGGATGGCACCGGTGCCGGCGATGAGTCCCATGCTGCGATACAGCCGCTGCATGTCGGCCGGCGAGCCAGGAACGACGCCGATACCCGCCGCACCGGCGGCACCACCGGGTCTCGGTGCGACGGCGGCCGGCCCCGGCCCAACCGCCGGTCGCTTGCCGGAGCAGCCGGAGCAGGCGGCGAGTACCGCCAACGTCGTCGCGACGACGGAGCGAACGCGAAGTGGCAAGGCGCGTGGATTCACGAAACGCATATTCCCGTCCGTGCAGGCATAAAGTGCCCGCCGTGGTTGCTGATGACCCGCTAGAACCGTGCCGATCAACCAAACTGGTCACGGAATGCACTTTATATCTGGACCCTTCTTGCTGGTACCGCCGCTCGGCGTTACGTTCGCCCCGTGGCCATAGAGACGCTAGTCGGAACGACGTTGGCGGGCTATACGGTGCGCGGAAAAGTCGGCGAGGGCGGTACGTCTACCGTGTTTCGGGCCGAACATGCCACGCATGGTACAGTCGCCCTCAAGGTGCTGCGCGAGAAGCTGCAGCATGACAAAACCGCGGTCGCGCGATTCCTGCGCGAGGCGCAATTCGGCGCACGAGTAGAACACCCGAACATCGTGCGCACCCTAGATTACGGTCAATCCGACAGCGAGCGCTATTACCTCGCGATCGAATGGGCTGGGGGTGACATCCTCGACAAGTTTGCCGAGAAGTCCGGACCGCTCCCGTCGAAGGACGTTTACGGCATCCTGTCGCAGATCTGCAGCGCCGTACAAGCCGCACACGATGTCGGCATCGTGCACCGCGATCTGAAGCCGGAAAACGTGATGTACGATTCCGCCACGCACCACGTGAAAGTGCTCGATTTCGGCATCGCGGCCGACACGGACGCCGCTCCCGATCAGCGTCTCACGCGCGCCGGCTTCTTCGTGGGCACGCTCATGTATGTGGCGCCGGAATCGTTGTCAGGCGAACTGGTCGGGCCCGCCGCCGATCAGTACTCGCTGGCCACCATCGCCTACTTCTTGCTCACGGGCACCCTCCCGTACACCGGCAAGTCGCCACGCGAGCTGTTTTCCCAGCTCCTCACGCAGCCGCCGGTCGCGCTCAACAAGGCCAAGCCCAATCTGGCCTTCCCGGTGGCCGTCGAGAATGTCGTCATGAAGGCGCTCTCCAAGCTCCCCGGCGATCGGTACCCCACGGTCAAAAACTTCTCGGACGCCTTTGCGGCCGCCGCCGAAACCACCGCGATGGCCAGCCCCAGCAGCGCGCCGAGCGTCAGCCGCTCGGCCAGCCCGTCGGGTGGTGCCGGGCCGGCCGCCACGGCCGGTGAAGACACGGGTGGACTCTTCGGAAAAATGAAGGGCTTATTTCGGCGCAACTGACCACCCTGCTCGCCGAGCGATCGGCCAAGCGGGGCGATTTCGTGCTGGCCTCTGGCCGCCGTTCCACCCTGTACGTTGACTGCCGCCTCACCACGATGAGCCCCGAAGGGCAGATGCTCATCGGGCGTGAGGCGCTCGCCGCCCTCCGCGACAGCGGGTGGCCGGTCGACTCAGTGGGCGGCCTCACCTTGGGCGCCGACCCCATCTCCTACGCCATCGCTCACGCCTCCGCCCTCGAGGCCGAAGCGGGCACCGGGGAAATGGTTCGGTCCTTTACCGTTCGCAAGGAAGCCAAGCAGCACGGCACCGGAAAGCTGATCGAAGGCCCGTTTCAGCCCGGCGACAAAGTCGTGGTCGTCGAAGACGTCATTACCACCGGTGGATCGGCCCTCAAGGCCGTTGAGGCCATTCGCGCTGCCGGCGGTGAGATTCTCGGTGTGCTCGCCCTCGTCGATCGCCAAGAAGGCGGCTCCGAAGCCCTTGAAGCCGCCGGGCTCACGGTGATCAGCCTGGTCACGGCCGCCGATCTACTGCCGCTGATCCCGCCGGCCTAAGCCAGCGCTGATACCGCGCTCGGCGACGCACGCCCCGTATCCGGCCTCCGCGCCGGCACCAGCGCAGGGCGGGAAATCCATGGCGGCGTGACCTCGACAGGCGCGAACGCGATGAGCTGTTGTTGATACGGCAAAATGAGTCGCTGCCGCAGGTACTCGAGCATGGCTTCGCCGTTGTACGTTTTGCGAAACTCCGCCGCGCCGCATTGCAGTGAATGCATGACATGCCGCGAGAAGCTCTGCGGTGACGAGTACTCGAGCAAAAACGCGACCTGCGTGAGGCTGTAGCCCGGGTTCTCGAGCAGTCGCGCCGCGCGCACCAACCGCGCGGTGGCGAGATACTTCTTGGGTGCGGGAATGCCGGCGCGAAAGAACCGGCTCATAAAGGTGGTGGGCACCACGCCCAACCGCCGCGCCAACTGACGCACCGTGGTAAGCGACATCGGCGCGAGAAAGAGCTCGTCAAAGAAGCGCAAGCAGTCGTCGTTGGCACCAGCGAGATCGGCGCGAATGCGGCGGATTGCCACGGATTCAATCGTCGTGGAAACTTCGCGATTCACGAACTGTCTGAGGTCGCGCCATCCGGCGGGGTCACGCGCGTCCACCAGCGTCTGCACCCCTCGCTGCCCTAACGCGAGTAACGATTGGGTGGTGCGCGCTTCGTTGCCCGTGAGCAACGCCACCGCGGGAACGCGCGGAAACTCTCGCACCATGCGTGCCACTTGGGTGCCGTGATCTTGTTGATAGCGGGACACCGACACCAGGATCGCCGATACGGGTTGGCTCCGCAGATCGCGCAGGATGTCATCGAAGCTTTCGCGGTGTACGGTGGTATAGCTCCCTTGCCCCAGCGCATCCACCCGTTGACGCTCAGCGGGCGTGAGAAAGGTCACGATGGATCGCGCAGAAACGGCGTCCGCCGGTGTCGCCGCCACAGACTTCACCGGTGTTCTCGGATAGATGGCGGTGGGAGCCTGCGATGTTGCCAACGCTCGCAATGGAGCTGTCATATACACCTCGCCCAGCGGAGTCTTCGTGTACGGGCCGGCGCTGCAGGCACAGCGGGCCGATTACGATGATAGGCTACCGCACTGTCGTCATTATGCCGTCACTGTGTGGCGATATGATGTATTCGTTCGCAGTAGAACCGCACCGCGCACCGAGGGGTTTGCTGGCTGGTTATATTTCCTCCACTCATGGATTGGTCGCCGGCCGGATGGTCGCGATGTTTGGGCGAAAGCTCAGACACCGAGGAAAGTCCGGGCTCCACAGGGTAGACTGCCAGGTAACGCCTGGGCACATGCGGCGTGAGCTTCGTGTGACGGACAGTGCAACAGAAAGCAAACCGCCGTGTCATTGGGCAACCGATGCTGCGGTAAGGGTGAAAGGGTGGGGTAAGAGCCCACCGCGCCTTCGGTAACGAAGGTGGCTCGGTAAACCCCAGTCGGAGCAAGGCCAAATAAGCGGCGAGAGATGACCCGTCTCGCAAGGACGTCGCAAGACGTCGAGTCGCGGGTAGGCTGCTGGAGCGTGTGGGCGACTGCACGCCGAGAGGAATGACCGTCCGGTGTTGGGATACGCTCGCGTATATCAGCACTGACAGAACCCGGCTTATAGGCCGGCGACTTTCCATGAGATCTCGGAACCCCTCGCGGAGTTTCCAGTGGAGTGGCACGTGGTATCGAACCAATGACATCCATCGCTCGTTTGGTCGCGTGGTGTGTGGCTGGCCCCACGCTGATGCTGGCCTGCACCGCTGGGTCGCCCGCACCAGTACCAACGCCGAGCCCGGCCGTAGCGGCGCCTGCGCTGCCATCGCCGATCGTGAGCACTCGCGTGCTGCTGCCGCGCACACAACCGCTTACCACGTGGACGATATCAGCGGTGACCCGCCTGAACGTCAGCGGGGCCGCGATGCCGGCTGGTGTCTCCGATGAACAACGCGTTGACACGCGAGCGCTCGTGTCGATGTCATTCGAGCGAACGGCGACTGGCGCGCTGCGCGGATCGGGACAGGTGGATTCGTTCACAGTGCGCAGCAGCATCGCCGACAGTCCCACGCCGGCGCCTCTCACGGCCGCGGCACCCTCTCGAGTATCGCTGTTGCTGATCGACGCCTTCATCGACACCTCGAGTTTGCGCGTGGTCGCTCGTCCGCCGTTGGCGAATGAGTGCGATCGTTCCGAGGTGAGTGCGATGCAGCTGGCGCGTGAGCTGCTCGTGCGTGTCCCTGACGGCGTTGGGGAAGGCGCTCAGTGGCGCGACAGCACCGTGACGTTGGTGTGTCGGAGCGGTGTGCCACTCACGGTCTATACGATCACGCACTCCACGTTGGCCACGGTGTCGCGAGAAACATTGGTCGTGCGTCGTGAGATGACCACGAGACTGGAAGGCAAAGGCGGCTCCGCGTTTCGGGCCTTTGACCTGGTCGGCACCGGGTCAGGGTCGCAACGCCTCGAGATTGCCGCGCGCACGGGTATCCTGGAAACGCTGCAAGGCAGCAGTACGCTCACCATGCAGCTTACGGAACGCATTCCGCCCGGAACCCCACGATCGCAGCAGGTGCTGCAACGGGTAGAGCTCCGGGCGGAACGACAGCGCTGACAGGCGAAAGCGCGACGCTGCGTATCAGTCCATCAAGCGCAACGGCATCACCAGGCACAGATACTTGGCCGGATCGTCCCACCCTTCGGGCTCGATCGTGGCCGCGCGTTCTGGCGCCTTAAACGTGAGGCGTACCTGCTCCGTGGGCATATAGCGCAGGATCTCCAGCAGATACGTGGCGTTGAAGCCGATATCGAGCTGATCGCCATTGTAATTCACCGGCAGTTCGTCGGAGGCTTCGCCCAAGTCTGGCGTAGTGACGCTGAACTTTAGCATGCCGGTGTTAAACGACATCTTGATACGATGGGTCTGATCCGACGCGATCACACTCATGCGTTTTAGCGCACTGGTGAGCGCGGCCTTATCGCACAGGCAGAAGCGATCGTTATCCTTCGGAATAACCTGTTCGTAGTTCGGATACGGGCCTTCGACCAAACGCGTGAATACCGACGTGAATGGCGACCGGAAACCGAGGTGGTTTTCACCGCGCGCGATTTCGAGTTCTTCTTCGGCCGGGAAGAGTCGCTTGATCTGCTCGAGCGCCTTGGGCGGCACGATCAGATCACCTGGCGGGGCGCTACTCGATTCCACCGGTAATTCCATCTTCGACAGGCGGTGGCCATTAGTGGCCACCATGCGCATGCGATCCTCGCGGAGCTCCCAGAGCACGCCATTGAGAATGGGCCGTGACTCTTCGGTGCTCACCGCGAAGGCGACATGCGATATGAGCTTTTGGAGTTCACCCGATTTCACGCGCCACGACTCATTGAAGCGCACGGTGGGGAACGATGGAAACTCATCACGCGGCAGCCCAAGCAGCTTGAACCGGGAGCGTCCGCATTCGATGGTGACGCGCTGTTCACCACTGGCCGAAACCTTGACGGGAGACGGCGGCAGTTCGCGCGCAATCTCGCTGAGTTTCTTGGCGGGAATCGTGATCGATCCTGGCGTTTCAACATCGGCACTGACTTCCGTGCTGACGGCAATGTCGAGATCGGTCGCGGACAAACGAATCCCGCGCTCGGTGGTTTCGACGAGCAGGTTCGACAGGACCGGCAACGTGGTCTTGGCCGGTACGGCGGCGGTTACCGCCGCGAGTCCTTCTTGGAGTTTTTCGCGCGAGATCGTGAAGCGCATGCCCGTTGTGTGGAAGGACTGCTGTTAAAAAGAGGTTTAGCGATAAAACTGGTAGTAGTAGCAGGACGTGTGGGCTTGTCTACAAACGTCGCAAGCTACATGTGCGAAAGCACTTCCGCCATGCCGAGTCATGTGCATTCCATGTCGAGGAGTGCTTTTTCTCCGCATTCCTGCACATCCGGGTCCGAGAATGGTGGGAAAGATGCGCGGCGATGTGGACGACTGGGGACTTAGGTGCCGAGTTGTCCGGTGGATCTGAGCGTTTCCAACATGCCTCGAACCTTCAGCACCCGGTCGGCAAAACCGGGCTCTTTGCCCATGTCCTCGGCCACCCGATCGAGCGAATGGATCACGGTGGAGTGATCGCGTCCGCCGAAGGCGTTGCCAATTTCGACCAGCTGAAGTGCTAACAACTCCCGACACAGGTACATCGCGATCTGGCGTGGAGTCGTGAGCTGCTTGGTCCGGGTTTTCGAGCGGAGTCCGTCTGGAGTAACGCCCCATTCCCGCGAGACCACCTGCTGAATCGTGGCCACGGTAATCGTGGTGGGTGGGATATCGGGGAAATCCGAGAGCGTCGCACTTTTAAGCTTGTCACGAAGCGCTTCGCGGGCCAGCTCGATGGAGATCTCTCGGTGCTTGAGGGATGCGTACGCCAGGAGCTTGATGATGGAGCCTTCCAGCTCACGCACCGACGACTTCACGTGCTGGGCGATGAACTCGATGACCTCGTCGGGGATGGTGAGCTCGAGGTGGTCGAGGCTCGCCTTCTTGCGGAGGATCGCGATCCGGTGCTCCAGATCGGGGGAGTCGACATTGGCGACCATGCCCCATTCGAAGCGGGAGACGAGGCGGGCCTCGAGTCCGGGGATGTCCTTGGGTGGCCGATCGGAGGTGAGGACGATCTGCCGACCGGCCTCATAGATGGCATTGAAGGTGTGGAAGAATTCCTCTTGGGTGGATTCCTTCCCCTTCAGAAACTGGACGTCGTCGACCAGCAGCAGGTCGATTTCCCGGAAGCGGCGCCGGAAATCGCCCATCTGTCCGGTCTGAATGGCGTTGATGAACTCATTGGTGAACTGCTCGGTCCCGACGAAGGCGAGGCGCAGCGTGGGGGTGCGCGTGAGCAGCTCGTGGGCGATGCCCTGCATGAGGTGCGTCTTGCCGAGGCCGGTTTCGCCGTAGATAAAGAGCGGATTGTAGACTTTGCCTGGCGCTTGGGCCGCGGCCTGGGCGGCGGCGGCGGCGACGTCGTTCGATTTCCCGATGACGAACTGGTCGAACGTATACCGAGGGTTCAGTGGGGCTGACAGGCGTTGTTGGTGTGCTGTTCGTGGCGCCACCACAGGGGTTGGCGGCGGCTGCACGAACATGTCCATCTGCACGCGACCCATGCGTTCTTCGGCCACCTTGAAGCGCACCTTCATGGGGTGCCCGAGGGCGACAGCGGCGAAGCCGGTCAGCAGATCTGCGTGCTTGGATTCGTTCCAGTCTACGGAAAACTGGTCTGGTGCACCAATGAACAGGGTGTCGCCTTCCACACCGAGGGCATCGGTGGGCTCGAGCCAGGTGCGATACGTCTGCTCTGGGAGGACCTGGCGCGCGCGTTGGCGCAGGCGATCCCAGGTTTCGGCAGGCGTAAGGGACATGACGGGGGGAGGGGGTTCTGGCGGCCCCGGCCACGGGCGAGAATCAGGCGGGGGGGCGAAGATTACGCGTGTTTGTGGATAAGTCAATCGCGTCAGCGACGTGACACCAGCCTCACATTCGTGAGCGCAAGCAAGTCGATATTCGGGTTGTTTGGACGAGGGCAAATCGTTGTCACGGGTGTACTTGGCGGGGTTGACCTCACACCACTCGCGCGAGTAACTTGAAAGGCTAGGTCAGGGCTCTACCACGCCGCGGCTGTCAGGTCGCGTGGGTGGTGCGAGTGCTGAGAAATTCAAGTCGACCCGCCGCGATTTATCCCGCGTTACCTCGAGCACTACTATGGGCAAGCCCACATACAATCCGCGTAATACCAAGCGAGTCCGCAAGCACGGTTTCCGTGCCCGCATGGAGACGAAGTGGGGCCGCGAGGTACTCGCCCGTCGCCGCCGCAAGGGCCGCAAGGTGTTGACGGTCCAGATCCCGACGAAGTATACCGGCGCCTGATTCCCGGTCGTTCCCGCGCGCGCAACGTTTAACGCGCGGGTCTGATCTCGAGCGAGTTCGACACGAAGGGAAGCGAGTGCGCACCGCCTCATTGGATGTGCGCACTCTGTCTTCCCTTCTTGACGTTCCCCGCGTGGGCTTTGTGGTACCCAAGTACAAGCAGTCGGGTGTCGCGCGGAACCGCCTGAAACGCCGGCTCCGTGAGCTCATCCGTCTTGAGGTACTCCCTGGGTTGGCGCCGGTGGACCTCGTGTTCAAGGTGCTTCCGGTGGCGTACGCCAGAAACTTCGAGACACTGCGCGCCGAAGTGTTGCAGGCTGTGCGTCGCATCGCCCGGTAACTCCAACTCGTTCGCTGTGATCGCGAAGCTGTTCATGCTGGTAGTGCGTGGGTACCAACTCACGCTATCGCCCATCTTCGGGGGCGCCTGCCGCTATTATCCGTCGTGTTCTGCGTACGCGCTCGAGGCGCTGGAGCGTCACGGTGCGCTACGCGGAGGATGGATGGCTTTGCGTCGAATCGGGCGCTGTCATCCGTTCCGGCCCGGCGGATTTGATCCGGTGCCCTGAGCGCTCCCCTATACAGACCATGGAACCACGTCGCATCGCCCTCGCCGTCGTCCTGATGGCGGCGGTCCTGATTCTGACGCCGATTCTCTTCCCGTCGCCTGTGCCGGCGCCCGGAAGCAAGACCGCGGTAACAGACTCCACTAGCAGCACTCCCGTCGACACGGCGTCCGCGGCTGCCACGGCCGCCGCCGCGACCACGGCGTCCGGCGTGAGCGCCCTGCCCGACTCCGTCATCGCGGCGTCTCAGCCCGTCGTGATGCCAGTCGATACCGCTGTGGTCACCACCACGCAGGCCATCTTCCGCACCACGAACCGGGGCGCCGCGCTGATCGGCGTGGAGATGCCGCAGTACCTCGCGCTCTCCAACAAGGGGCGCACCAAAGGCGGCCCGGTGGAGCTCGCCAAGACGGGCGACCGGTTGCTCAGCTTCCGTCTCGTGTCTCCCGGCGATACGGTCGCGCTGAATGCGCAGACCTTCACCAGCACGCGCACCGAAGAGAACGGCCGCGCCATGGTGCGCTATGACGCCACCGTCGGTGCCCGCGCCATCACGATCGCGTACTCGTTCCTGCCCGATAGCTACCGCGTGAATGTGTCGGCGACGGTGCAGGGCGCGCCCGAGAACAGCTTCTTGCTGATCGACATGCCGCCCGGCTTCCGCTCGTCGGAATCGGACACCACCGAAGATCAGTCGCACCTCGCGTACGCCTTCAAGCCCGATCAGCAGAATGCCAAAGGGGTCACCTTCGCGTCGCTCGATCCCGGCGAGCGACGCATCGAAGTGGGCCCGATCAACTGGGCCGTGGCCAAGAACAAGTACTTCCTGATGGGCGTGCTCGCTCCGCAGGGCGTGCCCGGTTTTGCCGAGGTGAACTTTACGGGCGGTGTGCGGGTGGCGAAGGCGGCCACACGCAGTGAAGCCACGATCGTCGCCTCGCTCAAGAGCGGTGCCGTGGCGTTCGAAGTGTACGCCGGTCCGCAGGAGTACGAGCGGCTCGAGGCAATCGGGCGTTCGTTCGAGACATCGAACCCGTATGGCGGCTGGTTGCAGGGTGTGGTGCAGCCGTTCGCCACGATGGTGATTCGTCTACTGCTCTGGATGAAGTCGACGCTCGGGCTTTCGTATGGCTGGATTCTGGTGGTATTCGGCGTGGCGGTACGTCTCATTCTGTGGCCGTTGAATCAGAAGGCCATGCGCAGCTCAATGCAGATGCAGCGCATTCAGCCGTACCTGGCCGAAATCCAAACCAAGTACAAGGGCGATCCGACCAAGCTGCAGGCCGAAATGATGCGCGTGTACAAGGAGCACGGCATGTCGCCATTCAGCTCTTTGTCGGGCTGTGTGCCGATGCTGATTCCGTTGCCGGTATTCTTTGCGCTCTTCTTTGTGTTTCAGAACACGATCGAGTTCCGCGGCGTGTCGTTCCTGTGGTTCCCCGATATCTCGCTCAAGGATCCGCTCTACGTGCTGCCGGTGCTCGTGGCGATCACGGCGATGGGCTTGTCGTACATCGGTATGCGCGGCATGAAGGCGAACGAGCAGCAGAAGATGATGATGTACTTGATGCCCGCCATGATGATGGTGATTTTCTTCAACATGGCTTCGGGTCTCAACCTCTATTACTTCGTGCAGAATCTCGCGTCGTTGCCGCAGCAGTGGCTGATCTCGAGGGAGCGCACGAAGGTGCAACCACCGGTTGTGCGGGGATAACGACGTGGTGACGGCCCGCCAGCTGCCTGGTGGCGACGACACGATCGTTGCCCTTGCCACGGCCGCTGGACGCGGGGCGATTGCTGTGATCCGGCTATCGGGGGCGCGCGCGATCGATATCGCGCGCGCCCTTGGCGCGTCCGGGCTGCAGCCGCGCCGCGCGACCCGCGTGGCGCTCCGACATCCCAACGGTGAGCCGCTCGACGACGCGCTGATCACCTGGTTCGCCGCGCCGCGTTCGTATACGGGCGACGAGGTGGTGGAGATTGCCACGCATGGCGGTCACGTGGTGCCGGCGCTTGTGTTGGCCGCCTGCGTGGCCGCGGGCGCGCGACCGGCCACGCCGGGTGAATTCACGCGGCGCGCGGTGCTGAATGGCCGCATGGATCTGGTGCAGGCCGAAGCGGTGGCCGATCTGATCGACGCGCGCACCACGGCCATGCATCGTCAAGCCCTGTCGCAGCTGGATGGCGGGCTCTCTCGGCGTCTGCTCGCGTTGCGCGACGACGTCATTCACCTCGAAGCGCTGATTGCTTACGACATCGACTTCCCCGAGGAAGACGATGGGCCGATCGCTCCGGCCCGGATAAAAAATGCGGCCGCGTCGCTGCGCGACGCGCTGCGCGCGCTGATGCACACCGCCCCGCAGGCCGCTGTGCTTCGCGATGGCGTGCTGGTGGTGATTGCCGGCCCGCCCAATGCCGGCAAGTCGTCGTTATTCAACGCGCTGTTGGGTGAGTCACGTGCGCTGGTGACGCCGATCGCCGGCACGACCCGCGATGCCATCGAATCGGTGCTCGATCGCGCGCCATTGCCGCTGCGCTTCGTGGATACCGCCGGCCTCCGCGACACCGCCGACGAAATCGAGCGACTTGGTATCGAAGTCAGCACGCGCTATTTGGGTCAGGCCCAGGTGGTGCTGGCGTGCGGGGCGTGTGCGACGGACATCGAAGCGACGACGTCGGTGATTGCTTCGCGCACCGACGGTATCGTGATTCCTGTGCACACGAAGGTGGATCTGGGCGTGGTGGACACTACCGGGACTGCGATCGGTGTGAGCGCCGAGACGGGGCAGGGGATTCGGAGGTTGCTCGAGGTGATTGACCGAGCGGCGGCGGCGAGTGCGGTGGGGCTACCCACTGGTGATGCCGTGCTGGTAACGCGTGAACGGCATCGCGCCGGACTGGCTACGGCGCACGATGAACTGGCCGAATTCCTGCTCGCGTGGGAGAGCGGGGCGCTACCGGCGCCGGTGGCGGCTGTGCATCTCTACGCGGCGCGTGAGTCGCTGTCGGATCTTATCGGTGTTGTGGATACCGAGGATGTGCTGGATCGGGTGTTCCGCGAGTTCTGCATCGGGAAGTAGGACGCGGGGTGCCGCGGCGACACGCAACACTAAACAACAGCAACAGCCAGAACTCTGTGGATTTTTCCGTCAGGACACCACCAGCATCAGCCGACGATCGTAAGCCTTGGCCGTTCCATGATCGGCTCGTTCACGGCGGCGAGTTCGTGGACGCTGGCGCGGGTGGCCCAGGCGTAGCCGCGGGCGGCGATGGCGTTGTCGACCATGCGCGCGCCCAGGAAGTAGCCGGAGCGCTCGGGGAGCACCGTGCGCTCGACCGTGCGGGCTTCGTCGCTCATCCCGCCGGAGAGGTAGCGCAGGCGCAGGCCCAAGCCCGCGCGGTCGCCGTCGGTGTTGAGGGCGTTGTGCAGTACGGGCTCGAGTTCGCGTATCCGGGCGTACTGCTTGCGGGCGAACCCGAAATATTCCCACGCGGCATGTCCGGGGCTGACGGCGCGCGAGACGTGCACGGCCAGGCCCTCGTTCACCAGCAGCTCGCGTAGCGAGGCCTGGCGGCCCGTTTCCCAGTACGAGTAGTACCCGTCGGCGTCTTCCACGAACCCGCGCATGTCGCTGCGGCTGGACGGTGACGTATAGCGCACGACGTGCGTGATTTCGTGCGCGAGCCAGAGCGGAATCAGTTCGGGATCGAGCCCGAGGCTCTGCGTGTCCGGGTTGGTGACACCCGTGAAGTGCTCGAGGCACACGAACGCCACGCCACGGCCGTTGACGACCAGTTCACCGGCGTTTGCCGCGCCCACGCCGACCATGAGCACCACATCGTAGGAGACGTCGATGTCGAGCAGGGTGCGGACCTTCTCCTCCGCCCGACGCGCTAGCGCCACGACATCGGTGCGCGCCAGGAGCATGAACAGGTCGTCGCGATTTGCGGTGATCGTGGAGAGCACGACCTCGTCGAAGTGCGGACCTGATGGCTCGAGGACATAGTTGTCCCAGTAGGCCGTCAGTAGCGCCTTGTGGCGCTCGAAATAGGCCAGATACGCTGCGACGCGATCGTCGGCTTCAAGAACGGCGAGAAAATCCGGTACCAGATTGATCAACATCAACGACCCCAGAACAGGAGACCGACGCGATCGTGAGCGACAAGCGCAAATCGCCGAACAAGTGGCGAGAAGATAGCCGCGATGTCGGAACGGGACAAGCTCGCCGCGCGGAATTTCGGCGAAGACACGCGGCGGGACGACGCCCTACTTCCTGCTTAACGTGTTCCAAATAAGCGGTCGCCGGCGTCGCCGAGTCCGGGAAGAATGTATCCGTGCGCGTTGAGCTCGCGGTCGAGTGCTGCCGTCAGAATAGGCACGTCGGGATGTTCGCGCGCAAGCCGCTCGACGCCCTCCGGGGCGGCCACGAGACAGAGAAAGCGAATACGTGTCGCTCCGGCGCGCTTCAGTGACGAGACCGCGGCGGCGGCACTGCCGCCGGTGGCGAGCATCGGATCGAGCAGCAGAAAATCACGCGCGCCTACATCGCCGGGCACCTTGAAGTAGTAGTCCACCGGCTCGAGCGTCTCGTGGTCGCGATAGAGCCCGATGTGCCCGACACGCGCCGACGGCATGAGGCGCAGAATGCCTTCAACCATGCCAAGTCCGGCCCGGAGAATCGGGACGAGCGTGAGCTTCTTGCCGCGCACCGACCATCCCGATGTCGTCTCGAGCGGGGTATCGACCGGCACTGGCTCGAGCGCCAGATCGCGCGTCGCCTCGTAGGCCATCAGCATGGCGATTTCGTCCACCAACTCCTTGAACTGCTTGGTGGGCGTCGCGCGGTCGCGCAGGAGCGTGATCTTGTGACGGACCAATGGATGGTCCACGATGCTGAGCGTGGGGAACGTGCGCGGCGAGGTGGGCATGGACTCGAAGCTAGCCGTTCTCGGCGGCGTCCCGGTAGTATCCGCCGCCGTCCTCGTGCCCGTCGAATCGGCGTTAGCTTTTCGGCATGAGCACTGCGTCCCGCGAGTCCGACCCCAGCGTTCTGCCCGTTCCGGTGGTCCCGCCGATACAGCGCGTGGCCGTGTACTGCGCCTCGAACGCCGGCGTGCGTCCGGAATACGTGGAGTGCGCGCGGGCCCTTGGCGCCCTGCTGGCCCAGCGCGGCCTCACCGTGGTCTACGGTGGTGGCCGGGTGGGGTTGATGGGGGCGCTCGCCGACGCCGCGCTGGCTGCCGGCGGCGAAGTCATCGGGGTGATGCCCCATGGACTCGTGCAACGGGAAGTCGCGCATCACGGACTGACGGCGCTGCGCGTCGTGGACTCGATGCATGAGCGGAAGGCGATGATCGCTCAACTCGCGGATGCATTCATTACGCTGCCGGGCGGGGTGGGAACGCTCGAGGAGTTTTTCGAGACGTGGACCTGGGCGCAGCTTGGCGTGCACCAGAAGCCGATCGGACTGCTGGATGTGTCGGGCTATTGGGCCCCCTTGCTGGCATTGCTGGAGCATGTCGAGGCCGAGGGATTCTTGCGCGGGAACCCACGCGAGTGGTTGGTGGTGAGCGACGATGCGTCGTCGATGCTCACCGAATTGCAGCGGTTTCAGGCACCGGCGGTCCGTCGCTGGAGTCGACTCGGGGAAAGTTGAGTCGCCGCGGGACCGCACGAACGGCACGCACTCTATGGTTGTGTTTGCTACGATCCATTCACATATTGCGTCCTTATCTGGGCTTGAGCGCCAACACGGTTCGCCCACATTAGCCTCACAGCGTTGATTCTCACGTTCGGTCACACCAAAGGTGGCGTTGGGAAAAGTACAATCGCGCTGAATTTCGCCATCGAGCGAATTCGTTCGGGTGCGGACGTGCTGCTCGTTGACGGCGATCACCGCCAGACGAGCCTGAGTAAGGCTATCGCCGTCCGCAGCGACTCGGGATTGGTGCCGTCCGTCCCGTGCATCGTCCTCGACGATGCACGCGCGCTCCGCCAGCAGGTCGCGCTCTTGCGTGCCAAGTATCAGGACATTCTGATCGACGTCGGTGGAAAGGACTCCAACGCGCTCCGCGCGGCGCTGACGGTGACGGACGTATTGATTCTGCCGGTAGCACCGGAATCCGTGGAGCTTTGGGCACTCGATGACGTGGTCGACGTGATCACCGAAGCGCAATCGCTGCACAGCTTTCGTGTTCTCGTGTTGCTGAATCGCGCCAAACCCACCGGTCGCGACAATGACGAGACGAGGGCGCTTGTCGCCGAATATCCTGGGCTGACGATGCTGGGACCCTCTCTCGGACAACGCAGCGCGTTCGGAAGTGCCTTTGGTCGCGGCCAGAGCGTGATCGAGTACCGGCCGACGAATGCGAAAGCGATCACGGAGTTTCGGGCCGTCATGAACGCGGTGTTTTCTAGTTCCTCGCCCATCTTATAGGAGCAGCCATGGCTATTACCCGGTCGGTCAAGCGGTCACGTCCGGCAGCGACGTCGGCGCCGAAGGATGCGGAAGCGTTCATCAACGAGGCGGACCCGTCGCCACCTGCTCCGACGGAACCGCCCGCTGCGGAGGGGATCGCTGCCGAATCGCGTATGGCATCGAGTGCGTTGTCTTCTGACTCCGACCACCCCCGATCGGCCAAGGCGATGCAGTCGATTCGGCGCCACATGCCCTGGGCGGCTGGCGCCGGCGTGCTGCCTCTGCCGGGCATTGATCTGGCTGGCATCGCTGCCGTGCAGTTGCATCTCATGGCGGAGCTGGCGGACCACTATGGTGTGCCGTTCAAGCGTGATGCGGCGAAGTCGATCGCGGGCACGCTGATGGCGACGCTGCTTGAA
>NSHR01000010.1 GCA_002737115.1 Gemmatimonadota bacterium | reverse complement strand
GAGTTGCCGTTGAACATGCGGATGCCGTCGATGTAGATCAGCGGGCGGTTGCCCTGCGTGATCGAGTTGACGCCGCGTAACCGGATGGTGCCGCCGGAGCCGGGGCCGCCGCCGTTGGCTTGAATGGTGACGCCGGTGGAGCGTCCCTGCAGAATCTGCTGGGTATTAGCGACGGCACCGCGTTCGAAGTCGGCGCTGCCGACGGTGGTGATGGCGTTGCCGACTTCCTTCTTGCGCTCTTCACCGGTGGCGGTGACGACCACGCCGGCGAGTGATACGCTGCTCTTGGTGATCGTGAAGTCGACGGTGACGGAGGCGCCGTTGGCCAGCGTAATCGCGCGCGACTGCTGCTGAAAGCCGATACGACGCACGGTGACGGTGAGCGCGCCGGCGGGGATGTTGGCGAGCGTGAAGCGTCCGTCGTCACCGGTGGCCCGACCGAGCTGGGTGCCGGCGATGGTGACTTGGGCGGCGGCGACCGGTTGGCCGTTGTCGCCATCGAGCACGCGACCGACGATGGTACCGGTGGCCTGGGCGGCGAGCGGAGTGGCGGCGGCGATCGACAGCGCGAGCCCGAACATGGCTGCGGTGACGCGCCGTCCTACCAGCGCAGCGCGCCGAAGGAGGGGAAGGAGCACGAAAGCCTCACATTATTGTTGAAAGCGGCGCGGACCGGGGTGGAGGTGTCCGCCTTGAAAACCGGTGGGGCAAAGGGACTCGACGTTCGATCGTACCAACGCTATTAAGCGTACAACCGTTCGGACCATCTTCCTATCGGAGTCAGCCATGCCGTCGCGTCGCGATTTTCTCGGATCCGCCACCGCACTTGCGGCTGGTGCCGTGGTCTCGGTCCCGGCCACCGCGGGCGCGCAGCCGCCCGCCGGACTTCCCCCCGCCATCCGCGCGCTGCGCCCGATGCGCGATGGGGTCGTGCCCATCTCGGTGGCGGAACGCCAAGGGCGCCTCGAGAAGGCGCGACAGCTCATGCGCGACCAGCGGATTGATGCCCTCATGCTGACGGGTGGGACGAGCATGGAGTACTTCACCGGCATCAAGTGGGGGCTCAGTGAGCGGCTGCTGGCGGCGGTGATTCCGGTGAAGGGGGCGGCGTTTTTGATCACGCCCAAGTTCGAAGAAGAACGGGCGATGGAGCAGGCGCGTCTGGGGCCGCTTGGGCGCGAGGCCGAGGTGATGGCCTGGGAGGAGCACGAGAACCCGTATGAGCTGCTGCGGAAGGGACTCGCCTCGCGGGGGCTGTCCACGGCCACGATTGCGGCCGAGGAGACGGTGCGCTTCGTGTTCGCCGACGGGGCGGCGCATGTACCGGGGGTGACGGTGGTGAGTGGTACCCCTATCACTGCTGGCTGCCGGATCGTG
Source organism: Gemmatimonadota bacterium (assembly GCA_002737115.1). Taxonomy (GTDB): domain Bacteria; phylum Gemmatimonadota; class Gemmatimonadetes; order Gemmatimonadales; family Gemmatimonadaceae; genus Gemmatimonas. Next base: position 68,367 of record NSHR01000010.1, on the reverse strand, counting down.
AAGGACGCGCACGAACTCGCGCTCATGCGTCACGCCAGCGCGGTGACGCTGGCGGCCTACGAAGCGGCGTACAAGTCGCTGAAAGAAGGCATGACGCAGGATGACTTCGGGCAGCTCGTGCAGCTCGCCCACCAGCAGTTGGGCTACGCGGGTTCAGCGGGCGTGCAGGTTGGGAAATACTCGGCGCTGCCGCATGGCAGTGCCACTCCGCAAGTCGTGCGGGAGGGGAGCATTTTGCTCATCGACGGCGGTTGCAAGGTGGAGGGCTACTCCTCCGACATCTCGCGCACGTTCGTGCTGGGTAAGGCCACGCAACGCATGAAGGATGTGTTCGAGATCGAGCATCGGGCGCAGAGTGCCGCGCTGGCGGCGGCCAAGCCCGGGGTGCCGTGCGAGGCGGTGGATGCGGCGGCGCGCAAGGTGATTGTGGAGGCCGGCTTCGGCCCCGACTACAAATACTTTAGCCACCGGGTGGGACACGGCATGGGCATGGACGGACACGAGTGGCCGTATCTCGTGCGCGGCAACACGCTGCCGTTGCGCCCCGGTATGGTGTTCTCCGACGAACCGGGCATCTACATCCCGGGCGAGTTCGGCATCCGGTTGGAAGACGACATGGTGATCACCGAGACCGGGGCCGAGCTGTTTACGCCGCAGTCGCCGAGTTTGGAGCAGCCGTTCGGCCGGTGAACGGTTGGTGGATTTCGTACGTATTCACGGATGAGCACGCTGTCGGTTCGCACTCCTTCACTCAGGTTCATGTTTTGCCCACATCTCCGTTGATATCCGTTTCGTGCGCGCCATTCGTGCAGCGCTTTTTCGTCGTGTGCCTCGCCCTCGGGGTATCTGCCTGCGCCGGAGGCGATCCGGTAACGGCGGTCGTTCCGGTCACCATGTCCATGGCGCCGCCAAGCCTGACACTCACCGCCGGGACATCAGGAACGCTTGGTGTTGTTATTGCGGGGGGGAAGCCCACGCCGATCTTGCAGCAGTGCAATAGTGCGAATCCTTCTATTGCCAGCGCGGCAACCAATGGTGGCAGTTGTCAGGTGTCCGCGATTGCGCCGGGCACCACCAGCATCACCGCCATCAGCTCCGGTGGCCAACAAGCGTCATCGACGATCACCGTGCTGCCACTCCCGCCCGCCCTGCTGACGCTTGCGGTGGCTCCGACCACGGCGCCGCTTGTGGTTGGTGAGTCGGCCACGCTGGTCCCGGCCGTCACACGCGGTGCCTCGACGGTGGACGTGACGTATACCTATACGTCGAGCGCTTCGTCGGTGGCAACGGTCAGCGCGACCGGCTTCGTGAGGGCGGTCGCGCCAGGCGTCAGCACCGTGACGGTGACCGCACAAGGCGTCGGCGCCGGCTATTCCACGACCGTGCTCACGGCGTCTATTCCGGTGACCGTGACGCCCAATCCCTGTACTCCGGTCGGACTGGCCTGGGGGTCCTTCGTGACCGGCACGTTCGCGGTCGACGATTGCAAGAATCGAGACTACAAAGACTATTTGTTCGACCATTACCTGATCACGGGTCCAAGTAGTGTCCTGAAAGTCGTCCTCAACGCCAGCTTTCCTGGCGTTGGCCTGCATATCGGATCGTGGCGTACGTACACGTCCAGGTCGGACTCGTTGCTAGAACTCGATTTCTTTGTCCCTCAAGGGACCACGACCGTGAGTCCCTTGTCGCAGGCGCAGACGGGCAGCTATCGGTTCGGCGTCTTCTCTCAGCCAGAGGATGTGGACGCCTGTCGTTCGCCTTTTCTCGTGGGCAGTATTGTCACGTTGCAGAGTATCACCAATCAAAGCTGCCGACTTGGTACCGCTGAAGCTCCATTTGACCGATTTGTGATCTATGCGCCTGGCCAATCCTGCACAATCAGCATGAAACGGGTGGCCGGAGCAGGGTCGATTGCCGACCCGTACATCGAGCTAGGGTCCGCTTTTGCCAACACGGTGTTTGCTCAAAACAACGATGTGGCGCCGGGTACGAACACCGATGCGCAACTGACATTGAGTACTTGTGTCTCTTCCACCGGCGGGATTTTCGAGCTGAGAGCGTTTGGGTGGAACGGACAGCTTTCCCAAAAGGGCGGGACGGGTGCCTACCAACTCACCGTGACGTTCGGCCCTCCCGCCTGATCTACGGACGGCGTGCAGCGGCGGCGGTGCATGCGTCGGCCCCGGGATACGAACGGAAACGCTAGTTTCCGTTCGTATCCCCACCCGCGGCAATCATTCGGGTGGCTTGGCCTTGGGGCGCGTGTGAATCAACAGGGCGCCCCCCAGCGAGACGACGGCGCCGACGAGGAACGGGATCGACAACGAGCTGGCACTGGCCACGCCGCTGGCGGCGAACGGACCGATCACTCGGCCCATCGACGCGGCGCCCTGATACGCGCCCAGCACACTGCCGCGTTCATGCGGTTCGGCGGCGGTGGCCACGAGTCCGCTCATGCTGGGGTTGAAGAGCGCTGAGCCCACTCCGAAGATGCCGAGCGCGAACAGCAGCCAGCCGATGGAGTGCGAGAACGGAATGCAGCCCATTCCCACACCAACCAAGATGGCGCCGATGCGGGTGAGCGACTGCGCGCCGAAGCGCCGCGTGAGCGGACCGATTACGCCGCCCTGGATGACCACCGACACCACACCAACAAAGCCGTAAATCCAGCCGAGCGTGCGCGGACCGACACCGAGGCGATCGGCCGTGAATAACGCCAGCGTGCTCTGAAAGAGCGCGACCGCCGCGACCACGATCACCGTGGCCACGAGCAGATCGCGCAGCACCGGGCGCGCGAAGTAGGTGCCCATCCCAGCGCGCTTGGTCGTCGAGGCGCGGCGCTTCTCCGGCGGTAGTGACTCGGGCAGGCGGAACAGCGTGAGCACGAAGGCCACGAGCGAGAGCACCGCTGCGCCGTAGGCCACGCGAGCAAAGCCTGAACCATCGCTTGGATTGGTACCGGCCAGGAGGCCACCGAGTGCCGGTCCGAGAATGAAGCCCATGCCGAAGGCGGAACCGAGCAGACCGAGCGCCTTGGGGCGGGTGGCGTCGGTGGTGATGTCTGTGGTGTAGGCGTAGGCGGCCGAGATATTCCCGGCGGCCAGGCCGGCCACGATCCGTGAGATCGCCAGCATGGTACCGGTGGTGCTGAAGGCCAGCATCGCCGAGGCGCCGGCATTGGCGAGCAAGGTGATCAGCAACACCGGACGCCGACCGATGCGATCGGAGAGACTGCCCCAGATGGGCGCCCCGACCAACTGTCCTAAGGAGTAGAGCCCCAGGAAGAAGATCACCGATGCCGGCGCGACGCCCACCTGCTCGGCATAGAACGGAAAGACCGGGATGATCATCCCGAATCCGATCAGGTCGAGAAAGACAACGAGAAAAAGTGTGAACACGGGGTCAATTGGGGTGGCTGCGCCGCGGGCGAGAGAGAAGATTGGGGGATGATCGATGATTCTGGCAATTCTCCACCCGAAATGGCGCCCGATCGCGAGGCGCGCATTCTCGAGGATCTGCAGGATGCGGTTCAACGCATGCACGTGCTCGCGCGTTCGCCGCGTGTCGTGCTGGCGTCGGGAACGCGTGCGGAGGGCGCTCGTCCAATGGCCTGGCAGGCGTTGTTCGAGCGCAGCTTCGGCGGCGAACTGCCTTCGGTGCGTTATCGCGGCGCTCCGGCGTCCGCGCTGACGACCGTGCTGGCCAAGGGCTTCGACAGCGAGCCCACGCTCGGCAGCGGATGGTCGCACCCGCGGCTGCGCGAGGCGATGGCCATGGGACCGGTGATTCAGGTGTTCCGCGCCGATCGGCTCCCCGACGATGTGGGTCGCGCCCTGCTCGGGATCATCGTGTTTGAGGAGGACGGACTGCAAGCGGCTGGTGTCCGCGCCATCGTGCGCGAATTCGGCCTGTCATAATGTCACTTCTCGGATTGTATGATCGCTCGCTGTTGGGACGCGCAGCGACGCCAGCGCTCGACGCCAGCGGCTTGTCCGGCGAGCCCCTCGCGCTGACCTTTGGCGCGCTCGAGGAGCGGAGTAACCGCGTGGCGCATGCGTTGCGGGCGCGCGGCGTGCAGGCTGGTGATCGGTTGGCGTTCTATCTCACTAACCGAGTCGAGATCATCGATCTCTGGTTGGCGTGTATCAAGACGGGCATTATCGTGGTGCCGGTGAATGTGCTGTATCGCGAGCGCGAGATTGCGCACATTGTGAGCGATTCGGCGCCGGTCGCGGTGATCACGACCGCTGCCCAGCAGGGCGACCTGCCCGCCGGCGTGCCGTCGTGGAGTCTCGAAGCCTTAAGTGCGGAGGCCGCGCAGCAGTCGGCCGTGCGGATCACGGCGCCGTGTGTGGCGAATACGCCGGCCGCGCTGGTGTACACCTCGGGGACCACCGGCGCATCAAAAGGTGCCGTGCTGACGCACGGTAACTTTGCGGCGAATGCACTGGCGCTGACGGCCAGCTGGGAATTCACCGGCAGCGATCGCTACCTCGCCGTGCTCCCGCTCTTTCACGTGCATGGATTGGCGAACGGTCTGCACGTGTGGCTGCTCAGTGGCTGTCACATGCGTCTGGCCGAACGCTTCGAGCATGAGCGCGCGGCCGATTGGTTCGAGGCGTATCAGCCCACGGTGTTCTTCGGTGTCCCGACCATGTTCGTGCGGTTGCTCGATGTGGCGCCCGCGCGCGCGGCGGCGATCGGCGCGCGCGCGCGACTCTTCGTGTCCGGCTCGGCGCCGTTGCCGGCCCCCGTGATGGAAGCGTTCCGGGAGCGATTCGGCCATGTCATTTTGGAGCGCTACGGCATGACCGAGACGCTCATGAATGTCAGCAATCCTTTTTATGGCGAGCGTCGCCCGGGCACGGTAGGATTCCCGATGCCGATGACCGTGGTGCGCATCGTGGACGAGGCCGGTGCGGATGTGCCGGACGGCACGAGCGGCGAGTTGTGGGTGCGCGGGCCGAATGTATGCGACGGCTACTGGCGTCGCCCGGATGCCACGGCGGCGGCCTTCGCGGACGGCTGGTTCCGCACCGGTGATGTGGGCGTGCGCGCGGCGGATGGCTACATCACGCTGGACGGTCGGCGCAGTGATCTGATCATCTCGGGCGGTTTCAACATCTATCCGCGCGAGATCGAGGAGCTGTTGGCTGAGCAGGAGGGTGTGCGTGAGGCAGCGGTGGTTGGCGTGAAGGACGCAGTGCGCGGTGAAGTGCCGGTAGCGTATCTCGTGTGCGATGCGACGGTGAATCTCGAGGCGCTCGCGCAGCAGGTCCGCACGCAGCTAGCCTCGTTCAAGGTGCCCCGCGGATTCGTACGGGTGGAGGCGCTGCCGCGCACGGCGCTCGGCAAAGTGCAGCGGCATTTACTGCCGCCGTGGACGGTGGCATGAGCCGACGCGTATGAGTCCCGCTCTGCTCTCGCTGCTGGCCCTGCTGCTGGTGGTGGCGGCCAGCCTGACGTCGCGTGTTAACGTCGGGGTGCTCGCGGTCGCGTTCGCGTGGGGGATCGCGACGTTCGCGGCCGACTGGAAAGTCGAACAGCTGATGGCGGTGTTTCCGTCGTCGCTCTTTCTCACGCTGCTGGGCGTCACGCTGTTGTTCGGAATCGCGCAGGCCAACGGCACGATGCAGGCGGTGACGCACCATGGTGTGCGTTTGCTACGCGGGCGGACGGCGCTGTTGCCACCCTTCGTTTTTCTCTTGGCCTGTCTGATCTCGACCAGTGGACCGGGGGCGATTGCGACGACCGCGCTGCTGGCCCCACTCGCGATGGGGCTCGCATACCGCGCGAAGGCACCGATGCTGCTGATGGCGTTGATGGTCGGCAACGGGGCGAACGCCGGCAACCTGTCACCGATCAGTGCGATCGGCGCGATCGTGCAGACGCTGATGGAGAAGGCCGGATTAGGCGGTCACGCCACGGAGGTTTTGGTGATGAACTTCGTGGCGCATACGATCGTGGCGATGGCGGCGTGGGCGATGTTCGGCGGACCGGCGATGCTGCGTAACCCGCGGCTCGTGGTCGACGCCGAGGATGCGGCGTTCACGCGTGCGCACTGGATCACGCTCGCGGTGGGCGTGCTGTGGGTGAGTGCGGTGCTGTTCTTTAAGGTCAATCCAGGACTCACGGCCTTCGTCGCGGCGGCGCTACTGGTATTGATTGGTATCGGCAGCGACAGCGCTATGCTGAAGCAAGTGCCCTGGCCGGTGATCGTGATGGTGTGCGGCGTGAGCGTGCTGATCGGTGTCTTGGAGAAGACGGGCGGCATGGACCTGTTCACCACCATGCTGGCGAAGCTGGCCTCGCCGAGCTCGGTGAACGGGGTGATTGCCGGTGTGACGGGGCTGATCTCCACGTACAGCTCCACGTCGGGCGTGGTGTATCCCGCCTTCCTCCCGGCCGTGCCGGGACTGGTCGCGAAGCTCGGTGGTGGCGATCCGCTCCAGATTGCGATCAGCATCAACGTGGGCGCGGCGCTGGTCGATGTGTCACCGCTGTCGACGATTGGTGCCCTGTGCATCGCGGCCGTGCCGACCGGCCACGACACCAAGCAGCTGTTCCGCCAGCTGCTGCTGTGGGGCTTCGCGATGACGATCGTGGGTGCGCTGTTTTGTCAGTTCATCGTGCCAGTCTTTATTAACTAGAGTCGGTCCCCCACTGCGTTTGGCGAGTGGCGCGCGGCGCGCTGCACCCTGACGCGGTGATTCTCGCGCCGGAGCGTTTCGCCTGAGCCGCGCGTTCAGTCGGCGTCGGTGTCCTTCGGGATCACGACCCAACTAAGGATGGTACTGAGTATGCTCACCAGTACCGCGCCCACGAATGCGGCCGAGAATCCACTGATGTGGAACGCGACGCCGAGGCGCGTGGCGAGTGCGCCCGTGAGTAGCAGCATGGCCGCATTCAGCACGAGCGTGAACAGCCCCAGCGTGATGATCTGGATGGGGAACGAGAAGAACGACAGGATCGGTCGCACCAACGTATTCACGACGCCGAACACGAGTGCGAGCCCAACGAGTCCCTGCCAGCTTCCGGTATAGCTGATGCCATCGACGAAACGCGCGGCGCACCAGAGCGCGACCGCATTGATCAGGAGTCGCAGAATGAAGGTCATGCGGAAACATGGCTGAGGGACTGTCGCTTCGGGAAGTGCGCACGCGTCGCGCACGTATCGCCCGTGGGGCGCGGCACGTTAGAACACCCGCACGGTGAAGTAACGCTTCGGGTTCTTCTTCACATCGGCGATGAGTACGCGCAGTTCACGCACCAGGGAATCACTCTGCTGATACAGTGCCGGGTCGTTCACCATCAGCCCAAGTGTTCCGCGCCCGGCATTCACCTTCGCGAACACCGAATCGGCCTTGGAGACCGCGCTTGCCAGCCGTCCCTCTGTGCGGTCGAGGCCGACCGCTACGTCACGCAGGCGAGTCGTGGCCGTCAGCAGCTCCTTCGCCGCCGCCTGTGAGTTGTTGACGATCGTTTGCAGTTCGCCACGGTTTGTCGCCGAGTCGACGCGTGATGAAAACGCGCTCAGCTTCGCCGCCGCCGCGTTGATGCTGGTGAGCCCAAGCTGCACGTCGCCGCTGATCTGGTCGAGGTTCTTCGACTGTAGCGCCACCGTGTTGGCCAACTGCGCGGAGAGCCGCGAGAAGTTGCGGAGCGATTCACGGAGTTCGCGCGCGGCCTGATCGTCGAATGCGACCTGCACCCGGTCGGCAACTTGTGCGACATCACCGGCGATACGGCCGGCAACAGTGGTGAGTTGGGCAATGTCGGGAAGCACCGCTCCCGCCAGCGTGTCGCCGGAGGTACGCGACTCGCTGATCGCCGCGCGCAGCTCGCGGTCGGCCGGCAACCCGGTCGCGTCGGTGATGGTAGCTTGCCATTCGCCGAACAGGCTGGACGCGGCGAGCAGCACGACCGGATCAGACGGCAGCGTAACATCGCGATCGATGCCAAGCGTGAGCACCACCCATCCGCGCTCGCCGAGGGCGATGGACTCGACTTGTCCCGAGCGCACACCGCGGATGACGACCGGATTGCCAAGTGCCACGCCGCCCACGTCGCGCGAGCGCACCACGAGATGACGGGTCTTGCCGCGGAAATCCGTCTGCTTGAGCCAGAGGACAGCGGTGATGACCACGATCGTGACCACCAGCACGGTGGCGCCGACCATAAAGTCGCTGGCGCGTCGGGAGGTGGTCATAGGGAGTGCAGAAAGAGAAGCGCGTTCATGGGTTACCGAAGTGTACGGCCAGAGAGCCAGACCAGCGCCCAAAACGCATCGAGCACGAGAATCATGACGGCTGAGATCACCACGGCACGCGTGGCGCCGCGTCCGACACCCTGTGCGCCGCCTTGCGTGTTCAAACCGGCCCGGCATCCGATCAGCGCTACCGCCGCCCCGAAGCTAGCCGACTTCACCAGGCCATAGCGTACGTCGAAGTCGGTGAAGAAAATGCGTGCGCCCTTCAGAAATTGCGGCGTGGTGATGTCGAGCAACAGCAGCGACGCCATCCAGCCCGACAGCAGTCCGGCCAGCATGGCCACGGCTACCACGACGGGAAACATCATCGTTGAGGCCAGGACCCGCGGCACCACGAGATGGCTCATCGGATCGAAGGTGAGCGTCTCGAGTGCATCGATTTGTTCAGTCACGCGCATCGTGCCCAACTCGGCGGCGATATTGGCGCCAACGCGTCCGGCCAGGGCAAGACCGGTGAGTACCGGGGCGAGTTCGAGGGTGATCGTTTTTTGGACCAACGTGCCCACGAAATACGGCGGCACGAGATCGCCCACGGAATAGCTGGCGAGGAGCGCCAATACGATCCCGGTGAACAGGGCAATGAAGACGCCGATCGGCAGTGACTCCACGCCGAGAACCCGGGCGTGCGTGCTGAACTCGGGGATCCAATCCTTCGTGTCGCGCATCGCACGACACGTCGCCACCACGAATCGTGTGCCGGCACCGATCTGATCGAGGAACAATCGGGTGGACCGGCCGACGGCGAGGGGAAGATCAAGCATTGAAGGCAATGGTAGCATGGTTCCGGCTCGGCGGGAGGGGAGAATCCCCGACTTCGCGCGATCGGGATTGACGAAGGAGCTCCATATTGCTATCCATTCATCCGGATGCACGGATATAACCCGCTATGACCTCGCCACGCCTTGCCATTCACGACCATATGGTCGAGCTCGCCGACGCCACCCGGTGTCGGCTGCTTTCGGCGTTGGAGCGACAGGAGCTCACCGTCGGTGAACTGGCCACCGCGCTGCAGCTGCCGCAGAGCACGGTAAGCCGGCACCTCAAGATTCTGGCCGACGAAGACTGGATCGCCTCGCGGGCCGAAGGGGCGAGCCGCTGGTATCGCCGGAATCCGCAGCTCGACGCTGACATGCGGGCGTTGTGGGAGATCGTGCGATCGGCCTTGGGGAGCACGCCCGCGTCGTTGCAGGACGCGGCGCGTATCGACGCCGTGATCGCGGCCCGTCGCGCCGGCACGCAGGCGTTCTTCGCCACCGCCAGCGCCGAATGGGATGCGCTGCGCAACGACATGTTCGGCGCGCGTGCCGACCTCAGCGCCGCGCTGGCGCTGCTGGATGAGACGTTGGTGGTGGGCGATCTCGGCTGCGGCACCGGCGCGCTGGCCGCCGCACTCGCGCCGCACGTGGCGCATGTGCACGCAATCGACGCGTCGCCGGCCATGTTGTCGGCCGCGTCATCGCGACTGGCGGCCTGCAGTAACGTGACGTTGTCCGAGGGCACGCTCGAAGCGCTGCCGTTGGGCGATGCGTCGCTGGATGCGGCCGTGTTGATGCTGGTGCTGCACCATGTGGCCGATCCGCTGCGCGCGCTGCGCGATGTGCGGCGCGTACTGCGTCCAAACGGCCGCCTGCTGATCGCCGATATGCGCCCGCATGCGCAGGAGCGCTATCGCGAGCAGATGGGTCACGTCTGGCTGGGCTTCGCGCCGCTCGAACTCACGGCGTGGCTGCATGACGCCGGCTTTACCAACGTGCGCTATGTCCCGTTACCGGTGGATCCCGATGCCACCGGCCCTGCGTTGTTCTCCGCCACGGCGCGCTGCGCCGTGGGTTCCCGTTCCGACTCTTCCCTCAGGATTCACTCGTAAATGTCTACCGTCGTCGTCACTGAAAAGGGCGCCGCGCCTTTGGCGTCGCTCGCTCGTCCCGCCTTCGCCGTGCGTGATCTCGCGCTCGCCGAGTGGGGCCGCAAGGAAATCCGTCTCGCCGAGTTTGAGATGCCGGGGCTCATGGCGTTGCGCGCCGAGTATGCCGGCACGCATCCGCTCAAGGGTGCGAAGATCATGGGCTCGTTGCACATGACAGTGCAGACGGCCGTGCTCATCGAAACGCTGGTCGAACTCGGCGCCGATGTGCGTTGGGTGTCGTGCAACATTTTCAGCACGCAGGATCACGCTGCGGCCGCGGTGGCCGTTGGGCCGCACGGCACGGTGGAGCAGCCCAAGGGCACGCCGGTGTTTGCGTGGAAAGGTGAGACGCTCGAGGAATACTGGTGGTGCACCGAGCAGGCGCTGATGTGGAGCGACGGCACGGGTCCGAACCTGTTGCTTGATGATGGTGGCGACGCCACGCTGCTCGTGCACAAGGGTACCGAGTACGAGAAGAGCGGTGTGATCCCGGGCTTCGACAGCGACAACGAGCCGGAAGAGTGGGGTGTGATTCTCGACCTGCTGCGCGCCGAACAGGCGAAGAACCCGGGCCGTTGGACGAAGGTACTGGCCGGCATCCGTGGCGTGAGCGAAGAGACCACGACGGGCGTGCATCGCTTGTACGAAATGGAGCGCGCCGGCACGCTGGCCTTCCCGGCCATCAACGTCAACGACGCTGTGACCAAGTCGAAGTTCGACAACCTGTACGGCTGCCGTCACAGCATCATCGACGGGCTCAATCGCGCCACCGACGTCATGCTCGCCGGCAAGATCGCCGTCGTGATGGGCTACGGTGACGTGGGCAAGGGCTGTGCACAGGCGCTCAAGGGACAGGGCGCGCGCGTGATCATCACCGAGATCGATCCCATCTGCGCGTTGCAGGCGGCGCTCGAAGGCTATCAGGTGACGACGCTCGAAGACGTCGTGGACACGGCCGACCTCTTCATCTCGGCCACGGGCAACAAGAACGTCATCACCGTCGAGCACATGGGTCGCATGAAGGACAAGGCGATCGTGGCGAACATCGGCCACTTCGACAACGAGATCGACATGGCCGGTCTCAAGAAGGTCGAAGGGATGAAGCGCATCAACATCAAGCCGCAGTACGACGAGTTCGTGCTGCCGAATGGCCGTTCGATCCTGATCCTGGCCGAAGGTCGCTTGATGAACCTTGGCTGCGCGACGGGTCACCCGAGCTTTGTGATGTCGGCGAGCTTCACGAACCAGGTGCTGGCGCAGCTCGAACTGCACGCCAACGCTGAGAAGTACGGCAAGACGGTGTTCGTGCTGCCGAAGCATCTCGACGAGAAGGTGGCGCGTTTGCACCTCGACAAGCTGGGCGTGAAGCTGACGACGCTGAACACGGAGCAGGCCGACTATCTCGGCGTGAATTTGATGGGCCCGTTCAAGTCGGAGCACTACCGCTACTAGGATCGCGGTGGGAACCGTGTGGACGGCACGGGAAGCACTTGGGTGCGAACGTGTGTGAGTCGGGCGGAAGCGGCGTTACCTCTGGTGAGGTGGCGCCGTTTGCGTCGAGGTCACCGGATGTTCCGCGGGGGCGTCGATGCTAGCTTTCGGGATGTCTCGTTCTGCGATTTGTTGTGCGGCTAGTTTCGTGCGCGTGTTGGCGCTGCTTTTGGTGGGGATGCGTGGGGCGCTTGGCGCGCAGCAGGCACCGGCCTCACCGGCGGTTTTGGTTGCGCCGGGTGATACCACGTTGCGCGGTAGCCGCATTGCGGCGGATTCGGTGCAGTATTCGCTTGTGGCCTATCGCGGGGCACAGCAGCAGACGATTGGAACGGCGATCGATGTGGTGAGGCTCGAGATGCGCGGCGACGTGCCGGTGATTCATCGCGTGCTCACGGTATCGCCGGGACGCGCGCCGTTGATCGACTCCACCGTGACGGACGCGCGTACGTTGGCGCCGCGTCGTCATCGCAACGTGTCGCCGTCGCGGCTGATCGCGCTGGAGTTCAACGGCAGGCGCGTGAAGGGATCGATTGGGCCGGTCGATGTGCCGTCACTGCCGATCGATACTACGCTGGCGATTGCGCCGTTCGATTCGGGGAACTGGGATCTGATCGTGCGCTCGTTGCCTCTCGAGAAAGGCTATGCAGCGCGCTTTCGCGTGTATGACACCGACAGTGGACTGCGCGAGTATCGCATTGACGTTACCGGCAGTGCCACCGTGCTCGGCGAAGAGGCACACGTGGTGATCTTCACGCTGGCGCCGAAGCGCGAATCGGTGGTGTGGATCGGCAAGGAGTCGCGACGATTGCTGCAGGTGGAGACGATGATCGACGCGAATACGATGCTGCGACAGGAGCGACAGAGGCGGTAGGATCGCGCGGCCGAGGTCGAGGTGGCCTCGGCGTGTACAGAGCTGGTTGGAGCAGAAAAAACTGCTCGATGCCAACAAGTGAGGAATAAGTGACTAGACTTACGGTACGATGACTGAATTCCAAGACGCCACTCGTGACGCCGTTGCGGCGATCACCATGCACAAGATCGCCGTGGAGCGCACGGCCCGGTACGCCACCGCTGGCGCCGAGCCGGCCGATACCACCACGCTGTGGGTGGTGTTTCACGGTTACGGCCAGCTGGCCAGCGAGTTCCTGACCACGTTCGCGCGGCAGGCGCCCAAAGCAACGCGAATCGTGGCCCCCGAGGGGCTTTCGCGCTTCTACCTGGAGTTGCCGCGGGCCGATGGTAAGCATCTGGCGCGGACCGGTGCCACGTGGCTCACGCGCGACGACCGCGAGGACGACCTGCGCGACGCGCTCGGCATGCTGCACGCGGTGGTCGGCCAAGAGGTCGACGCGATTCTCGAAGCGCGTGGTGACGTGCCAGCCATCAAGGTGCTGGGTTTCTCGCAGGGCGTCGCGATGAGCATGCGGTGGGTGGCCGATGTGGCCGACCGCGGCGTGCCGGAAGAAGGGGCCGACGTGGCCACGCACGTGCTGTGGGCGGGCGGACTCGCGCACGATGTGTCGGATGACGCCATGCGTGCGGCGTGGACCGGCACCACGGTGCAGGTGGTGGTGGGCGACAAGGACAAATTCGCCACTGACTCCTTCCGCCGAACCCTGCGCAAGCGCATCGACGCGATGGGCATCGAGGTGGAAGAGTTCACGTTCGGTGGCGGGCACCGTCTCGACGACGACGTGCTCCGCAAGCTGCTGTAGGGCGGCTCACGGCCGCCGGCGTTCACATCACGCGCCAGGTCGCACGATCACGCCGATCACGATGATCAGCAGCAGGATCGTGGGCACTTCATTGAGCCATCGGCAGGCGGTTTCGCTGAACACATACTCGCCCTGCAGAAACTTTTTGCGCGTCCACGAGGCGAGGCCGTGATAGCCGAGCAGGAAAAACACGGCGCCGAGCTTGGCGTGCATCCATGGCATTTTCAGCAGCGACGGATTCATCACCAGCATGGCTGTGCCGGCGCCGACGGCCACGACCATGGCCGGTGTCATGATGGCGCGTAGCAGGCGCCGCTCCATGACCTCGAGCGTGGCCGTAACCGCGGGCTCGCTCCGCTTCTGCACGTGGTACACGTACAGGCGGAAAATGTAGAACAGCCCGGCGTACCAGGCGATGACAGCAATGACGTGTAGCGCCTTGATCCAGAGGTAGCTGGTGCCGTTCACAAAGCCCCGTTTCCGTAGCGTTAGGTGATGGAGTGAAGGGCCCGGCGGACCTTGCCGGCCAGCTCGTGGATCTGCTCGACGCTAATGATGAGCGGCGGCGACAGGGCAATGATGTCGCCGGTTACGCGAATCAGCGCGTCCTGATCGTGGAAGCAGTTCACGAAGGCGTCGTAGGCGCGGGCTCCCGGCAGGCCGGCGCGCGGTTCGAGTTCGATGCCGGCCACCAGACCGAGGTTGCGCACGTCGATCACGTACGGCGCATCGCGCATCGCGTGCATGACGGCTTCCCACTCGGGGGCGAGGGTGCGGGCCCGCTCGAACAAGCCCTCGTCTTCGTAAATCTGCATGGTGGCGAGACCGGCGGCCGCGGCGAGCGGGTGTCCGCTGTAGGTGTAGCCATGAAATAACTCGATGCCGCGCTCGGAGGCGTTGACCACGGTGTCATAAATCGCGCTCTGCACGGCGGTGGCGCCCATCGGCACGGCCGCGTTGGTGAGTCCCTTGGCCAGCGCCATGATGTCGGGGGTTACACCGAAGTGCTGGGCGGCGAACGGGGTACCGAGTCGTCCGAATCCGCTGATCACTTCGTCGAAGATCAGCAGAATACCGTGGGCGGTGCACAGGGCGCGCAGCCGTTCCAGATAGCCGACCGGTGGCACCAGCACACCGGTGGATCCGGCCAGCGGTTCGACGATCACGGCGGCGATGCGGCCGGCGCCATGCGTGGCCACCATGGTCTCGAGGGCATCGGCGAGATGCGCCCCCCACTGCGGCTGTCCCTTCGAGAACGCGTTGTGGGCGAGATCGTGGGTGTGCGGCAGATGATCGATGTGCGGCATGAGCTGTGCCGCAAATGTTTTGCGATTCGTTTCGATGCCGCCCACAGAAATGCCACCGAAGCCCACGCCATGATAGCCGCGCGTGCGCCCGATGAACATGTTGCGCTCCGGTTCGCCGCGGGCCAGATGATAGGCCATGGCGATTTTGAGTGCGCTGTCCACCGCTTCGCTGCCGGAGTTCGAGAAGAACACCTTGCTCATGCCGGTGGGGAGCAGCTGCACCAGCTTGTCGGCCAACGCGAAGGAGAGCGGATGCCCCATCTGAAAGCTCGGCGCGAAATCCAGCGTCGTTGCCGTCCGACTGATCGCGTCGATGATGGGGGTGCGGCAGTGTCCCGCGTTCACGCACCAGAGCCCAGCGGTCCCGTCGAGAATCTCGCGGCCGTCATCGGACTGATAATGCATGTCCTTGGCGCTGACGAGCAGTCGCGGTCGTGCCTTGAACGCCTTGTTGGCGGTGAACGGCATCCACTGCGAATCGAGGGTCGGGGAGAGCGTGGTCGGAGCGGTCATCTCAGAACTCGTGTGGTGATGAGTGCGCGCGGTTACCGCGGATACGCGGTAGAGTGCCCAGTGCGTCCGTTGGTGACAGTGAAGCTGCCGTCGAGGCTGGCGGACACTTTGAGCCAGGCGCTGGTGTTCTCGTCGAGATTAGCGATACGGGCATCGGAAAAATTTTCGATGTTGGCGTTCTCACTGCGGTGCAGCTGCCAGCCGTCGATGGTACGGATCCCGCGGATGGTCGCGAAGGTGCGCGCCTGCGCGCCTTTGCGCGGGCCGTTGTTCATGATGGCCACGCGAGGCTTCACGGCGGCGAACAGCGACGGATCCGCGCCATCGTTGCCACCATGGTGGGCAATGAGGTACAGCTCCGCCGTGCCGATCAGATTGGTGGGGCAGGTGAGCGCAAAGAGCGGTGCGCCGCTCAGGTCCCCCACGTTGAGAAATCGGAACGCTCCGAATTGTACGCGAATGGCGGTCGAGCGCGGGTTCTCCGTTTTTTCCTGCGCCGGTTCGCCACTGCCGGTGCAGGTCGCGTTCGGCTGCCCGGCGCCCGTGAGCGGTGTCGTGAGAATGTCGCCGGCGGAGGCCAGCACCACCACGTCCACGCCACCAAGGGGGAGTCGGTCACCCGGCTTCGGCTCGGTGTGCGTGCCGCTGGCCCGCAGTGCCACGTAGGCGTCGTACAGCGCCATTGTGCCCGGCACGATCACCTCCGCCTCGGCGCTCGGTGCGGCGTGATCGATGAAATGACGGATCGGGAGCAGTTGCGCCAGCTCGATGACCCCACCCATGTGATCGGCATGGTAGTGGGTGAGCATGAGGTGATCGATTTGGCGCACTCCCGCATCGCGCGCGGCGGCCAGAATGCGTTGGGCATCGCGGGCCTTCGCCGGGTCGCCCGGTTTCGACGCGAACGTGCCGTCACCGGGAAATCCCGCATCGATCAGGAACGACTCACCGGCCGGCGTGACCATGAGGGTCGCTTGTCCTCCCTCGACATCGATGAAGTAGATGTCGAGGGTGCTGGCGGCGGGACTGGCGGCCCCGGTGAGCATGAGCATGGCCAGCAGCCCGCCGGCGAGTCGCTTCATGTATCTGTTTTTAAAGGAGGTGGTGCGGCGTTACTTACCGGCGCCCGTACGCTTTACACAGGCACTCGGATACTGCTGACAATATCCCACGCGGCTGGTGCCGACCTGCTTGGACATCAGCACCGCATGCACGACCGCCCGCCCGAGGACATCGGCCCCGGCGTTGAAGATGGCTTGCAGATCGCCGTTGCTCATTTGCGTGGAGGGCAGTGTCGTGGCCATGCCGAACACCGTGTCCCCGTCGCCAATGCCGTGAATGGGACGGATGGAGCGGGCAAGGCCCGCATTGGCGATCTGCGCCATGCGCTCGGCCTCGAGGTCGAACAGCGGGGCGTCGGTGGCCACGAGAGCGATGGTGGTGTTGCGCGGGGCGCCGTCCGAGCCGTCGTTCGGACCACCGCGGCCGGTGGCTGCTGCGGCGCATTCCTCGGCCTTGGGCTGCACCAGGTTGAACTCGTCACCGAGCTCAAGGAAGAAGCCGTAGGGGAGGCAGGTGCGCGGGTCGAGCGGTGACCCCGCCGGGTTGAGCCCGACGATGGCCGCCACCGTGTAGCCGTTAGAAAGCTTCACACTGGCGGTGCCCATGCCCCAGCCGGCACCCATGCCCACGCCGATGCGGCCGCTCTGGACGGGGGCCGTGGTGGCGGCCTCCGTGGCTTTGTAGCCGAACGAGGCGTCGGGGCGCTTCTTGAAGTTGCCACCGCGGCCGAGGTCCATGAGGATCGCGGCGGGCACAATCGGTACGACGCCGCCGCCCACGGGCACGCCGAAGTTGTGCTCTTCCATCCACTGCATCACGCCCGTGGCGGCATCGAGGCCGAAGGCACTCCCGCCACCGAGCATGATGGCCTGCACGGTGCGGACCTGACCGCCCGGCTTGAGGAGATCGGTTTCTTTGGTGCCTGGCGCGCCACCCATCTGGCTGTAGCCGGCGGTGGCCCCTTTTTCGGTGCGAATAACGGTAGTGCCGGAGCGGTAGCCGCTGTCGGAGCGGGTGAAGTGGCCGACTTTGAGTCCGGGCACGTCGGTAAGCGAGTTGGTTGGGCCGGGGCCGACCACGGTGACGCGTGGCGGTGGCTGTGTGGCCGGGCGCGCGGGCTGGGCGCGGAGCGCGAGGGCTGGCAGGGCCAGCGCTGGCAGCGCGGTGGCCACCAGCACCCCGGCGCGCCATCGCGCGCCGGGGGAGGTGAAGTTGGAACGGGAACGTTGAGCCATGGAAGAGGCCGACCGTTTAATGGAAGGGAAGCACGAGCGGAGACGTCTTGTTCAACACAAGCGTCCGGTTCATGTCGTGCTTGATGACCACGGTCTTGGCAGCGGCATCGTAGGTAAAGGCGTCCATCTCGAAGGCCCGCGGGATGAAGGACGGGACCTGGGACAACGTGTACGGCTCACCGTCTTTGGTGTTCTTGTTGGCGACGATTTCCGTCTGCGCCACGGGGAGCTTGATGCCGAGGTCGGCCAGGCGGCGTCCTTCGGCGATGAAGATTTCCTGGCGCATGAGGTACAGCACGTACAGCGCGTCGTCGGCCGTGGTGATGGCGTCGATGCGGGCGGTGGTGACCGAGGTGCCGGAAACGGTCGCTACGCGGACGGTCGGTAGGGAGCGCGTGAGCACGAAGCCGTCCTGCAACGGCTGTCCGGGTGCGAACGCGACCTTCGTATCCGCGGTGTTCGGATAGATCACCTTACCGGCCGCGCGACCGCGCAGCTGCAGGCGACTGTCCCACGGCTCCGTGGTGCGCGTGAGCACCAGCGCCAGCAGCAGCTTCAGCCGGTCCTTCGCCGCGGTGAGGTTGTTGTCGGCGATGTTGGCTTCGGCGATGATCAGGTGCGCCTCCTCCGACTTCTGGAAGGCGATCGGGCTCTGAATCGTCGCACCCCGGTTCAGGAACTTGGGATCCAGGAAGTCGAGACGCGGCAACGGCTGGAAGTTGTTGACGGAGCTCGTCAGCACGCCCGTCATGTTGTTGGACGGGCCGTTGACCGGATCAAACGACGCATTGCGGATGAAGGTCGGATTGGCCGTGAGCAGCGCCTGCGCCTCTTCGACCGCCTTGGCCTTGTTGCCCAACCGGTGGTACGCCCGCGCGAGGGCCAGCGTGTAGCTGTTCTTGCTGGGCACATCGGTGGAGAGCGTGCGCGCCTGCGTGAAGTCGGCGACTGCCGCATTCAGATTCGCTTGCGCATCCACGACGGGGCCGTTGGGTACCGCGGGCAGTCCGACGAACATCTCCCCCGCGAACAGGTTGCCAATGCCGCGCAGGTAATAAGTCTCGGCCTTGTCGTTCGGGGTCACGAGAGGATCTCGCGGGAATACGCTGTCCAGCCCGAAGCTCGCCATGTAGCGGAGTCGCGCGATGGTGTTCTGGATCGACGTGACATCGGGATCAACGTACAAAATGTTCGGCGCGTCGAACTGCTGGTTGTTGGTCGTGTAGTTGTTGAAGTAGTTGTCCGACCCGAGCTCCGCGTTCTGCACGACGCCGTTGAGCGTGAGCAGAAACTGGCGGCTGGTGCCGCGCAGCCAGGAGGCGCCGGCGGCCGGGGTGCTGAGGAACTGCTGGTCGGTGAGGTTCGGATTCCGGACCTCAGTGGGCGTGAAGGCGTTGCAGGCCCCAAGTGCGGTGGCCGCGAGCATCGGCGCGAACAAGCGGACCGACGCAGGAATCAATGTCTGTCGGCGCATGATCAGAACCCGAAGCGAAGTGTGAGGAGGAAGGTGCGCGGGCTGCTGTCGGTGGCGTAGTTAAATCCGCCCACCGCGGCACCACCCTGCACTGAGGTCGACGAGAAGTCGGTCTCAGGATCGAAGGTGGACGCGGTCCAGCGCCACGGATTGGCGATGGAGAAGGCCACGCGCAGATCCTTGGCGCCACGCGGCAGGAGCTTTTCGGGCATCCGGTAGTCCGCGGTGAGGTTGCGGATGGCCACGTAGTCCGTGTTCTGAATCCACAGGTTCTGCACCTGCGACCAGAGCAGGGCACGGTTGCCGTTGTACGGGGCCTGCGCGAGCGCGGCAGCCGGTACGTAGTTTTCCGTGCCGGCCAGGCCGTACAGGTAGCGGAAGCCCTGATCGAACGAGTGCGTCTGGGCCCCGAACTGGTAGTCAGCGCTCATGAGGAAGTTGAAGCGCGATCCGATGCCCATCTGCGCCCCGAAGCTGCCGAACTTGTCGGCGGTCGGGTTGCCGAGGAACGAGAGCGGCTTGATCGCGGTGATCTTGCCGTCCGCACCGAATTCGGCCTTGAGACCGCGCAGGTAGCCCACCTGGTAGCCTTCCTGCACCACGCCCTGCACGGTGCTGGCGCTATAGCCACTGATAGCAAACGGCGCCGTGCCACCCATTTTCACCACCTTGTTGTCCAGGGTGTTGAACGCGCCGTTGAGCGTGAGGCGAAACTTCGCATTGCTCACCGGGGTGACGGAGCCGCGCAGTTCCAGCCCCTTGTTGGCGATTTCACCCAAGTTGGTGATCTGGTTGGTTTCGCCCGTGGACGGGGCCGGCGGTGCGGTAATGAGCGCGTCGACGGTGCGGGCCGAGTACCAGCCGAGTCCGAGCGACACCTTATTCTGCAGGAAGCTCAGGTCGGTGCCCATCTCGAAGGTGCCGGTGCGTTCCGGCTTGAGATTAGCGTTGCCGGGCTGGCCGAACGTCGCAGCCTGCTGTCCGTTGAACGAATTGATGGCGACGGTGCGATCGTTCGCGAACGGCTGCGGGAACTGCCCCGCCACCCCGTACGCGGCGCGCAGACGGATATCCGAGAGCAGCTCTTCCGAGATAAGCTTGCGCAGCCACGGCTCAGCGCCGAGGGCATACACCAGCCCGACCTTCGGATAAAGCTGCGCCCCCGTGTTGGCGCCGAACGCGGTGTTCTTGTCGGCACGCAGACCGAGCTCCATGGTGTACTTCTCCAGGTAGCTGATGTTGGTCTGGGCAAAGACACCGTAGTTCGCCACGCGATAGGCGAGGTCCGAACTCTGCGTCACACCGGCGCCGGTAACGGTCTGCGCGCCGTCACGCACGTTGGTGGCCGTGTATGACACCTGCACGTCGTCGTTGCGGAACAGCTGGGCGCCGACGGAGCTGATGACGGATAGCTTGGTGCCGAAGTTCTTGGTGTGCTGCCCGCCCAGGTCGAACGTGAAGCCGGTGAAGGCGCGTTCGAAGTTCTGGATGCTGCCACGGTCGGTGGTGCCGGCCGGGAATGCCCTGGTCGCGACCTGATATTCATTCGTGACGATCGCGCGCTCCTTGCTGAAGCGGTTGTTGAGGCCGAACGTCATGTGGGTCTTGAGCGTGGGCATCGGATCGAAGTCGATCCGCTGCGAGCTCTGGAACGAGCGCGTGAACACCCGGTTGTCCTGCAGCCGCTCGGCGTCGTTTACGAACGTCTTGAGCTTGGCGTATTCCTCGCCGTTCATGCTGTCGATGTTGTTGTTGAAGCCGAACGCGCTCGAGCGTCCGTCTTCCAGCACCCACAGCGACGTATAGCCACCGCCGTTGCCGTTGCGGAAGCGCGGCGAGTCGGTCTCGTTGTAGGCGAACGATCCCTGATAGCGTCCCCGCGAGCCAAGGTTCGCGCCGATCGCATTGCGCACGCCGAAGGAGCGGTTGTCGCCGTACACGCGCTGGCTCTCGCTGGCGCGGAGGTTGCCCGAGAGGCTGTAGGTGATGGCGTTGTTGCCGCCTTCGATGCCCGCAGTGTACGTCTGCGTGAGCCCGTTGCGGTACAGCAGGTCCTTGGTGCGGTCGAAGAAGAGGAACTGCGTCTGCGGCGTGTCGTAGCCCAGGCGCGATTCGAAGTAGCCCTTCGTGGCACCGGACACACCGCGCTTGGTGAAGATCTGAATGACGCCGTTGGCGGCATCGGAGCCGTAGAGCGTGGTGGCCGCGCCGCCGGGAATGAACTCCACGCGATCGATGTTATCGAGCGGCAGATCGGCGATGGCGCTGGTGGCCGCGCCTTGCGCGCGCACGCCGGACACGTTCATGCCGAGCGTGGCGATGGTGTTGAGGTTGTCCATGCGCACGCCGTCCACGTAGATGACGGGC
This sequence comes from Gemmatimonadota bacterium, assembly GCA_002737115.1. Classification (GTDB taxonomy): domain Bacteria; phylum Gemmatimonadota; class Gemmatimonadetes; order Gemmatimonadales; family Gemmatimonadaceae; genus Gemmatimonas. The sequence continues at coordinate 47,022 of NSHR01000010.1, read as the reverse complement.
GTGGAGTTGTTGCTCACCGAGGTGATGCCGCGGGTGCGCATGATCGACGTGGTGCCGGGCTGGCCCGACGTCATGCGGATCTGTGCGCTGGGCAGATTGGTCTGCAGCAGTTCGTCGAGGCGGCGCGCCGGCGACGCTTCGATTTTCTCACGGCTCACGACATCGACCGTGGTGGCGATGCGTCGCTTGGAGATTTCACCGCCCTGCCCGGTGACGACCACGGCATCGAGGTCGAGCGGCCGCACGGCGAGGCTGATGTTAGTGGTGAGCGTCTGTCCGGCGGTGACGGTGACCGGCACCACCTTGGTGGCATAGCCGATCATGCGCACGGTGATCGAGCGACTGCCGGCCGGCACTTCAGCGAGGCGGTAGCGGCCCTCCTGATCGGAGCGCGCGACGCGACTGATCTCCACGAACACTTGCGCGCCGGGCAGCGGTTGGCCCGAGCGTTCGTCGGTGACGCGACCGGAAACCGTACCGGTGGATTGGGCGTGCAACGGTCCGAGCGGCAGCAGCGCTGCGACAAGGCCGAGCAGGAACACGGGCCAGCGAGAACCACGATTCATCTGATGCTCCTCATGAGGACAACTGTCTACGCCGTCAGGGAATGCTGGAGTAGGTACGACCGGACATTGCGCGCGGCGCCGAGGGCGTCGCGTGACCACGAGTCATTATCATCCAAGTGCGCCGCCCCACGACCGCTTGTAAAGCGGAGGCGAGGCTCGGCGCGGTACCGGCTACGTCACAGCGTGCCGGTCAACTCCAAGATCGAGAGCGCGAGGACCTTCGTGGACTGCACGAGATCATCGATGACGCAGTACTCATCGGGCTGATGCGCGAGGTCGAGGATGCCGGGCCCGTAGGCCACGCAGTTGGGCACGCCGGCGATGCGATCGACATGCTTATGATCGTACGTACCCGGGCTGGCCGCGAGGAGGGCGGGGCGCCCGAGCACCTGTTGGATGGAGCGTTCGAGCGACGAGACCACCGAGGCGCCATCGGGGGTGCGCACGGGATGCACCACCATCAGGTCGCGCAATTCATAGATCAGGTGCGGGGTCTCGCGGGCGGCGCGCTCCAGCAGCTCCACGATTTCGCCGCGCGTGGCGTCGAAGCCTTCTTCCACGAGAAAACGCCGGTCGAATACGGCACGGCACAGGTCGGCCACACACGGCGTCTGGATCCCGTCGATGGGCTGTCCACCGGCGATGCCGTTGATATTGAGGGTGGCATGGCGCGCGCCGTCCGGTTTGACCGGCTCCGCCGTGGTGCGTGAGCCCAGGGCGGGCATGAGTTCGCGGCGGATCTGATCGAGAATCACACCCATGTGTTCGATGGCGCTCACCCCGAGAAAGGGCATGCAGCCGTGGGCGATTCGTCCACGCGTGGTGACTTCGAACCAGTAGACGCCGCGATGCCCGGTGTAGATGCGATCGGTGTTGGTGGGTTCGGTGATGATCACGGCGTCGGTGCGGTCGGCGCTGAGGCGTCCTTGCTGCGCCAGCCAGGCCATGCCGGCAAAGCCGCCGCTCTCTTCATCGACCGTCCCACTGACCTCGACCGAGCCGACCAGCTGAACGCCGGCGCGCCGGATCGCTTCGGCGGCGTAGATGGCCGCGGTGATACCGGCCTTCATGTCGCAGGTGCCGCGTCCGTAAATGCGCCCGTCGCGCACCAGGCCACCGAACGGATCGACCGTCCACCCGGCACCGGCCGGCACGACATCGAAATGACCGTTCAGGTGCACCAGCGGACGTTTCGTCATGCCTTCACGTAGCCCCACCACGTTCACACGCGGATGCGACGGGGTGTGGTCGGCGTGTCCTTCAGCGGTGAGGTACTCCACCGCGAAGCCGCAGTCGTCGAGGCGCTGACCGATGAAGTGCGCGCACTCCTCGTACGCATCGCCCGGCGGATTAACGGTTGGGATGCGAACGATCTCGGCGGTGAAGTCGACCATTTCATCGGTCGCCGAGTCGATGGCCGCGAAGACACGATCGATCTGTTGCGCAGTGGTAGGCATATCGGCGAACGTCGCTCGTGTCGAGAGGCTTGTCAAGCACGAAAGTGTGGCGTAACTCTCGCGCACAGTCCATTTATCGATACTCTCGCCACGGGATTTGCTGCATGTGTGAGCGCCGCCGCCGGTGAACGTGCAACTTGTGCTGCTCATCGCGTATTCCGCGGCGCAGCTGGCCCTAGGGGCGTGGATTTCGCGCCGCGTGAAAACCGCCGGCGACTTCTTTGTGGCGGGTCGCGCGCTCGGTCCCGGGCTGCTCTTCAGCACGCTGCTGGCGGCCAACATCGGCGCCGGTTCGACGGTCGGCGCCACGGGCCTCGGCTATCGTGATGGGCTCGCCGCCATCTGGTGGGTGCTCTCTGCCGGCATCGGTTCCATCGTCCTCGGCTTCTGGATTGGTCCCGCCATTCGGCGCGTGGCGGCCGCGCACGATCTGCGCACCGTTGGCGACTATCTGGAATTCCGCTATGGCGTCGTGGTGCGCTCGGTCATTGCGGCGTTGCTCTGGATCGGCGCGGTGTTCATTCTCGCGGGCCAGCTGATTGCGGTGTCGTGGATTCTGAACGTTGTGGCCGGGGTGCCCAAGGGGCTCGGCTGCATTCTCGGCGGTCTGTTGATCACCGTGTACTTCGCGGCCGGTGGTTTGCTCACCTCGGCGTATGTGAACGTGGTGCAGCTCACCGTAAAGCTGGTGGGCTTTGCGATCGCGATTCCGTTTGCATTGTCCGCGTCGGGTGGATGGCAGGCGGTTCGCGCGCTGCAGCCTACGGCGGACTACTGGAATCCGTGGAGCGGCGGCGGCTCGGGGCTCGTGTATCTCGCCATGCTCGGACCAGCCTTCATTGTGTCGCCCGGGTTGCTGCAGAAAATCTACGGCGCTCGTGACGATCGGGCGGTACGCATCGGTGTCGGGCTCAATGCGTTGGCACTGATGTTGTACGCCGGCATTCCCGTGTTGCTGGGGATGATGGCGCGCGTGCAGTTTCCCAATCTTGCGCAAGCCGAGCTGGCGCTGCCCACGCTGCTGGTGTCGGGCGTGCCTCTCGCGATCGGGACACTCGGTCTCGCGGCCGTGTTCTCCGCCGAGTTGAGCGCTGCCGACGCCGTGCTCTTCATGCTCACCACGTCGCTCTCGCAGGATTTCTACAAGCGGTTCGTGAATCGCGAGGCCTCCGACGTGCAGATGTTGCGCGTGACTCGCATCACGGCCGTGTTGGCCGGAGCGCTTGGGGTTGGCGTGGCGCTCACGGCGGCCGGCGTGGTGAGTGCCCTCAGTATTTTCTACACCATCATGGGCGTGAGCCTGTTCGTGCCTATCTTGGCAGGATTGTTTAGCCGTCGCGCCGCGACCGCCGATGCACTGGCGGCGATCGTGGCCGGTATCGCCATCGTTGGGGGGCTCAAGCTCTGGCCCACCGCGTTGTCGATCGCCGGCGTGACGCCCGCCATGGCGGGACTGGCCGGTTCGATCACGGCCTTCTTTGTGGTTCAACTCATTCGGCGCGCGCTGGGCGGACCAGACGGCCCGACACGCACCATCCTTCCCTCTCTCAGCGAGTAGACAGCGCGTCATGGCCAGCCACGGAATTTTTGATCTCACCGGCAAGGTTGCCGTCATCATCGGCGGCGCATCCGGCATCGGCGAAGCCGTCACCCTCGGCGCCGTCGCACAGGGCGCCACGGTGGTGTGCCTCGATGTCGCGCAGGACAAGGCGGCGGCCGTCGCTGCGCAGGCCGGCGGCACGACGGAATCCGGCGTTATCGACATCACCGATGCGGCGTCGGTCGATCGCGCGCTGGACGGCATCGCGGCGAAGCACGGACGTCTCGATATCGTGATCTGCACCCCCAGCATCAACGTGCGAAAAAAGATCCTCGACTACACGAACGAAGAGCTCGATCGCGTGCTCAAGGTGAACATTTCCGGCAACTTCAACGTGCTGCGCACGGCCGGGCGCATCATGGTCGCACAAAAGCGCGGCAGCATCGTGCTGTTCTCGTCGATTCGTTCCCTCGTGGTCGAGCCGGGACAGTCGGTGTACTCGGCGACCAAGGCGGGCATCCTGCAGCTGGCGCGCGGCGCGGCCAGCGAGTTCGGGCCGTACGGCGTGCGCGTGAACTGCGTGGGTCCTGGCGTGATCGAAACGCCGCTGACCGCGCCGATCAAGGCGAACGAAGACTGGTTCAACGCCTACGCGGCCAAGACGACATTCAACCGCTGGGGCAAGCCCGAGGAAATGGTGGGACCCACGCTGTTCCTCGCCTCCGATGCCGCGAGCTACGTGAACGGCACGATCATTTACGCCGATGGCGGCTGGCTGGCTCAGGACGGACGGTTCACGCCGCCGGGCATGTGATGGCCGCGTGTCGATGACCACCACTGCACGCACGACCTACCGTATCGCCGTGATCGCCGGCGACGGCATCGGCACGGAAGTGATTCCGGCCGGGATCGACGTGTTGCAGCGCGCCGTGCGCGACGAACCGTGTGTGCTCGAGTTCACGGAGTTTCCGTGGGGATGCGAGTACTACCAGCGCACGGGCGCGATGATGAGCGCGGACGCGCTCGATCAGCTGCAGGCGTTCGACGCGATCTATTTGGGGGCGGTCGGCGCGCCCGGCGTGCCCGATCACGTGTCGGTGTGGGAGCTCATCTTGCCCATCCGCCAACGGTTCGACCAGTACGTGAACCTGCGGCCAATGCGCCTCCTGCCCGGCGTGCCGGGGCCGCTGGCTGGTCGCGGACCGGCGGACATCGACATGATCTGCGTGCGGGAAAATTCGGAAGGGGAGTACGCCGGGCTTGGTGGACGGATGCACCGCGGTACGCCGCATGAAGTGGCCGAGCAGACCGGCCTCTTTACGCGGCGTGGTATCGAACGCATTGCGCGGTACGCCTTCGAGCTCGCGACCCGCCGGCCGAATCCGCGATTGGCGAGTGCGACCAAGAGCAATGCCCTGCAGCATTCGATGGTGCTGTGGGACGAGACACTCGATGCCGTGGCGGCCGATTTCCCCGATGTCGCGTTTCGCAAGTATCACGTGGATGCACTGGCGGCGCGTATGGTGACGCATCCGGGCACGCTCGACGTGATCGTGGCGTCGAATCTGTTTGGCGATATTCTTACTGATCTGGGTGCAGCCATCTCCGGTAGCCTCGGGGTGGCGCCTGGGGCGAACATCAATCCTGAGCGACTACATCCCTCGATGTTCGAGCCGATTCACGGCTCCGCACCGGATATCGCCGGCCGCGGGATCGCGAATCCGATCGGTGCTATCTGGGCGGGTGCCATGATGCTCGATCACCTCGGGCTCACGGCCGCACACGATCGCATCGTCCGAGCGATTGAGCGTGTGGTTGGTGGTGGCGGTCCGCGCACACCTGATCTGGGTGGCACCGCGACGACGCGGGATGTGACTACGGCCGTGATTGACGCCCTTGTCTGACCTCTGGCGGTCTGCGCGCACTTCGGTCGCGCCGCACCGCGCGCTTGTTTCCGCACTTCTTCGGCCTCACGCATGACTCTGCCACGCATTCCGCATGTCGTCGCTGGCGCTCGCCATGACGCACACTCCACGCGCACGGCTCCCGTCTACGATCCTTCCACGGGCGCCATCGCGGCGTACGTGCCGCTTGCTGATGCGGTCGACATCGAAACCGTCATCGCTGATGCCGCGGCGGCGGCGCCGGCGTGGGGCGCCCGCTCGGCGCTCGATCGATCGCGCGTGCTGCTCCGGTGGCGCGAGCTGTGTCTCGCCCACGCCGATGAGCTGGCGCACCTGATCAGCCGCGAGCACGGCAAAGTCGTGGCCGATGCGCGTGGTGAATTGCAGCGTGGGCTCGAGGTCGTGGAGTTCGCGACGGGAATCCCGCACCTCATCAAGGGCGAGTTCAGCGACAATGTGGCGCGCGGGATCGACATGCACTCCATGCGCCAACCGCTCGGGGTCACGGCGGCGATCACGCCGTTCAACTTCCCGGCGATGGTGCCGCTGTGGATGCTCGGTCCGGCGCTGGCGTGCGGTAACGCGGTGGTACTTAAGCCGTCCGAGCGTGATCCCTCTACGGCCGTTCGGCTGGCCGAGCTGTTTCGCGAGGCGGGTGGCCCTCCGGGCGTGCTAAATGTGCTGCAGGGCGACGCCGAGGCGGTGAATGCGCTGTGCACTGATCCGCGCATCCAGGCGGTGAGCTTTGTGGGGTCGACGCCGATCGCGCGGCATGTGTATGAAACGTCGGCGCGTCACGGCAAGCGGGTGCAGGCCATGGGCGGCGCCAAGAATCACTTGGTGGTGCTGCCCGATGCGGATCTCGACATGACGGTGGAGTCGCTGATGGGCGCGGCGTACGGCTCGGCCGGCGAACGGTGCATGGCGATTTCGGTGGCCGTCGTGGTCGGCGCGGCCACGGCCGATGCGCTCGTGGCGCGGTTGGCCGATCGCGTGCGTACGTTGCGGGTGGGGGCGTCGGACGCGGAGGGTATGGACATGGGCCCGCTTGTGACCGCGGTGCACCGCGACCGTATCGCTGGGTACGTGGCCGCTGGCGTGACCGAAGGGGCGACGCTGGTGGTGGATGGACGCACGCACCCGGCCACGCAGGGTGCGGGATTCTTTCTTGGCGGCTCGCTCTTCGATCATGTCACGGCCGAGATGTCGATCTACCGCGAGGAGATCTTCGGTCCCGTGCTGTGCATCGTGCGCGTGGAATCCGCCGACGAGGCGCTCGCGCTGTGCAATGCGCACCAGTACGGCAATGGCGTGGCGATCTTCACGCGCAGCGGAGGGGCCGCGCGCGAATTCGCGCACCGTGTGCAGTGCGGTATGGTGGGCATCAATGTGCCGATTCCTGTGCCGTTGGCGTTCTACTCATTTGGCGGTTGGAAAGATTCCGCGTTCGGCGATCACAACCAGCACGGCATGGACGGTGTGCGTTTTTATACGCGCGTGAAGACGGTGACCACACGCTGGCCCTCGGGCGCGGATGCGGCGTCGTTTACGATGCCGGTCTTGCGCTGACTACTCCCGTGCTGCCGCCGTGACCCGTTGTCTGGCGGCGGCGAGGGCGGCGGTGAGATCGATCGGCCCCACCGCGATATCGGGAATGCGATCGATCGCGCCAAGATAGAAATCGCGCCACACGTCGATGATATGACGTTCCGCTTTCGCGTTGCCGCCGCGCGACAGCGTGTCACGGCCGAGTGCCTTCTGAGTCGCGAGCTCTTTCTCGGCGGCACGGGTGAGTTCTTCGAGCGCCGCCAGTACGACCGGGCGTGAGCCGTCGGCGAGCAACAGGCCCGTGGTCAAGGCACACGCGCCCACGTTGCCGAGTGAGGCGGCGCTGACCATATCGATGCGATCGAGGTCGGTGTGGTAGTGCTGGTCGGTGAAGTGCCAGAGCAGCACCGCGGGGATCTGCGCGTTCAAGAACGGTGTGTGATCGCTGCCGCCTTCGAACGGATTGGCTTTCACCACCCAGCCGGTTTGTGCCGCGCGATCGAGGCAGCGTTGCCGCACGAAGTCGTTGAACCAATGTGGCCGAATGTCCTTCTCGGCCAGTGGGCGTCCACCCCATTCACTGTGCTTGTCTTCGCCGCGCACCCACACGGCGCTCGGATCGGGCATCTTCTCAATCAGGAACGTGCCACCGGTTTTCGCGGTGTTCTCGCCGACCATGTCGAGTGACATGCCCCACTTCACACCGATGCGACGCGTGCTGTCTTCCTTGAGGTAGCGATCGGTGGAGCGGATCTCGTCGCCCCAGAGGAAGGTGACGGTGCGCTGTGGGTTCGCGGTGCCGGCCTTCACCATCTGCGCCGCTACCCGTGCCATCTCGGCCAGCGTACCGACACCCGTGGCGTTGTCGTTGGCACCGGGTTCCTGCACGTGTGCGGAATACACGAAACGCTCGGCGGGCTTCGATGCGCCGCGAATCTCGGCCACCAGCGTACGCTCGGGACGCATCTCGAACATCGTGCGCACCGTGACGTGCACGCTCACAGGACCACGCGCGAGCGCGGACTTGAGCGCATCGCGCGATGAGCGCGACACGAACAGCAACCAGCCGGGGGTGAGCGTGTCACGGGCGATACCGGTGAACTGGATCGACGTGACGTTCTTCGACTGTTGGTTGTACTCGGGGAGCTTCTGCGCCGCGAGCACGCCGGCGGCGCCCTTCTGCATGGCGCGCACGAAGATTGATCGCGCATTGCCCTCGGCCAGCACGATCTTGCCCTTCACATCGACCGCCGCGAAGTCAGACTCGGCGCCCGCACCGACGTCGATCACTGTTGCCGTTACGCCCTCGGGGGCGGTGGAGACGGAGTTGATGGCGATCATATTCAGATTCTTCGGCCATGACTGCAGCGGCGCCGCCTGCCCGACGATCGTGATCGACGCGCCCTCCGGTGTCCACGCGAGGTCACGCATGGGTCGCGACTCGATCCGGTACACGAGGCGCGCCGAAGACGGCGCGGTGGCTTCTTCCACGTAACCGGCCGCCCGCAGCAACGACGCGACGGTATCGATGGCCAGGTCGAAGCCTCGATTACCGGGGAGCCGGAAGTAGCGCTGGACGTAGTCCACGGTCCGGAAGGCGCGGTCGCCACTGATGGCGCCCGATACCGCCCGGGTGATCGGGGCCATGGCGGGCGAGAGCGCTGGCGGCTTCGTGGCCAGAGGCTTCGTGGCTGGCTTTCCCTGAGCGATGGCACCGGTGGCGGGCAGCGAACCGGCAAGCAGGGCGACGATGAACGGGACGACCGCGACGGCAGGTCGTGCGAAGCGAGGTGAATAGCGCATGCAGGGATGTTCGGTCAAAAGCGGCGCCCTGTCGAGTGCTCGCTCGACCTGCTGATCACGAGAAATCGCGTCCGTCTGAAAACTGTTCGTTTATCCGATCGGCTTGCGCTCGTTTGGCGGAATGACGGCGCGGCCGATGGTACCTTGGTCGCTGCCGAACCAGATGGTGCGAGTGTTCTTGTCGAACACCATATGACGCACCGTATTCGGCGCGGCTTTGCCGACGGCCGTCGGCGTCGTGAACGTGTTTGTGCGCGGATCGAAGCCGACGAGTCGATTGGGTTGCGTACCCGTTTCCACGAACCAGAGGCGATCGGTGTCATCGACTGTCATGGCGTAGGGCAGCGATGTGCTGCCGCCGGGCATGGGCCAGTCTTTCACGGCGCCGCTCACGGGATCGAGGCGGCCCAGATAGCCACGCGAGTAATCCACGTACCACACCGCGCCGTCGGATGTGAGGGCGATACGACGGCCGCGGGTGCGTTCATCGGGGAGCAGATACTCGCGCACGCGCAGGCTGGTGGGATCGATCGTGCCGATCTTATTCACGCCGAACAGATTGAACCACGGACGGCCCCTGGTGTCGATCACGATGCCGTAGGGACGCGAACGCGGCGTCGACATCTTCATGATCGTCACCTTGCCCGTCTTCTTCACGAGGTGACCGATCATGTTGCTGTTCTGCAGGGTAAACCAGAGGTTGCCCTGTTGGTCGAAGGCAATCGTGTGCGGATCTTTGGCGTCGGGATCGGGCATCGGATAGCGCGTGATCGCGCCCGTCTTGCCGTCGATCTTGCCGATCATGCCGTTGCGGTTGCCGGTGTACCAGGCGTCGCCGTCTTTATCGACCGACACCGTGTGGGGGAACGTCCCCGCATCGATCTCGAGCTTCGTAAACGCGCCGCTCTTGGGATCGAGGCGTGCCACGTAGTTGCCTTCCTGTCCCACGAACCACACGCGTCCCTGCGCGTCGAGTGAGGGATCGCGGGGACGCGTACCCACCCACGGCACATTCCACTCCGTCACGGCGGCGGTGTCGGCCGCGCGCGGCTGTGCGATCGCGATGGTCGGGGTGACGGTGGCACCGGCGAACGCGATGCACAGCGCGACAGGCGTCATGAGCGCGACATACGTCATGTGCGCGACATACGTGCGCTTGCGGAATCGTGATGTCATGTGCTGTCTCCGGAGGTGGACGGATGCAGGGCAATATGCCCGTGGTGCGCTTGCGCGATAGCCTGCATGATGGCGCGCAGGCTTTACGTTGGGGACGGCGTTTCGCGCCGCGTGGCCGTGCGTACGGCCACGCGGGTGCGGGCTTTTTCGTTCGGTCGCCGACGGAACCAGCTGGCCACGAGATAGAACTCGTCGAGGTCGTGGGTCGGGATGTCAGCCCCCGAGGGATCGGGTCCTGTGAACACCTTCGTCGCGAGCTCGCGAAAGGCCGCGCGCTCCTCCGGCGTTTTCGGGGCGGGCACTTCGGCGCGCACGGTGCCACGCCGTACGAAGTAGACCCACTCCTGCTCACCGGGTCCCACAGCGTGGTAGCGGAAGGTGAGGCGATCCACGTTGGCGTGAAAGTTCTGGACCCGTTCGTGCAGCCAGCTCACCAGCGCCAGCCGATCGCGGATGACTGCCGCGCGCTCGAACGCGAGCTGCTCAGCCGCGGCGTGCATGGCCGCTTCGAGCGTGCGCACCGGCGCGTCGCTCCGGCCGTCGAGAAAGGCGCGCACGGCCACCGCCGCGTCGCGATACGGCTGCGAGGCGCCCGCACCGATGCACGGACCGGCGCAGGTGCCGAGCTCGTGTCGCAAACAGCCGGGGGCGCGGGTACGGCTGGCGCCGCGCTTTGGACGCGAGGTGGGATCGTCGTCGAACCAGAGCGTGCTGCCGCGGCTCGCGGCGCTGCCGGTGATACGCACCACGTCATCGTGCACGCAGTCGCGCAGGCCGGTGCCTTCGGCCAGCGCCCGCACCGCCTCGCGCAGCTGCGCCACCCGACGGAACGGCCCGAACAGCGCGATCGCGCCGGGATCGTCGGAACGGGCTACCACGCGCAGTCCCGGCACCGTGCCACCGGTGAGCGCGACATAGGCGCGTGGCCACTCGTCCTGCACCATCATCGAGTTGAAGTGCGGACGATACTGCTTGATGAGCCGCAGTTCGCGCAGCAGCGCGCCGAACTCGGTGTTGGTGTACTCCCACTCGATCTGAAACGCGTGGCGCAGAATCCGGGCGCCCTTGTCGCGCCCCTTCGCCCGGAAGTATGACATCAGTCGGGTGCGCAGCACGCGCGACTGCCCCACGTAAATCACCGTGCCGGTAGGGCCGAGCATGCGATACACGCCGGGCCGGTTCTCGCAGCCTTCCCGCACCAACGCGCGCAACTGCTTGCGATGCGTCGGGGTCGATTGCGGCGGTCGAGCGTGCAGGCGGGTGCGCTGCGGGGCGGGCGTGTCCACCCGTGGAAGCTAGAGTACGCGAGGCCCGTTCAGCAACGCGCCACCGCTGCGAACGTGGCTACGGCGCGAAAGCGTTGTCGTACGCCAGCCCCTCGCGAAACGCCGCCGCCTGCGTGCGGATCTGCACCAGCTCCGGCTCGGCGATGTTCTTCACGTGCACGAACATCATGCGCATGCGCGGATGATTGGCGAAGCGCGCCTGATGCGACGCCAGAAAATCCCAATACAGCACATTCACCGGACAGGCATCGGGACCGGTGCGCTGCTTCACGTCGTAGCGGCAGCTCGCGCAGTAGTTGCTCATGCGGTTGATGTACGCCCCCGATGCCACGTACGGCTTGGAGGCGAGTGCGCCGCCGTCACCCCAGGTGCCCATGCCGACCACGTTGGGCAGCTCCACCCACTCATACGCGTCGGTAAAGGCGCTCCAGTACCAGCGTGACAGCGCGGCTGGTTCGACGCCGATGAGGGTGGCGATGTTGCACTGCACCATGAGGCGGGCGATGTGGTGCACGCGCCCGTGATCGCGCACCTGCCGGATGCTGTCGGCCAGGCAGCGCATCTCGCACGGCGCGCCGGTGGCCGCTGAGTCGTCGTACGCTTCGCCGTCGGGTGCCCAGAACCAGCGCGGCAACTCGCGCGTGGCGTTCAGCGCGTTGGCGGTGCGGAGGCCGGGCATGAGGTGCCAGTACATGCCGCGGATGTACTCGCGCCAGCCCAGGATCTGCCTTATGAAGCCTTCGGCCGAGGCGATGGGGACGAGCCCGGCGCGCCACGCGGCTTCGGCTTTGCGCACGCATTCCAGCGGATGCAGCAACCCGACGTTGAGGATCGACGACAGCGTGGAATGCAGCAGGTCGGGGGCGCCGTGCACGAGCGCGTCTTCGTAGGGCCCGAACTCGGGTAGTCGTTCGGCAATGAACCGATCGAGCCAGGCTTTGGCATCGCTACGGGTGACCGGGAGGGCAAAGGCGTCCACGCTGCCCCAGCGGTTCCGCCACGTGCGCACGCGATCCATCTGGGCGCGCGTGATGGCGTCGGGTTCCGCGCGCCACACCTCGGGCGCCGCGCGGCCTTTGGGCCACGGCTTCCGGTTGTCGGCGTCGAAATTCCACTGACCGCCCGATGGCGTGCCGTCGGCCTCCATGAGGATGCCATGTTTGCGGCGCATTTCCCGGTAAAAGAACTCCATCCGGTGCTCTTTGCGCCCGCGGGCCCAGGTGGCGAATTCCTCGCGGGTGGCGAGAAAGCCGCGGTCTTCGCGCAGGGTCAGGCGGCGGCCATCGGATGCCAGCAGCGTGCGGGCACGATCGAGTTCATCGACCATGTCCTGCTCACGCCCCTCGGTGGCGACGACCTTGGCGGCATCAAACTCGGCGGCGGCGGCGGCGATCCCCTCGGCGTAGCTCTCCGCCGCGCGGTAGGCCACCCGGTACCCAGCCGCTTCGAGGGAGGCGGCGAAGTGCTGCATGGACGACAGCAGCAGGACGAGCTTTTGGCGGTGCCACGGCAGGGAGGAACCCTTGGCGACCGATTCCAGCAGCAGCACGACGACGTCGTCGCGGGGTTCACGGGGGATGTTCGCGACGGCGCGCGAGGATTCCCAGGGGGCGACGAAGGCGAGGGTAGTTGGCATTGCTGGGGAGCGAACGGGAGGGAGGAGGAAGGAGGTTCCCGTTTTACGAGTCCGTACCCACCGCTTTACGCCAACCGCCCTGAGCGAACCGTCGTATCAGTGCCGCTCCGCACCATGCGGCTGTCACGACGACTAGCAGGAACTTGAGGCTGGCCGCCACACCGGCGGCCACCGCCAGCGGGGTCGACGCGCCGGCGTCGAGCATCCACCAGAGCAGGGCGTTCTCGATCGCGTCGAGTGGGACGCAGACGAGCACGGCGGCGGACAGGCGCACGCCGAGCTGCTGGAAGGTCGAGCCGTCGTCGCGTCGCAGGAGCTGTACGAGGCTCCGGAACATGAACGGATAGACCAGCAGGAACGCGACGTCGACTCCAAGACTGACGAGTGCGCTGTCCGTGACGCCCATGCTGCGCCACACCGCGATGATGGCGGCGGCGCGGTCGCGCGTGAACGCCAGCTCGAAGCCCACGATGCCCCATGGGGTGTCGGGCGACGCGAGCGCGCCGTCGATGAGACGGAGCTGCACCATGAGCACCAGCGACAGCGTCGCCAGGAAGAGCCATCCGAAAAACCGCATGGCAGCAGAGTAGTGTGAAGGGGTTGTGGGCGGAACAGCACGGCACCATGCACCACGCGGCGCATGATGCCGCCCATCAGGTCGATCGTTGTTGACGGGTGGGCAGCGCTTCCGCGGCGCGATGAATGGCCGCGCGAATGCGGGGATAGGCGCCGCACCGACAGAGATTGCCTTGCATCGCTGTATTGATGTCGGCATCCGATGGTGTCGCGTTCGCGCTCAGCAGCGCCACGGCCGACATGACTTGGCCCGACTGACAGTACCCGCACTGCGGCACGTCGAGGGCGGCCCAGCTGCTTTGCACCGCCTCGGCCACCGCTCCGTGAAGGCCTTCGATCGTGGTGATCGCCTTGCCAACGGCGGCCGACACCGGCGTGACACAGGCGGGCACTGGCACTCCATCCAGATGCACCGTGCAGGCACCGCATGCGGCAATGCCGCAGCCGAACTTCGTGCCGGGTAGTCCGAGCGTTTGCCGCAGCACCCAGAGCAAGGGCGTGTCGGCGTCCACACCGACTGTGGCGGGTGCGCCGTTCACCACCAGCGTGATCGGATCACTGTTCGGCGTATTCATGATGCGGCCTCGCTCGGCATCCGCAACGGCAGTGCGCGCAGGCGCGTGCCGGTGAGTGTGAACAGGGCGTTCGCCACGGCGGGTGCGATGGGCGGGAGTCCCGGCTCGCCAACACCAGACGGCACGTCGAGACTGGGCACAATGTGTGTTTCGATCACGGGACACTCGTCGATGCGCAGCAGGCGATACTCGTAAAAATTTGACTGGCGCGGCGCGCCGTCCTCGATCACCAGCTCGCCGTTGAGGGCCACCGAGAGTCCGTCGATGATGCCGCTCTCGATCTGTTGCGCGATGATGTTCGGATTCACGGCGAGTCCGCAGTCGATGGCGGCGACCACGCGATGCACGCGAATGCGTCCGTCGCGTGCCACCGACACCTCGGCCACTTCGGCCACGATCGAGCCGAAGGCGGCGTGCAGAGCCATGCCGCGAGCACGCGGGCGACCGTCGGCGGTTGGTTCCAGCGGTGCGCCCCATCCACTCTTGGCGGCGGCCAGTTGCAGCACGCGTAGCGCGCGCGGATGCGACTGCAGCAGCGCGGCGCGATACGCCGCCGGGTCCTGCTTGGCGGCGGCCGCGAGTTCGTCGATAAAGCTCTCGACGAAGAACGCCTGATGTGAATGCCCGACGCTGCGCCACGAGCCCACCGGAATTGCACTGTCGGTTTCACTGTGCGACGTGTGTAGCGCGGGAAAGGCGTAGGGTTGATCCCACGTCCCTTCGCTCGATGTGCGATCGGGCCCCGACTGGGTGAGCAGGAACCCTACGCGTTTGCTGTACGCCTTGAATGGCGCCTGTCCCGCCGAGTGCGCGACGAATGCCGTGACGCGTCCATCGGCGTCGAGCGCCGCGCGTAGTCGGGACACCGTGGCCGGACGATAGAAATCATGTTGCATGTCATCTTCGCGCGACCAGATCAGCTGCACGGGAACATTGGGCACCGTCTTCGCGATCGCCGCCGCCTGTGCGATGTAGTCCACATCGAGCCGTCGACCGAACCCACCGCCAAGGATGTGTTGATGCACCGTGACGTTGTCTTCGTCGAGGCCAAGCACGTGTGCCACCGCCGCGCGCGCATAGCCGGGCACCTGCGTGCCGGTCCACAGCTCGGCCCCATCGTTCGACACACGCACGGTGGCATTCATCGGTTCCATCGTGGCGTGCGCGAGGTACGGCGCTTCGTACGTAGCGTCGACGGTACGTGACGCCGCCGCGAGCACCTTCTTCGCACCACCGAAAAAGCGCAGCGGCAAGCCGTCGTCGTTGCGCAGCGTACGGCGAATGTCCTGCAGCACGGTCACTGTCGACACGGCGCTTGCCCCAGCGGCGCTTGCCCCAGCGGCGGTTGCCGTGGCCAGAGCACGCGCTGCCTTGTGCGCCTGCCACCACGATTCGGCGACTACCGCCAACGCTGGCGGGTCGCCGTATCTGCTGCCTGGCAGCGATAGCACCGCGCGCACACCGGGCATCGCGCGGCTCTGGGTCATCTGCGCCGCCGTCACCGACGGTGGAGTGGTGGCACCGAACGGACTCATGACCACGGCCGCATAGAGCATGTTGGGCAACGACACGTCGATGCCGTACGTCGCGGTACCGTTTGATTTGGCCGCGGAATCGAGACGCGGCCTCGGTGTACCGACGACGGTAAAGGCGGCGGCCGCCTTGAGTGTGATCTCGGATGGCCGATGCGACACCGCAAGCGCGGCGAGTTCGCCGAAGCGCAATCGACGACCGTCGGCACTGATCACCGTGCCTTGTTCAGCGCGACAGGTCGATGCGGTCACGCCCCAGGTGGCGGCGGCCGCTGCGATGAGTGACGCCCGCGCCGATGCACCGGCTTCGCGCATCGGCATCCAGCAGTCGCGCACACTCGACGATCCACCGGTCATCATGACGCCCAGCTCACGCGCGGTCTTGGCCATCATCCAGCGAATCCCGCGCACCAGCGTGCCGTCGGCTTCGGGGGCGAACGGCAGCCCCTCCACCAGTGCCGACACATTGCCGTAGATCTTATCGATCGGGCTGTACTCCACCCGCACGCGCGCCCAATCGCACTCGAGCTCTTCCGCCAGGAGCATCGCCAACGCGGTGTGCGTGCCCTGTCCCATCTCGGCTTTGGGCACCACCACGGTGATCGTGTCGTCGGGGGCGATGGTAAGCCAGCCGTTGAGCGCGACGGCCGTGCCGCCGGTATCGGGACGCGTGCCCCCGACGAGCCGCTGGCGCGGGGGGAGCAGCGCCCAGCCCAAAAACAGCGCACCTCCGGTACCCAACCCAGCCAGCAGAAAAGTGCGGCGTTTCATATTCTCATCGGCTCGGCGTCATATTGTTCTCTGCTCATGCTAAAGATGCGGCGTGACGCCCCCGCTGACTACTCCCCGCCTTTCTACGCCAGATGGCTGATGCGTTCGTCCATGATACCGGTGTTCCGCGCGTTGCTGCTGCTGACCACGTTCGGCTCCCTTGCGTGCGGTGAGAAGCCCGCGAAGCTCGCCGAGGCGCAAACGCTTGGCCCGAACGATATGCAGCTCGTGTCGGCGGACAACAGCTTTGCGCTGGAGCTGATCGGTGACTCCGTGCACGTGTACATGCCAGGAAGCCGGGTGAGCGTGCCGTCCACGTACATCGAGAATCTCAAGTACAGTGACGGCCGGCTGCGCTTCGATATTCGCGGGCTTGGGGTGCGGATTTTTGAAGTGAGCGATGGCACGGAGCAGGGCGCGGCGATCAGCCAGCAAGAGGCGCTGCTGTTCATCTCCGGCGTCACGCGCAATCAGGCGAAGCAGGAGCAGGTGCGAAAGTAAGCGCGGCCAGTTGGGTTACGAACTGCAGCTCAACATCGAACACCCGGCCTTGACCCTCGCCCACTCGGGCCGGCGCGCGGCGAAGTGCGCGAATTCCGGCTGGTCGTCGTACGGCCGGCGCATGACCTCGAGCAGCGTGTGCACCAGCGACGCATCACCGTCCGTGGCGGCGTCGATGGCCTGTTGCGCGAGATAGTTGCGCAGTACATAGCGCGGATTCACGGCGTGCATCGCGGCACGACGATCGGCGGCGCTCCGGCCATGCTGCTGCACCAGTGCGTGCCAGCGGCGTAGCCACGCATTGAGCGCATCGGCCTTAGCCTCGCGCTTGGCGTCGTCGTAGAACACGTCGCCCAGTACGCTGATAGGATGGTCCGCCGGCAGTGTGTCGCCGATGTTTCCCAGCGCGCGGAAGAACAGCGTGTAGTCGACCTCGGCTTCGAACAACAGCGCGAATCCTTCGCGTACCAACAGCTGCTCGGCCTCACCACGCGCTACAAAGCCGAACTTGGCCGCATTCATCGCTTCGTACTCGGCCATATACACGTCGCCGAATCGCTCGAGAGCGCTCTGCACGGCGTCGCCCGTCTCAAAGAGTGGCGCGATGGATTCGGCGAGGCGCACGAGGTTCCACTGCGCGATGGCCGGCTGCTGTCCGAAGCGATACCGGCGCGTGCTGGCATCGGTGGTGTTGGGCGTCCAGGTGGGATCGAAGTTGTCGAGCCAGCCGTACGGACCGTAATCGATCGTGAGACCAAGAATCGACATATTGTCGGTGTTCATCACGCCGTGCACGAAGCCCACGCGCATCCAGTGCACGATCATGTGGGCGGTGCGCTCGCACACTTCGGCAAACCACGCGACACGGCGTTCGGTGGGCTCAGCGATGCCGGCCAACGCGGGAAAGTCGCGCGCGATGGTGAAGTCAACGAGCTGGGCGAGCAACGCGAGGTCATCGCGCGCGGCGAGAATCTCGAAGTTGCCGAAGCGGATGAACGACGGCGCGACGCGGCACACAATGGCACCCGGTTCCGGCGCGGCGTTGCCGTTGTAGAACATGTCACGCACCACGCGATCGCCAGTGGACACGAGCGACAGGGCGCGGGTGGTCGGCACCCCCAGATGATGCATCGCTTCGCTGCACAGAAACTCGCGAATCGACGAACGCAGCACCGCGCGGCCGTCGGCGGTGCGCGAGTACGGCGTGGGACCGGCCCCCTTGAGCTGCAGCTCCCAGCGCTCGCCGGCGGCGTTCACCACTTCGCCCAGCGACATGGCCCGTCCGTCGCCCAGCTGACCGGCCCAGTTCCCGAACTGATGCCCGCCGTAGCAGGCGGCGTACGGATCCATGCCTGGGAGTAGCTCGTTCCCCCCGAACAGGCGGGCAAACGTGGGCGAGTGCACGTCCTGTTCGGCGATGCCGACGAGGGCGGCGACCTCGTGGGCGTGGGCCACCAGCGCGGGGTCGGCCACGGGGGTGGGAGCGGCCGCGCTCCAGGCGGCGCCGAGCACCTGTCGGCGTCGAGTCGACCGGTCGGGGTCTCCCGGCAGTTCGTTTACGAAGCGATTGTCGAAGCGGAGATTGTGCACCAGCGTAAGATACGGAAAGGCACCCGCCACGGGCACTCCGTGGCGGGCACTCCGGGCACCCGTGGCGGGCACTCCGGGCACCCGTTTTGTGTATATCCTCCACTATGTCTGACTTCAAAAAGCCCTCTGTTGACGAACTGGCTCGGACGCTCACGCGCGAGCAGTTCACCGTCACCCAGCAGTCGGGTACCGAGCCGCCGTTCCGCAATGCCTTCTGGGATCACCACGAAGCCGGCTTATATGTCGATATCGTGAGTGGTGAGCCGCTGTTTTCATCGCTCGACAAATTCGACTCCGGCTGCGGCTGGCCGAGCTTTACCAAGCCGGTGGCGCCGCAAGTGTTGGAGAAGGAAGACCGCACGCACGGCATGCGCCGGGTGGAAGTGCGGTCGAAAGACGCCGACTCACATTTGGGTCACGTGTTCGACGACGGCCCGCGCGAAGCCGGTGGGCTTCGCTACTGCATCAACTCCGCGTCATTGCGTTTCATTCCGCTCGAGCAGCTCGACGCGGAAGGGTATGGCGAATTCCGGCGGTTGTTCGTATGAGCACGCTGCAGACCGAGGTCGCGATTCTGGCCGGTGGCTGCTTCTGGGGCGTGGAAGAGATTCTGCGCGCCGTGCCGGGCGTGCTCGACACCGACGTGGGGTACACGGGCGGCTGGCTCGAGCACCCGGTGTATGACGACACGCACGAGAGTGCCTCGGGGCATGCCGAAGCGGTGCGCGTTGTGTTCGATCCCACGGTGCTGAGTTTCGAGTCGCTGCTGGAAAACTGGTTCTTCCGGTTGCACGATCCCACCACGTTGAACCGTCAGGTCAACGACGTGGGCACGCAGTATCGCTCGTCGATTTTCTACACGACGCTTGAGCAGCGCGAGACGGCGGAGCTCGTGAAGGCGCGCGTGGCGCAGTCGGGGCTGTGGAAGCGACCGATTACGACCGAGATCGCGCCGGAAGCCACCTGGTGGACGGCCGAGGGCGAGCATCAGGATTTCCTGCAGAAGAATCCGTACGGGTATAACTGCCATTACATGCGGTAGTCGCGATCTCGCCATTCAGCACCACCGCCAGCTACCCGAGGTGTGTGCTCCAGCCGTCATCGGCCGATCGCTGTGGCCGCAGGGCATGGACGGCACGAGGCGGACTCGCCAGATTAGCGCACCGTTGATTGATTGAGCCCCCGCGGCGACCCGCTCCCCTCCTCCCGCTGAATCCTTCCATGTCCAGGACATTGCACAGTCGTGCCGCCTTGTTGGCGGCGCTCTCGCTCCTGTGTGCACCCCTCGCGGTGCACGCGCAGGAGTTTGATAAGCTGCACTTCCGCTCCATCGGGCCCGCCACGATGTCGGGGCGTATTTCCGACCTCGCCATTTACGAAGCCAATCCGGCCATTTGGTATGTCGGTTCGGCCCACGGCGGCGTGTGGAAGACCACCAGTAACGGCGCGCTGTTCACGCCGCTCTTTCAGGATCAGGGGCTGATCGCGATCGGTGATGTGGCCGTGTCGCAGATCAACCCCGATCTCGTGTGGGTGGGCACCGGCGAGTCGAACAACCGCCAGAGCACGTCATGGGGCGGCGGGATCTACAAGTCGACTGATGGTGGCAAGACGTTCGCGATGATGGGGTTGCCGCAGTCGAAGCACATCAATCGTATCGTCATGCATCCCACCAACAACGATGTGGTGTTGGTGGCGGCGACCGGTCCGTTGTTTGGCCCCGGCGGTGACCGTGGCGTGTACAAGACCACCGATGGTGGCAAGAGCTGGAAGCAGGTGCTCACGGTGGACGACGAGACGGGCGCAAATGAACTCGTGATGTCGGCGACCGATCCGAACATCCTGTTTGCCTCCACGTATCAGCGTCGTCGCACGGCCTGCTGCATGAACGGCGGTGGCCCCGGCAGCGCGTTGTGGAAGTCGACCGACGGCGGCGAGACGTGGGTCAAGGTGACTGGCACCGGATTCCCAACGGGTCCGTTGGGACGCATTTCGGTGGACGTGTTCCGGCAGAGCCCGAACATCGTGTATGCCACGGTGGAAGGCCCCGCCCCGTCAGCGCAGCGCGCTGGAGCGGCCACGGAAAACATGAACCCGGCACCGGCGGCGCCGGCCGCGCGCGGCGTCGTCGCGGGCGTGTCCGGACTGTACAAGTCGAACGATGGCGGCGCGACGTGGACCAAGCAGAGCAACACGAATGCACGCCCGATGTATTTCAGCCAGTTGCGCATCGATCCGGTGAATCCCGATCGCATTTACATGGGTGGCGTTGGCCTGCACCTGTCGCTCGATGGCGGCCGCACCTTCGAAACCGATGTGGCCCTGGTGACGCACGACGACGTGCATGGCATCTGGATCAATCCGAAGAACCCGGATCACGTGATCATCGGCAGTGACGGTGGTCTCTCCACGTCGTACGATATGAGCCGCACGTGGTCGTTCCTTCCCAATGTGCCGGTCGGCCTGTTCTACCATGTGAGCTTCGACATGGAGACGCCGTACAACGTGTGTGGCGGCATGCAGGATAACTACGACTGGTGTGGGCCGAGTGCGTCGCGCATGAACCGCGGCATCTTCAATTACGACTGGTTCCAGATTCTTGGCGGCGACGGCTTCGTGGCCATTCCCGATCTGCGTGACTCGCGCATCATTTATACCGAGTCGCAGGACGGCAACATGGTGCGTCGCAACAAGGTGACCGGTGAGTCGAAGGCGATTCGCCCCACGCCGCAGAACGTGGTGAACGCCACGGCCGGCGAAGCGTATCGCTTTCATTGGGACACGCCGCTCATGCTGTCGCCGAATGATCCCAGCGTGCTGCTGGCGGCGGCTAATCGCGTGTTCCGCAGCACCGATCGCGGTGACTCGTGGACAGCGATCAGCCCCGACCTCACGAAGAACGAGAAGCGCGACGACATCGTGACGATGGGCCTGAAAGGCAGCGACATCGCGATCTCGCGTAACGACGGTATTTCACAGTGGCCCACGATTGTGGCGCTGTCGGAGTCGCCGAAGCAGAAGGGCGTGTTCTACACCGGCACCGACGATGGCACGGTGAGCATGTCGAAGGACAACGGCGCCACGTGGCAGAACATCACGAAGAACCTGCCGGGTTTCCCGGCCGGTCACGCGTTCGTGTCGGAAGTGGTGCCGTCGCGCTTCGAGTCGGGCACGGTGTACATCACCGTCGCGAACTACCGGCAGAACGACTACGCGCCGTATGTGTGGATGAGCACCGATTTCGGCGCGACGTTCCGTGCAATCACGTCGGGACTGAACGGCGAAGTCGTGCGCACGCTCACCGAAGACACGCGCAATCCCGACGTGCTATACGTGGGCACCGAAACGGGCATCTTCCTCACACTCGATCGCGGCAAGTCGTGGAAGCGGTTGAAGGCGAACTTCCCCACGGTGCGCGTGGACGAGCTCGCGATTCATCCGCGTGACAACGCCTTGCTGGTGGCCACGCATGGTCGCGCGCTCTGGATTCTCGATCACCTCGAACCGATCCAAGAGTTCAGCGCGGCGCAGAAGGCGGATGCGACGTTGTTCACGCCGGGCTCGTCGTTGCAGTGGAAGGCCAAGGACGACCGGAACGATGAGTTCTGGGGACATCAATTCTTCACCGGTGAAAACCCGCCCACGGAAACGGTGCTGCAGATGCACCTGAAGAAGGCGGTCACCAATCCGATGCTGCGCATCAGCGATGCCAACGGTGCGGCGGTGCGTGAGCTCGCGGTGCCGACGGCCAAGAACGTGGCGGGCATCCAGACCGTGTGCTGGGATCAGCGCGTGGAGCCGATCCCTGATGCCGCGCCGGCCGGTGGTCCGCCGGCTGGGGGTCCTGGTGGTGGTGGCGGTGGATTTGGTGGCGGTGGTCGCGGCCCGATCGCGGGCTTGCCCACGCCGTTGCCGACGATCGGTTATCTGCCGGAGAACCCGTGCGCGGCGGCGGGCGGTGCCGGCGCGGGTGGCGGTGGATTCGGCCGTGGCGGCGGTGGCGCCAATCAGGGTCCGCTGGTGTTGCCGGGCACGTACACGGTGGCGCTGGTGGTCGACGGCAAAACGGTAGCATCGAAGCCGCTCACCATCGTGATGGACCCCGAGGTGCAGCTCACAGCAGCGGAGCGCGTGGCCTACAATGCGCTCGCCACGGAGCTGCACACCGCACAGCAGGCGGGCGCGGCAGCGGCGGCGCCGATGACGGCGCTCTTGGCGGAAGTGCGGAAGGCGGCAGCCAAGATGGATTCCACGCCGACGCTGGCCGATAGTGTGAAGACGCAGTTCGCGGCGTTCCGGAAGGACTTCGACGCCGTTCGGGCTAAGCTCGGTGCGGGTGCGCCGGTGGTCGCCTTCGGCCCCGGCGGTGGCGGTGGCGGTGGCGCGGGCTTCGGCTCGAACGATGCCAATGTGCTGGCGCGCTTGGGTGCGGTGAAGAGCGGCATGTTGGGCGTGTGGGAGACGCCGAGCGCGTCGGTGCAAAGCCAAGCCACGTCGGCCAAGGCGGCGGTGGAAGCGGCGGTGGCTGAGGCGAAGACGCTCATGGCGAGGGCTCGCAGCCTGCGTGCGCTGCTGGCGGCCAACGGCATCACGATGGCGGTGCCGGCCATTTAACCGGTAGCTACCGAATCGGCCGCGGGGGCCGTTTTTCTCCCCGCGCCCGTGCATACACGAGGGGCCGGTCCGCCATGGACCGGCCCCTCGTGGCGTACCGGACGTCCAGCCACCGCGTTACGGGCGCTTGGCCACCAGTTCGATCTCGACCGACGCGTTGAGCGGCAGCCCGGCCACTGCCACCGTGGTACGGGCCGGGAACGGCGCTGAGAAGCGCGTGGTGTAGGCGGTGTTCATGGCGGCAAAATTCGCCATGTCGGTGAGGTACACGTTGCACTTGATCACGTCGTCCATGGTCAGACCGGCATCTTCCACCACGGCCTGCAGGTTGTCGAACACACGGTGCGTCTGTGCGGTGACATCGCCATCGATGAGTTTCGTGGTGGCCGGGTCGATGGGCGTCTGACCGGAGCAGTACAGCAGGTCACCCGCCCAGACGGCGTGTGAGTACGGGCCGATGGCGGCGGGACCGCGCGGGCTGAAGGCAGCAGAACGGGGCATGGGATGCGGGAGAGTGGGAGGTCGGTGACGCGTCGATCACAGATGGTATCGACGATTGTACGGCGGGGCGCAAGACCGGTCGACGGTCGGCCGATACGTGGGGTGATGCCCGCCTACGCCCGGCCTACGCCTGGCCTACGCCCTGCGATACCGCCGCGCTGCCAGCACACCCGCGATGAAGCCACCGAGGTGCGACTGCCAACTGATGCCCGCCTGACCCGGTGCGATACCGAGCACGAGGCCGCCCCAGAGGACGGCCACAAGCATACTGAGCGTGATGCTCATGAAGCTGCGCGCGTACCAGCCGCCAAGTAGCAGAAAGCCGAAGTAACCGAACACGACGCCGCTGGCGCCGATGTGGACGGAGCCGGGCGCGCCGAGCAGCCACGCCATGAGTCCCGAGCCGAGCATCGCGAACAGGGTAACCGGCAAAAAGTGTCGCGCATCGCGCAGCATGACCAGCCAGCCCATCGCCAGAAACGGAATGGTGTTGGCGATGAGGTGCTGCATGTTGGCGTGCAGGAATGGCGCAAAGAGAATGCCGCGCAGCCCGGTGCGTGTGCGCGGAATCACGCCATACTGCATGAGCGCTCCACCGGCGATGCCGTTCACCACGAAGGCGGTCCACGTGGCGCCCGCCGTGGCACTGAGTGTGCTGACTTGCTGCTTGAAGGTGCGTGTCGCGCGCTTGGCGCTCTGCACGACGGGTGACTTGGCCATCGCGTACTACACCGGCGAGCCAACGAGTTTGCCGATCAGCGCCGTCGACACCATGGCGATCGCGCCCCAGAACGTGACGCGGGCCGCCCCGCGCCACAGCGGCGCGCCGCCGAGGTGCGCCGCCAGCATGCCCAGTCCGCCCAGCGCCACCATCGTGGAGCCGAACACGACTGGTGTGAGAATTTCCGCGGAGGCGACGAACACGAATAGCACGGGCAGGCCGGCGCCGACGGCAAAGGCTGCGGCGGAGGCGAGGGCCGCTTGCACCGGACGCGCGCGCGTGAGGTCGTGGATGCCCAGCTCATCGCGCGCGTGCGCGCCAAGTGCGTCGTGCGCGGTGAGCTCCACGGCCACCTGCGTGGCCAGCGCTGGGCTCAGTCCGCGCGACACATAAATGCTGGCCAGCTCCGCGAGTTCGTGCTCGGGCTGGGTGGCCAGCTCCATCTGTTCGCGTGCGAGGTCGGCCGCCTCAGTGTCGGACTGCGAACTCACCGACACATACTCGCCGGCGGCCATCGACAACGCGCCGGCCACCAAGCCCGCCAGTGCCGCCACCACCACCGAAGCGCGATCGGCCTGTGCCGCCGCGACGCCGACCACGAGACTGCTGGTCGAGATCAGTCCATCATTCGCGCCCAGCACGGCCGCGCGCAGCCAGCCGATGTTGCGGCTCTGGTGAGTTTCTAAATGGATGGCGGACATGAACACCTCGAAGTGAGAGGAGCGTCGAATCGGTCGTGTGTCCTCCGATCACGAGGTGCGTCACCCACGGTCGAGTTCGCTCGCGAATCGGCGAATACTCCGATAACCTGCCTATTGCGTAACGAAACAGACCCGTAGCTCATTGCCGACCAGACGATGCCCCACCGCACGACCACCTCAATGTACGCGCTTGCCCTCGAGAGTGGACTGCCGGGGGCGATCTTGATCGAACGGGTGGGTGGCGAGGTGGTCCTGATCAACGATGGTTTTCGTGTCTTGTTCAACCTCGCGGAGACCGACCTCGATAATCCGTTAGGTACCGCCGCGGCGACGTTTCATGAGCCTGACGCGTTTATGGATGGGCGGTCGTCGGAAGCGGTCCGACGCGATGATCGACTGCGTCAGCGCAGCGGACGTACGATCGACCGGAAGGTGCGGGCGCTCTACGATGCCGATGTCCTGACGGGTTGGGTGTGGTCGTGCACTGACGTCACGGAAGAACAGGAGGCCGTTGGTGCCGTCGCCCGCGTCACCGACTTCTATCGGCGCATCCTCGATGCCCTTCCGGCGCAGCTGGCCGTCTTCTCGCCGAGTGGCGCGTATGAATTCGTCACGCCCAGTGCTATTGCCGACCCCGATGTGCGCGCATGGATCGTCGGTAAGACCGACGAGCAGTACGGCGCGTTTCGTGGGTTGCCAACGGAGGTGTCGCGGCAGCGCACGCAGTTGATTCGCGACCTCGTCGAGAACGGACAATCGAAAACGTTTGAAGAATCATTCCTCACCCGTGCTGGCGAACGACGGTACTTCCGACGCTTCCTGTCGCCGGTGTACGACACCGACGGGGTGATTCAGCATATCCTGGGCTACGGGCTCGACATCACGGAGCACCGCGTCACCGAAGACCAGTTGCGACATGCGCAAAAGATCGATGCCCTCGGGCGCCTCGCCGCCGGCGTGGCGCATGACTTCAACAATTTGCTCACGGTGATCCTGGGGTGCGGCGAGGGCCTGCGAGACGAGATCGCTCCCGACGATGAACGGCAGCGGCTGGTTGATGGCATTCTTGACGCTGGTGATCGCGCGACCGAGTTGACCAAGCAGCTGCTGTCGTTCAGCMGRCGGGCSGCGGYGGAGCCGCAGGTGCTGGACGTGAACACCGTCGTCGAGACGACGCTGTCGATGCTGCGGCGTTTGCTCGGCGAGCACATCGTGATACGCTTGGCCTTGAGTTCGGAACCGGCAATGGTCCGTGCCGATCCGGGGCAGCTGCAGCAGGTGCTGCTGAACCTGTCCGTGAACGCGCGGGACGCGATGGCATCGGGAGGTACGCTGACACTGTCCACGCGTCAGCGCCGTATCGAGTTGCCCGTCGAGGTGGCCGCACTGGGGCTCCCGAGGGGCGAGTACGTGGAGTTACTCGTCACCGACACCGGCACCGGCATGAGCGAAGATGTCCGCGCGCATCTGTTCGAGCACTTCTTCACCACCAAGCCGGTCGGAAAGGGTACCGGCCTCGGGTTGTCCATGGTGTACGGCATCGTCTTGCAGGCCGGAGGACAGCTGCAGGTCGACAGCACCGTGGGTGTCGGTTCCACCTTTCGCGTATTGCTTCCCGCGGTGACCTAGGAGACCGCGCCGTTCCTCGGTGGTATGCACACGCCGTCGCTCAGGCCACTCGGGATCTAAATGATGTTCCGTTCGAGAAGCGGTGCGTTATTCGACAGGCGTTCAACATGCAGCGGCGAGAGATCGAGCGACTGATACCCGCCGGTGGCGATCAACTCGGCCATCCCGAGCCCCACGGCTGGCGCCTGCTGCAGCCCATGTCCCGAGAACCCCGCCGCCACGAACACGTTGTCGGTGCCAGGCAGACGCCCCACCAGCCCGTTTTGATCGAACGTGTTGTACTCGTAGTAGCCCGCCCACGAGCCGGTTACCCGCAACTCATCGAACTGCGGCACGCGCACGGCCAATCGCGGCCATAACCACTCGTCGAAGAGACCGCGATCCACCTGATCGAGCGGCGCATCGTCGACATCGTCGCCACGCGGTGGTGAACCGCACAGGAATTGCCCCGCATCGCCATCGGGGCGGAACCAGAAGCCACTGGGGTCGATCACCAGCGGACACCCCGGCAATGGCCCCGGTGCCTGCAACGAGAACACGTCGCGTTTGCGGGCCCGTACGGGCAGATCGAAGCCGAGCTTCGCGGCAATTGGTGAAGACCAGGCGCCGGCGGCTATGAGGACGGCGTCAGCCGCCACCCGCTCGCCCTGTGCCGTGATCACCGACTGCACCCCGCTATCACGCACATCGAAGTCGACGGCCTCGGCCTCGAGAAAGCGCGCACCCTGCGCGATGGCGTGGTGCCGGAACGCCTGCAGCGCCGAATACCCGTCGAACCAGCCCTCACCACTCGTCGCCGTCGACAGTCCCAGGGAGCCCAGCGCGATCTGGTCAACACTCAGCCACGGGAATCGTACCAAGAGCTCGGCCGGCGATAGCAGCGCTACCGACGCGTTGCATTGCGCCTGCAACGCCTGGTTCTCCGCTAGCACATGGGCGCCGGCGTCGGTGGCGAGATACAGGTAGCCCGGCTCCACGAGCCCGATGCTGGGGTGATCGTCTCCCACGGCCAGCTGACGACCGATGTCGCGGTAGAACGCCAAACTCTGTTGTGAGATCCGGATATTGATCTCGGTGGAGAACTGCTGCCGGATGGCGCACACCGACAGCGCGCTCGAAGCCCGGGCATACGACGCGTCGCGCTCGAGGACCGTAGCGCGGATACCGAAGCGCGCGCCCAGGAACGAGGCGGTGGCGGCGCCCATCACGCCACCACCGATGATCACGACTTTCGTCGAAGGGTCCACCTGCTGGTTCCGCAAAACGTCTGGAGACATAGAATTCCAAGATGCTGCCGTATCATTCCGCTGAACAGGTCCACGCGGCTTTGCCGTGGTCCACGCTGGTCTCCGCGTTGCGGGACGCCTTCGCGGCTGGTGCGACCGTGCCGCGGAGACATGCGCACGCGCTCAGCGACCGGGACTCCCTGCTCCTGATGCCGGCGTGGAGCGACGACGCGCTTGGCGTGAAGGTGGTGACGTTCATGCCCGACGCGCGCGCCACCCGCACGGTGCAGGCGCTGTACATTATGCTGGATCGGCACACCGGTGAGCCGCTGGCGGTGCTCGACGGTGAAGCGCTCACGGTGCGGCGCACGGCGGCCACGTCGGTGCTGGCCGCCAGCTATCTGGCGCGGGATGACGCGAGCGACCTGTTGGTGATCGGCACGGGCACGCTGGCCCCGTACATGGTGCGGGCATACTGCGCCATGCGGCCCGCTATCACCCGCGTACGCATCTGGGGACGCACGCCGTCCCGCGCGGCGGCGCTGGCCCACGCGCTCGCCAGCGAAGGACTGCCGGTTGAGGCATGCCCCGGCAATCTCGACGCGTTACGCGTCGCGCTCGCTGCGTCGCACATCGTCTGTGCCGCCACCACGTCCCGCACGCCGGTCGTTGAGGGCGCATGGCTGTCGTCCGGCACCCACGTGGATTTGGTGGGTGGCTTCACGCCCACGATGCGCGAAGCCGATGACGACACGATGTGTGCCAGTCGCATTGTGGTGGACAGCTATGACGGTGCCCTAAGCGAGGCCGGCGACCTGATCGATCCGCTGGTGCGCGGTGTGTTCCCTCGGGGGCAGGTGGTCGCCGAGCTCTGCGAACTGGTCGCGGGTACCATTCCGGGACGCACGGATCGCGCGCAGATCACGCTGTTCAAGTCGGTTGGACTTGCGCTCGAAGATCTAGCGGCCGCGACACTGGTGTGCGGCGCGTAGCATGGTTGGTCACGCTTTCCATCCACTTCTCCCCATCATGACCTTCTTCTCATCCGCTCGTCGTGCTGGCGTGCTCGGTGTGTTCTTCGCCGCCCTGCCCGTTGGCGCGGCCTTGCCGGCGCAAGGCGCCGTAGACGTGCTCATCACCGGCGCGATGGTGTACGACGGTACCGGCGCCGCAGGGCGCATCACGAATGTCGGTATACGCGGTGATCGCATTGCATTCGTTGGTGCGATCCCGAGCGGTACCACGGCCGTACGTCGGATCGATGCCACCGGGCTGATCGTGTCGCCGGGGTTTATTGATCCGCACACCCATGCCTATGAAGGGCTGCCGCGCTTGAACGCCGAGCGGCGCCTCAGCGCGTCGTCGTTGATGCAGGGCGTCACGACGGTCACGATCGGCCCCGACGGGCGCGGACCGTTTGATGTGAAGCGCATTCTTGACGAGTCGGAGATGCTGGGGCTCGGCACGAACGCGTACGCCACGGTGGGCTTCGGCACCGTGCGCTCGCACGTGATGGGTGCGTCGTCGGCGCCGGCTACGAAGGTGCAGATCGACTCTATGCGCGCGCTCATTACGAAAGCCATGAAGGAAGGTGCGCTTGGCGTGGGCTCGGGGCTGTTCTACGCGCCGCAGAGCTACGCCAGCACCGATGAAGCGATCGCTGTGATCTCGGCCGCGAAACCGTTCGGCGGCGTGTACGACACACATCAGCGCGACGAGTCGAGTTACACGATCGGGTTGCTCGCGTCGGTCCGCGAAACGATTCGTATCGGCTGCGAGTCGGGTCTCACGGCGAACGTGGGACACATTAAGACGCTCGGTGTGGATGTGTGGGGCAAAGCCGACAGCGTGTTGGGCATCATGCGTGAGGCGCGCGCCAAGGGCTGCGTGGTCACGGCCGATCAGTATCCTTGGACGGCCAGCGGCACAGGATTAAGTGCGGCGTTGGTGCCACGTTGGGCGCAGGCGGGCGGCAACGATTCGCTCAAGCTGCGCATTGCCGACGCCACGCTGCGTGCGAAGATGCTGGTGGAGATGCGCGATAACCTGCGTCGTCGCGGTGGCGACAGCACGCTGCTGCTCACCGGTGGCAGTGCCGCGGCCAAGTCGTATCTCGGCAAGACACTCAAGCAGGCGGCGGCCGAGCGAAACATGCCGGCGGTGGAGACGGCGTTGGCGATGATCAACGAGGGGCTCGACATGAGCGTGGCGTCGTTCAACATGACCGAAGCCGATATCGAAACGTTCATGAAGGATCCGTACGTGATGACGAGCTCCGACGGGTCGGGCGGACACCCGCGCCTGTATGGCACGTACCCGCGCAAGATTCGTCGCTACGTGCTCGACAAGCCGGTGATCACGATGGAGCGGATGGTGCGCGCGTCGTCGGGGCAGGTGGCGGAGACATATCGCATGGTCGATCGCGGCGTTTTACGGGCTGGTGCCTTTGCCGATGTGATCGTGTTCGATCCGAAGACCATCCGCGACGATGCGACCTACGTAGAGCCGACCACGTTGTCTACCGGCATGGTGTGGGTGTTCGTGAACGGCCAGGCGGCGGTGCAAGAGCGGAAGATGATGAACGTGTTCGCAGGGCGCGCGCTGCGTCGGTAGCGGTTGCCGAACTGATCACGCCGAGTCAT
The DNA here is from genome assembly GCA_002737115.1 of Gemmatimonadota bacterium. Classification (GTDB taxonomy): domain Bacteria; phylum Gemmatimonadota; class Gemmatimonadetes; order Gemmatimonadales; family Gemmatimonadaceae; genus Gemmatimonas. The sequence continues at coordinate 16,527 of NSHR01000010.1, read as the reverse complement.
ACCAACCTGACTAGGCGCCCAGCAGCTCCGTCACAGTGGCGGTCACGTTGTCGGCCGAAATGCCGTACTTCTCGTAGAGCGTAGGCGCCGGAGCGCTGGCGCCGAAGGTGGAGATGCCGACGATCGCCCCCGTGTCGCCCACCCACTGGTACCACGACATCGGATGCGCCGCTTCTACCGCCACACGCGGCACGCCGGCGGGCAGCACGCTGGCGCGATACGAGGCGTCTTGGCGGGCGAACAGTTCGAGGCTGGGGCAGCTCACCACCCGCGCGTTCACGCCGTTGGCAGCCAACTTCTCACGGGCCGCCAGCGCAATTTCGACTTCCGAACCGCTCGCCAAGAGCACCACGTTCGGCACGCCGTTCGTATCGGCCACCACGTACGCCCCGCGCGGCACACCGGCCCGTGCCCGCGCCGACTCGTTGTAATACGACAGCTTCTGACGCGTGAGCACGATAGCCGACGGACCGGTGCGATGCGCAATCGCCACGCGCCACGCTTCGCTCACTTCATCGGCATCGGCGGGACGCAGCACCAGCAAATTCGGGATGCAGCGCAGCGCCGTGAGATGCTCGATGGGCTGGTGCGTGGGGCCGTCTTCGCCCAGTCCGATGGAATCGTGCGTGAACACATAGATCGCCTGCACCCCCATGAGGGCGGCCAGGCGAATGGCCGGACGCATGTAGTCGCTGAACACTAGGAACGTGCCGCCGTAGGGGATGATACCGCCGTGCAGTCCCATGCCGTTCATGATCGCGCCCATCGCATGTTCGCGAATGCCGAAATGGAAATTGCGACCGGCGGCGGCCGTGGGGGCGTAGTACGTCGCGCCCTTCACGTTCGTGAGGTTCGACCCCGTGAGATCGGCGCTGCCACCCACCAGCTCCGGCGCGGCCAATGCAATCGCGTTGATTACCACGCCGCTCGCGGCACGACTCGCCACGTTGCCGCTCTTGGCATCAAACACCGGGAAGGCGCTGTCGAGTGCAGCGGTCACGGTGCCGGTGTTCCGGCGCAGCAACTCGGCCGCCAGCTCGGGATGCGCCGCCTGATACGCGGCCCACTTCGCCTTCCACTCGGTGTGCGACGCGGCCCGCGTGGCCACGCGCTCCGTCCAATGCGCGCGCGCGGCATCGGGCACGAAGAATGGTTCGGTGCTGGGCCAACCGTACGCGGTCTTCGTGAGCGCAATCTCGGCCGCACCCAACGGTTCACCGTGCGCCTTCGCCGTGTCCTGCTTATTCGGCGACCCGAAGCCGATGTGCGTCTTGGTGATGATCATCGTGGGCCGCTGCGTGTCGGCCTTCGCTTCAGCGATCGCCGCGTCGATCGCGGCGAGGTCGTTCACATTGGCCACATGCAACACCTGCCAGCCGTAGGCGGCGAAGCGCTGTTCGGCGTTGTCGCTGCACGAGAGATCCGTGCTGCCGTCGATCGTGATGCCGTTGTCGTCGAAGAAGCCGATCAGCTTGCCCAACTTGACGTGACCGGCGTAGCTGGCCGCTTCGTGCGAGATGCCTTCCATGAGGCAGCCGTCGCCCGCCACGAAGTAGGTGTAGTGATCGACGATGTCATGACCGGCGCGATTGAACGCGGCCGCGAGATGCGACTCAGCCACGGCGAACCCGACGGCGTTGGCGACACCCTGGCCGAGCGGGCCGGTGGTCGTTTCCACACCGGGCGTGTGATGCACTTCGGGGTGGCCCGGCGTTTTACTCTGCCATTGACGGAAGCGCTTGATCTCGGCCAGCGGCAGGTCGTAGCCCGCCATGTGCAGCGTGCCGTACAGCAGCATCGAGGCATGCCCAACCGACAACACGAAACGATCACGGTCGGCCCAGTGTGGAGCCGACGGGTCGTGACGTAGGTGGCGCGTGTAGAGCGCGTAGGCGAGTGGCGCGAGCGCCATCGGGGTGCCGGGGTGCCCGGACTCGGCGGCCTGCACCGCATCCATGGCGAGGGTGCGGATCGTATCGATCGCGAGACGCTCGGTCTCGGTGACGGCAGCTGCAGCGGGCAAAGCGGACACGGACATCGCTCCGGAATTTCGGTCAGGTGAAGCGCTCCCGTGGAGTGGGCGCCACAGAATGCAAATCTAGCGGATTTCAGGAATGGTACGCGGCCGATGCCTCAGCGGATCAGATACCGCTCGCGCGTGAGATCCAGATGGTGCGCGAAGTGTCCAGCGATCATCCAGGCGAGCGCCCGCGGCGAGATCGGATGCCCGCTGGCCACACCGATTTGGCCCCAGGCGTGCTCGTCTAGCGACTTCACCAACGACAATGTGGCGGCCCGCACGGTCTGGATTTCGGTCAAAATGTCATCAAGCGGACGGCCGGTGGTGCGGCTCTCCGGCACCCAGGCGTCCTGATCGAAGCCCGGAAGCGGTGTCATGTCGCCGCGAGCGACACGCAGAAGCCGATAGGCGAACACCCGCTCCGTGTCGGACACGTGCACGAGCGACTCGCCCAGCGTCCATTTACCGGGGGCGTAGGCGAAGTCCACGAGCGCAGGGTCGACGGCGTCGAGCAGCTCGCCGAGGGCCATCGGCTGCGTCACCAGCAGCGACCAGAGGTGGTCGGTGCCCAAGGCGTCGAGGGCCTTGGCGGTGGCGTCGAGGTAGGTGCCGGCGAACGGCGGGTGTTCAGCGGGCGACGGACGGGTGATCTTCATGCGAGACGCTCCGGTAGCGGGGGAAGAAAGCCGAGGTGCTCGAGCATGCGGTGCAGCTGCGCCGGATCGGGGACGGTACCCTGCGCGAGACGGGGCGAACCGCCACCGCGGCCGCCCACTCCTTGCAGGGCGGCGCGCAGCTGTTGTCCGGCGTCGATGCCGGTGTCCGCGGCGGTGGCCATCAGCACCCCGCCGGCTTCGCTGTTGGTGACCACCACCGCGCAACTCCCGAGGGCGACCAGTTGCTGGGCCAGCGGCTCGGCATCCTTCACCGCCCCCGTCACGGAGACGGTGATGCGGCGTACCCCGTCGCGGTCGGGGACAGACGCCGTCCACATCGCGGTGGCCTGATAGCGCGCCAGCTCGCCGGCGAGGCGCTTGCGTTCGCGCTCGCCCTCGGTGAGGCGCTGCATCTGCTGTTCCACGAGACCCGGCAGATCCTGCGGCGCGGCCGACAGCGTGCGCGCGGCCCTGGTGAGCAGTTCGGCGTCGAGGCGCGCGCGGGACACGGCGCGATGGCCGCAGATAAACTCGATTCGCGTATGGCCCTTGGTTTTCTCGGCGCGCCGCAGCAGCAGGGCGCCGATCTCGCCCGTGCCATCGACATGTGTACCGCCGCATGCGCTGCGGTCGATGCCCTCGATGGTGACGATGCGGAGCTCGCCGTCGCGGTCGCTCGGCTTGCGGAGCCCGGTGGCTTCGGCCGCGTTCTCGAAGGACACCGTGACGCGGCGGTTCTGCACGATGAGCGTATTGGCGCGGCGTTCGATGGCGGCGAGCGTGGTGGGGTCGAAATTCCCGCAGGTCACATCGATGGTATTGGACTCATCACCGAAGTGCACGCTAACGGTGGGCCAGCCAAATTCGTCGGTGAGCAGGGCTGACAGCAGGTGCTGACCGGTGTGCTGCTGCATGTGATCGACGCGTCGCGTCATGTCGACCTGTCCGATCAGCACCGAGCCTACTGGGACGCCGATCGGGTCGGCGAGGCAATGCGCGATGCGGTCGTCCTCGTCGATGACGTCCACGACCGCGATCCCGCCCAGCGTGCCGACATCGTGCGGTTGCCCGCCCGAGGTGGGATAGAACGCCGTGCGGTCGAGCACGACTCGCCGGCCGTCGTTGGTGATATCGAGCACGGCGGCGGTGAAGCGGTCGAGGCGCGCGTCGGTGTAGTACAGGCGATCGGTCATGCGGGGACGGGTCGGGATGGGGAAGCGTCGTGCAACGGGGAAGGACGCCGATGGTATCTTGCGTAATATGCTGATTCCGCCCACTCCCCGGATGCTCGGCCGTCTCGCCGCGCGCGCGACGCTGGCGATGCTCACCGTCTCGAGCGCCGGCTGCAGCAGCCGCTTTTTCACGGTGAGGCCGGATTCCCGTGTGGAGACGTCGGCTCCCGCCGCGGTGGCGCCAGCGCCGGCAGCGCCGGCCGTGGTGGACACGATCCTCGCGGAGCCAGCCCCGGCGCCATCCGACTCGGCGGGTGTGGCCCGCCTGCACGCGTTGCTGCAGGTGTGGCATCTGGTATCGCTGTACCACCCGGCGGTCATCGAGCGTGGCGCGCCGTGGGATTCGGCCTTCATCCGCGCGGCCACGGTGGTGCGGTCGGCCACTGATCCGCAGCAGTTGACGGTGGCCTATCGCCGCCTGCTGTCGGTGCTGCAGGACCCAATCACGCGGGTGGAGCTGGCCGACGAAATGAGCGCGACGGGGGGCACGGACACCTTTGTGTTCGGCAGCGAGCGCACGCGCGACAGTGTGCTCATCGTGCGCGTTCCGCTGGGATCGGCCCAGCGCGCGCTGTTTACCGAGAGCGCGGCGGCGATGGTGCGCCAACTGCTTGAGACGGCGCCAGCCCGCGTGATACTCGATGTACGTGGGTCTGGTGCGACGACGAGTGCTGCCACTGGTGCGGTGTTGGATTCCCTCGATGCCGACGTCGATCTCTTCGTCGCCAACGCGGGACTGGTGACGCAGTTGAACGGCGTGCCCACCACGATGAGCACGGAGCGCACGCGCCAAGTCGGTGGCGCGCGCGTGATGAACGGCTTGTGGCAGCCGGATGATGCCTGGATGGTACGCACAGGACGTCCGGTGTTTGCCGGTTCGGCGACGCCGCGGCGTGTGATGGTGCTGGCAAACCGCGCCACGGTGCTGCCGCGCGCGCTGTTGTCGTTAGTCGCGAGTGGTCGGGCCACACTCCTCGCCGAAGAGGGTGTGGACGACACACCGCTGGTATCAAGTGTGGTGTTGCCGATTGCCGATCGTGTGTCGGTGCGACTCCGTACGGGAGAACTTGTGCACGCTGACGGCAGCACGGGGTTGCTTGCCGACACGGTGCTGCCGCGAGCCTCGCAGCCGTCAGACAGCGCGCCGGTGTTGCGCATGGCGCTTTCGCTGCTGCGCACCAACCGCGTCGCCCGCGCCTCGCGTGTGCCGGTACAGCGATTGCCGGCGGCGTTGCCGGGCTACTACGACAGCGATCCCTATCCGTTCATGGGCGCGCGTTTGCTGGCGGCGGCCCGGTTGTGGAGTGCGATTCGCGTGCGGCATGTGCATCGCGACTTGTACGACGAGGACATCGACGCCCTGCTCGAGCGCACCATTCCTGCGCTTGAAGCGGCGCGGACGGCGACCGAGTACGCGGCCGCGTTGATGCCGATGGTATCAGCGCTCGATGACACGCCGTCGACCTTGCAGGGACCGTCGGCCGATTCCGTTCGCGGTTCGGCATCGGTGCCATTTCGTGTGCGCTGGATCGAGGATCGCCCGATCATCACCGACGTGATCCGCGACTCGGTTACGCAGGCGATCGGCATTGCAACGGGCATGGAAGTCACAGCCGCCGACGGCTTCCCGGTGTCGGCGTGGATCATCGATCATCGCACGGCGGTGTCGGCGCCGAACAGTTGGTCACGGCTGGGCGCCTTGATGCCGCAGCTGGCCCTAGGGCCGAGTGGCGGCACACTATTCCGGTTGCGTGACATGGCCAATCGCGAGCGACAGGTGAACATTTCACGCCGTGTAGACTACATGGCGCTCCTCGCGCTCGCCGAACGGCCTCTCGTGAATGCCGTGCGCACGCTACCCGGCGACATCGTGTATCTCGATGTGGAACGTCTATCGGTCGACTCGCTGGTGGCGACGATGGCGCGCGCGCGCAGTGCCCGCGGCTGGATCCTGGATTTGCGCGGCACGCTGGGTACCGGTCACGCCGCGGCGATTCTGGCCGCGGTGCGCCGCGTACCGGAGGCCGTCATCGCGCGTGAGGTGCGGCGCTACGACAGCGAGTCGTGTGCCGCGCCGACGTTGCGTGAAGCGCGCACGTGGTGTGCCGTTACGCGCGAGACGCGCTCGCGGGTGAGTCGCGGTGATACGGCTGGCCACTATGCCGGACGCCTCGTGGCGCTGATCGACGAGCGCACCGATGGCGCGATGGAGCGACTGGCGCTCGCGCTCGATGCGGTGGCGCCGGTTACGTTCATTGGCTCCTCGAGTGCTGGAGCACCTGGTGAGGTGATGCCGGTGGCGTTGCCGGGACGGTTGCAGCTCGCGCTGCCCATCGTGGAGCTGCGTCGCGCGGACGATGCACAGTTGCAGCGCGTGGGCATGACGCCCAGTGTGGAGGTTCGCGTCACGGTACGCGGCGTGCGCAGCGGTTTCGATGACGTGATCGAACGCGCGCAGCAATGGATGGTGCAACAGCTCGATCCGCTAGCACGTCGTCGCCGGTAGTCGATCGCTGTGCGAGACACCACAACTCTCCCGATCGACGAGATCATTCCGTCGCTGCGCGCGGCGCTGACGGCGCGCACGGTCGCGGTGCTGGAGGCGCCACCCGGTGCGGGCAAAACTACACGCGTGCCGCTCGCGCTCGTGAACGAACCGTGGCTGGCAGGCGCGAAGGTGGTGATGCTCGAGCCGCGACGACTTGCCGCGCGCGCGGCGGCATCGTACATGGCATCGACGATCGGCGAGGACGTGGGGCAGATGGTGGGGTACCGTGTGCGCGGCGAGTCGCGCATCTCAAAGCAGACGCGTATCGAGGTGGTGACCGAAGGCGTGCTGGCGCGCATGCTGAGCAGCGATGCGGCGCTGGAAGATATCGGGCTCGTGATCTTCGATGAATTTCACGAACGGTCGCTGCACGCCGACCTCGGATTGGCCCTGGTGCTTGAAACACAGCGCCATCTACGTGAGGAGCTGCGCGTGCTGGTGATGTCGGCCACGCTCGACGGCGTCGCGGTGTCGGCGTTGCTGGCCGACGAGGGCGGATCCGCGCCGGTGCTGCGCAGCGAGGGGCGCATGTTTCCCATCGAGACCCACTATCGCCCGCCGCGCCGCGACGAGCGGGTAGAGGCCACCACCGCGCGCGTGATTCGCGAAGCACTCGACGCCACCGAGGGCGATGTGCTGGTGTTCCTCCCGGGCGCGGGCGAACAGCGCCGAGTGGCGGAACGTATCACCGGCGACATGATGGCCGCCGTGCGCGTGCACACGCTGCATGGCAGCATGCCGTTGGCCGAGCAGGATGCGGCGCTGGCACCGGCGCGTGCGGGCACGCGGAAGGTGGTGCTCAGTACGAGTGTCGCCGAGACCAGCCTCACGGTGGCGGGCGTGCGCGTGGTGATCGACTGCGGTTTGTCACGCGTGCCGCGATACGATGCTTCAGCGGGGCTCACGCGATTGCATACGGTGCGGGTGAGTCGGGCGTCGGCCGATCAGCGTCGTGGTCGTGCAGGGCGTACGGCGCCCGGCGTGAGCTACCGGCTGTGGGATCAGCACGAGGACCATACGCTGCTGCCGAGCACGCGTCCGGAAATTGTGGACGCGGATTTGTCGTCGTTGGCGCTGGAGCTGGCCGACGCCGGCATCAGCGACCCCACCACACTGCGGTGGCTGGATGTGCCGAGGGCCGGTCCGTTTGCGCAGGCGCGGGCGCTGTTGGTGCAGCTCGGTGCGCTCGACGACGTGGGGCGTATCACACCCCATGGCCGGCGCATGGCGGCGCTGCCGTTACAGCCACGGTTGGCGCACCTGGCGATCACCGCGGCGGCGCGTGGTGCCTTGCCGCTCGGTGCCGCGATCGCGGCGTTGCTAGAGGAGCGCGACATCGTGCGCTACGACGGGTTGCCGGCGCAGTCGGATATGCGATTGCGTACGGAGCTGCTGCGACGCGATGGCGCGTTTGGCACGGTGGGGGTGGCGGTGGATCGCGATGGCGTGCGGCGCGTGCGACAGACGGCCGACGATCTCGCACGCCGTGCGGCGGGCGGGGGATCGGGTTCGTCGTCACGCGCTCCATCGACGGAATCGTGGGATGATGCCGACACGGGTGCGTTGCTGGCGCTGGCGTATCCCGACCGGGTGGCGCAGCGGCGCAGTGGTGCTGAGCCGCGGTACCTGCTGCGCAACGGCAGCGGGGCGGTGTTGGCGAAACACGATGCGCTGCACGACGCGCCGTATCTGGCCATCGCGGATCTCGAGGGCACGTCGCCCGAAGCCCGCATCGTGCGCGCGGCGCCGATCACGCTGGAGGAGCTGCGCGAGGATTTCGGCACGCAGTTCGTACGGGTGCAATTGGTGGAGTGGGATGAGCGCACCAAGGCGGTACGCGCGCGCAAGCGCACGATGCTGGGGGCGCTCGTGATTGAAGACGTGATGTGGTCCGACGCCGACGCCGCGGTCGTGTTACACGCTGTGCTGGAGGCGATTCGTGCCCAGCTCGCTCGCGGGGGGATCGAGGCGTTGCCGTTCTCACCGGCGGCGTTGCGATTGCGTGAACGGATGGCGTTCGTGCATGCGCACGACGAGAGTTGGCCGGATGTATCGGTGGCCGCACTCTCGGCCTCACTGGCGGAGTGGGCGGGACCATATCTCGACGGCGTGCGCACGTGGGCACAGCTGGCGTCGGTGGATTGGCACGATGCGCTGCAGTCGCTGATGCCGTGGTCGCAGCGGTCGGCGCTGGAGCGATTGGCGCCGACGCATCTGGAGGTGCCGAGTGGGTCGCGGATTGCGCTGGACTACAGTGAGGCGACGGCGCCGGTGCTGGCGGTGAAGCTGCAGGAAGTGTTCGGGTGGAGCACGACGCCGATGGTGATGGATGGGCGTGTGACGCTCACGCTGCAATTGCTGTCACCGGCGCAGCGGCCGGTGCAGGTGACGCGCGACCTCGCGGGATTCTGGCGCAGCTCGTACTTCGAGGTGCGCAAGGAGCTGCGCGGGCGCTATCCGCGGCACCCGTGGCCGGAGGATCCGCTCACGGCGGAGCCGACGAGGCGGGCGAAGCCGCGCGGGACGTGAACAACAGCAAACCACTTGACCGCGGATTGGCACGAATGCCCGCGGATGAACAACAACACCTCTATTGGTCGTGGTCTTCACGGAGCCGTCGTCGAGCGATGGGTAATCCGTGTAGTTGTTCGCGTTGATTCGCGGTGAAGCTGTGTAGTCGTCGCGTCGCCACATGCGTTCAAAGGAGATTGGTGGCCGCGAATCGGTGGGTGCATCCGCCGATGACGATGACAGCTTGCGTGCACCTCAACCGGGAGCATGCGTGAGCGACGCCGAGTCTCAGCGAAAACCGTTGCTGCACCAGGAGCTCAGCAACCAGATCATTCGTGCCTTCTACGATGTCTACAACACCCTCGTGCGAGGCCTGCATGAAGTGTGCTACCAAAATGCGCTGCACGTCGAACTGCAGCTGCGCGGAATCCCCGTCGAACAGGAGGTCCCCTTTGCCGTGGTCTATAAGGGGCACATCGTTGGGAAATCCCGCGTCGATCTGCTCGTCGACCGGAAGGTCATCGTCGAATGCAAGACCGCCAACACCTTGCACGCGCAGCATGACGCGCAGATGCTGCACTACCTCAAAGCCACCAACACCGAGCTTGGCCTGCTGATGTACTTCGGCTCGAAGCCACTGTTCCGGCGGTTCGTGCACACGAGCGACGTGACGGGGCCGTGAGTCGGTCGCGTCGTGGGCCAACGATGCGCCCCCAACTATCTTTCCGCGATGTCTGCTGTGCGATGGCTCGTGACTGCCCTGTCGTTCGCCGCCATGCTGGGGGTGTCGGCGTGGGTGGTCGCCTCCCACTGGCCGGTGGGTGGCATGCCGTGGCTGGCGTGGCCGGTGCATGCGGCGGCGTTGGCCACCGTGACGGCTGAGATTATTACCCGGGCGCTCAAGATCCAGGCGTCGGCGCGCGCGTGCGGCATTCCGCTGCGCTTCGGGACCGCGGTGCGGGTCTGTCTCGCCGGTGATTTCGCGGCGGCCATCACGCCGGCCCGTTCGGGGGCGGAACCGTCGCGCTTTTTGGTGCTGGCGGAAAGTGGCACCGGCCCGGCGGGGCGCGTGTTGATTCTCTTTCTCGAGCTGTTTCTCGAGATGTGGTCGCTGGTGCTGGTGTGTACGGTCCTGGCGGTCCTCTTCGCCGGGCGTGGCGCCTCGGTGGCCGGGCTGCTCGGTCTCGTGGGCGGCTACAGCGGCGTCGTGCTGGGCGTCGGGGCGGCGGGGCTGATCCTATCCAGGCGCAATGCCAACGGGCCACCGCCGGCGTGGGCACGGCGCGTGGGACTGCATGCCGGCCGCTGGCGCGTGGTGCAGCGTACCTTGCGGGCGCTGCGGCAATCGGTGCAGTCGCTGCGGCGAGCCGATCCGACGCTGATGCTGTTGGCCTTCGGGGGCTCGGTGCTGCACGTGCTGTTCAAGGTGGCCACGCTGCCCATACTGGTGTTTCTGGGCGACCCGTCGTTTCCGCGTACCATGGACACGCTGGCCCCGTTGGTGCTCTGGCCTCTGGCGCTCTTTTACGGCGGGGTGGTGGTGCCGGCGCCCGGCGGGGGTGGCTTTATCGAAGGCGCCTTCGCCGCCACGCTCGGTTCGGCGATACCGGCGGGTATCTTTGCCGCATCGCTGCTCTGGTGGCGGTTCTACACGTTCTATCTGTATCTCCTGGTTGGTGGGGTGGCGGCGGGTGATGCCGCCCTGCGTGCCCTGCGTCGTCCCACCTGACGCGATGTCCTTCACGAACCGTCCGATTTCCAGTACCAACGCCCCGTTAAACCCTGAGTTGGCCGTGGCCGCCGTCGAATCGGTCGGCGACGGCGCCGACCGGCGTGGCACCAAGTGGCGGCTGATCGCCGGGTTCCTGGTGATCTACATCGTGTGGGGGTCGACGTATCTGGCGATTCACTGGGGCGTGGAGACGATCCCGCCGTTCGGGATGGGCGCGGCCAGATTCCTGTCTGCTGGCTCTTTGTTGTATGCATGGTGCCGCTTTCGTGGCGCGGAAAAACCTACGAAAAGTCAGTGGCAGGCGTCGGCGGTGATTGGCACGCTGCTCCTGTTCGTGGGCAACGGCGCCGTCTCCTGGGCTAGTCAGCGGGTGCCCTCCGGACTCACGTCGGTGCTGGTGGCTACCGTCCCTCTCTGGCTCGTGCTCTGTGAGCTCTGGCAGGGGAAGCGCCCGGAGCTCATCAAGGTCATCGGCGTCCTGATCGGCCTCGCCGGCGTCGCTTTGCTCGTCATGCCAACCGGTGCGGCCACGGCCACCGTCGACCCCGTGGGCGCCTTCGTGCTCACGCTGGGCTCGCTGTCGTGGACCGTCGGCTCGCTGTATTCGCGCACCGCGCGACAGGCCGAGTCGCCCACGTTGGCGATCGCGATGCAGATGCTGGTGGGCGGCTCGCTGCTGCTGCTGCTGTCGCTGGCCTCAGGAGAGTGGACCTCCGCGCTGCACATCTCCGCCCGATCGGCGGCCTCGCTGCTCTACTTGATGGTGTTCGGATCGCTGATCGGATTCAGCACCTACATGTGGCTCCTGAAGGTGGCGAGCCCGACGGCGGTGGGGACTTACGCGTACGTGAACCCGGCCGTCGCGGTGTTGCTCGGCGTGCTATTCGCGGGTGAGCGGCTTCCGGCGCAGGCCGTCGCCGCCATGACGGTCATTCTGGGCGGGGTCGCCATGGTCAGCATTGCCGGTGGCGGTGCCAAGCGTATGGTCACCGCCGTTTGGCGCGCGCGCTGACGCGTCTGCGCTGACGCGTCTGCGCTGACGCGTCTGCTGAATCCTGTGCGCGCGGTGGGTGGTACGGAACGGAGCACCCACCACTCCGGAGCGGTACCCTGCGCACCCATGTACACGTTGTCGGCACGGTGACCAGCGCCCTGATCGCGATCGTGATCAGGGCCATCAGCGTGTTTGGCCTCATCGCAGGTTTTTCGCTGCTCAATCACCCGCAGTGGGCCCGCTCCGTCATGCTCTTCGTGTCGGAGCAGGAGCCACCGTCGCAACACGGCGCTGGCGTACGGCTGGCGTGCCGCGGGGATAGGCGGTAGCGTGCGACCGTGACCGCCATCCGTCCAGAGATCCGCACGCCACCCCGCGTGGTGTTGCCACATTTATCGGCGCCGCAGCGCGCGGCTTTGGCGGCGCTCGCGCCGTGCGTCCTTCGGGGCGCGCCGCCAAGCACCGAGTCTGCAAACGAGTTCGTCGCCCGATGTGATGCGCGACTGGAGTTACTCCCCGCGCATCGTCGCGCGCAGCTGGGGCTCGCCCTCGATGTCCTGGGCGGGCGCACGTCCGTGATGCTGGCCATTGGCAAAGCGACGCGCTTCGCGGCGCTGTCGGCGGACGATCAGACGCGCTGCTTCGATCGTTGGCTCAACTCGGCGCTCGGCCCGCTGCGCTCAGCCTCGCATTCCGTGCGTCGCTTGTTATTGGCGGTGCACTACGCGCGCCCAGAAGTCACTGAGGCCATTGGCTACGCGGGACCGATGCACCTGCGGTCACCGCGGGTGCCATGGGAAGGCCCGCTGCCCGGGGTGACTCAGCCCGACGAGCCGGTGGCGCGCGGTCCGGTCGTGCTGCCCACGATCATCGCCCCCGACCCGCTCCCACGCGGGGTGATTCCCGCCGTTGCCTTGCGCGCCGACCTGCATCGCACCGCCGATGTGGTTGTCATCGGCACTGGCGCTGGCGGCGCGGTGACGGCGGCGCGATTGGCCGAAGCCGGCTTCGAGGTGGTCGTGTTGGAGTCTGGCGCCTATCGCACGCGCGCCGATTTCAACGAACGGGAGGCCGAGCTCACCGAGCAGTTGTACGCGGACGGCGCGTTACGGACCACCGACGATGCGTCGGTGGCGTTGGTGCAGGGCAATACCGTGGGTGGATCGACCACGGTGAACTGGATGATCATGCTGCGCACGCCGGACTTCGTGCTCGATCAGTGGGCCACGGAATCCGGCGTGTATGGTATGACGCCGCGGGAGATGGGCCCCGTGTTCGATCGCGTGGAGCGTGAGGTGCACGCCAGCGCCGTCCCCGAAGACGCCCATTCTGCCAACAACCGTATTTTGCTCGACGGGGCGCGGTCCCTCGGGTGGAAGGTGTCGACCGCGCAGATCAACGCCACCAACTGCGTGCGATGCGGCTTTTGCGGCGTGGGATGTCGGCATGACGCCAAGCAGTCCACGCTGGTGACGTTCGTGCCACGCGCGCTCACGGCCGGGGCCACGCTGCATGCCGATACGCACGTCGATCGGATCGAGATCCGCGAACGCGATACCGGATCGGGCACGCCGCCGATGAAGCGCGTGCACGCCACCGTGCGCGATCCGTATTCGGGGCGCCCCGCCCGCACGCTCACCATTGATGCGCCCATCGTGGTTGTGGCTGGCGGCGCCATCGGTACACCGGCGCTGCTCCAACGCTCGGGGCTCGGTGGCGGCGGCGTGGGCCACTGGCTGCGGCTACATCCCACGACGGCGATTTGGGGGCGGTATGATCGCGAGATCGTGACCAGTACCGGCATTCCGCTCACCACCATGTGCGATGAACATCTGCGCTGGCGAGGCACCGACTTCGGCTTCTGGATCGAAACGCCGCCGATGCATCCGTCGTTCACGGCGGCGGCCATGCCCGGATTCGGTCAGTCACACCGCACCTTGATGTCGTCGTTCAACCAGCTCGGCGTGCTGATCGGTCTTACCCGCGACGGGGCGGAGCGCACCCGCTCAAGCGGTCGCGTGCGGGTGAATCGGCGTGGGGAAACGTCAATTGCGTACGCGCTGACTCCGGAAGATCAGCGCCGTGTGCGCGCCTCGCTGTCCGCCTCGGCCCAGATCCATTTCGCCGCCGGCGCTCGTGAAGTGGGCACGATGCACGCCACGCCGATCGTGGTCCGGTCGGCGGCCGATGTGGCCCGGCTCGAAGAAGGCTCCGTCGGTCCGAATCGCATCGGGCTCTTTTCAGCCCACGTGAATGGCACCTGTCGCATGGGCACCGACCCGTCCACGTCAGGCGCGACGCCGGAGGGCGAGCGGCACGGCGTGCGTGGGCTGTACATTTCCGATGGGTCGCTGCTGCCCACGTCACTCGGGGTAAACCCGCAGGAAACGATCATGGCGGTCGCGACCGTGCTCGCCGAGCGCATGGTGATGCGCCATGCTGGTGTGACCCGCAATTAGTGCGCAGTTCCACTCCACAAATGTTTCCGTCCTTGGACTACGAACGCCCGATATGAGTAAGGGAGAAAAGAAACGCCGCCGCGCGCTCGACGCGTATTCGATGCTGCAGCGCGCCGCCTCGATGGCGTCCGTGCAGGTCGAGCAGGCCGTGCATCCGTTCGGGCTCTCGGCGTCGCAGTTCGGAGTGCTGGAAACGCTAGAAGTGCGCGGGCCGGTGCATCAGCAGGAGTTGGCCGTAGCGCTCGGGCGCAGCAAGGCGCAGATGACGGCGATCATCGACGCGCTCGAAGCGCGCGGCTGGGCGCGCCGCGAGCGACACGCCACTGATCGACGATTCATCTCGGTCTATCTCACCGACGATGGGCGTGAGGTGCTGGTGAGCACCGCCCCGGCACGGAGTGATGCGATCGTGGCGATCATGGCCGAATTGAGTGGCGAGCAACGCGCACGCCTGGCGCGGATGTGCCGGCGGCTGTTGCGCGTGCTCGATCCCGACCAGGCGAACGCGTCGACTGATGACGCGCACGATGACGTGACCGACGAACACGATGATGTTTCCGACGACGAGCCGGACGCCCCGGCTGTCGACACGACGCTTCCCTTTCCGACGTAATCGATGGCCGGACGGCACTTTCTTCAGATCCCGGGACCGACACCGGTTCCCGACCGCCTGCTGCGCGCCATGCACCGAGCGATGGAGGATCATCGCTCGTCGGCATTTCCGGCGCTGACGCGATCGATCCTCTCGCGACTGCCGCAGGTCGTCCATCAGACGAAGGGCGAGCCGTTCGTCTTCCCGGCCACGGGTACCGCGATGTGGGAAGCGGCGCTGGTGAACACGGTGAATCCCGGCGCGCGACTCCTGGCCGTGCGCTTCGGACAGTTCTCGCACTTGTTCATTCAGACCGCGCGCGCCCTCGGCTATCAGGTCGACGTGATCGAAGAGCCGTGGGGTGAGGTGGCCGATCCGGCCCGCATCGAAGCGGCGCTGGCCGCCGACACGGCGCATGAGATTCAAGGTGTGCTGCTGGTGCACAACGAAACGGCCACCGGTGTCACGAGTGATGTGGCCGCCGTGCGCGCTGCGATCGATCGCGCCCAGCATCCGGCGCTGCTGTTCGTGGACGGCGTGAGTTCGATCGCCAGCCTCGATTTTCAGTTCGATGCGTGGGGGGTCGACTGCGCCATCACGGGCACACAAAAGGGCTTTATGTTGCCGGCCGGGCTCGGCATTCTCTACCTGAGCGAGAAAGCACTCGCGCGAGTGGACCAGTGCACGATGCCGCGCGCGTACTTCGATCTGCGCCCGATGCGTACGAACAACGCGCAGGGATTCTTTCCGAGCACGCCGGCGTTGTCGCTGCTGTTCGGTCTCGACGAAGCGCTCACGATGCTGCTGGACGAAGGCATGGCGGCGGTGGCCGAGCGTCACCGGTTCCTGGCCAATGGTGTGCGCGCGGCGGTGCAGGCGTGGGGGCTGCGGCAGTGTGCGAAGCGGCCCGAGATCGCCTCGAATTCACTCACGGCCGTGATGGTGCCCGAGGGGTACGACGCGCGCCACGTGATCGAGATAGCGTTCACGCGCTACGATATTTCGCTGGGATCGGGGCTGAACGAAGTCGCCGGCAAGGTCTTCCGCATCGGCCACATCGGCGATACGAACAGTCTCACGCTAGCCGGTGCGCTGTCGGGTGTGGAGATGGCGCTGTGCGATGCGGGCATACCGATCACGCTTGGCAGCGGCGTCGGTGCCGCGCTCCAGCAGTGGCGGGTATCGGCGTGAGCGCCTTGTCGACGAACACGAAAGACGTCCGCGTAGTGGTCACACGGAAGATGCCGGCCGCAGTGGAAGCGGAGATCGCGTCGCGCTACGACGCCTTGTTCAACAAGACGGATGTGGCGTTGGCGCCGGACCAGCTGAAGCAGGTTTTGCAACAGGCTGACATCGTGATGACCACGGTAACTGATCGGTGGACCGAAGAGATCTTCAACACGCCAGGCATCCGGGCGCGCATGTTGTGCAACGTGGGTATGGGAGTCAATCACATCAATGCGGCCGCCGCCAAGCGGGCCGGCATGACCATCAGTAACACGCCCGATGTCGTCACGGATGATACGGCCGACATCGCGATTGCGCTGATGCTGATGACGATGCGCCGGTTAGGCGAAGGCGAGCGGCATGCGCGCAGCGGTGCCTGGGGGGGATTGCGTCCCACGTTCATGCTGGGGCGCACGCTGCGCGGCAAGACGCTGGGCATCGTGGGCTACGGTCGGATCGGTCGCGCGGTGGCGCGTCAGGCGGCGGCTGCATTCGATATGAAGATCATCTATCATGCGCCGCGGGATCCGCGCATCGATGATCCGGCCACGGCGGG
>NSHR01000001.1 GCA_002737115.1 Gemmatimonadota bacterium | reverse complement strand
CAAGCCGACACCCTTGAGCTTCTTGGTCTCGCGATCCAGCGCGACCACCGAGGGCTCGTTCAGCACGATCCCCTCACCCTTCACGTAAATGAGGGTGTTGGCGGTGCCGAGATCGACGGCGATGGCGTTCGCCGGGAAAAACGAATTCGACTTGCTGAAGGGCCAGAACATCTTAGGTATGGGCTCGACGGCGCGAGGCGCCGGGAAAGGGCATGCTGCGGCAGCAGTGACCGATAAGGTACGTGTCGGCCAGAGCAGTGACAAGCTGTTGTCGCAGCGTGACCTAGCTCACGTGGCACGATCCTGGATGGAAACGACGAGAGGCCACCGGAGGCTGGATCCGGTGGCCTCTCCTAGCCCCACGGGCTGCCTTAGGCGACGAACGTCGCTGGGTCCGTGTAATCCATTCCGAAGGCATCGGACACGCCCTGATAGGTGAGCTTCCCTTCGGTCATGTTAAGGCCTTTCAGGAGCGCCCCGTTCTCGCGAAGCGCCTTCTTCCACCCCTTGTTGGCGAGCAGCAACGTATACGGAAGCGTCGCGTTCGTGAGCGCCAACGTGGACGTGCGCGGCACCGCTCCGGGCATGTTCGCGACCCCGTAATGGATGATGCCATCCACGGTGTAGGTCGGGTTCTCGTGCGTGGTAGGATGGATCGTTTCCACGCAGCCGCCCTGGTCGACGGCCACGTCGACAATCACCGCGCCCGGTCGCATACGCGCTAGATCTTCGCGACGCACGAGCTTGGGCGCCTTGGCCCCGGGAATGAGCACGCCGCCGATGACCAGATCGCAGGTACTGATCTGCTCAAGAATGTTATGACGGTTAGAGTGCACGAGCTGCACGTTGGCCGGCATCACGTCGGAGAGGTAGCGCAGGCGTTCCAGCGACAGATCGAGCACAACCACCTTGGCACCGAGCCCCGCCGCCATTTTAGCCGCGTTCACACCCACGATGCCGCCGCCGAGAATCACGACCTTGGCCGGCGCCACGCCCGGGACGCCACCCAATAGCACACCACGGCCGCCATAGAGCTTCTCGAGGTACTTCGCACCCTCCTGCACCGCCATCCGGCCCGCCACTTCGGACATCGGGATCAGCAGCGGGAGGTCACGGTTTGGCAGTTCGACCGTTTCGTACGCGATGCACGTGGCGCCGCTGGCCAGATGCGCGTTCGTGAGCGTCTCGTCAGCGGCGAAGTGGAAGTAGGTGAACAGGGTCAGATCGCGACGCAAGAACCCCCACTCCTTCTCGATCGGCTCCTTCACCTTCAACAAAAGTTCCGCCTTGCCCCACGCCGTCGCGGCGTCAGGAACGATCTCGGCACCAACGGCGCGGTAGGCGTCGTCTTCGAAGCCGCTGCCGATACCAGCACCCGTTTCGATGAATACCTGATGGCCCGACGCGGTCAGCGCTTCCGCGCCGGCCGGGACGAGCGCCACCCGATTTTCGTTGGTCTTGATCTCTTTGGGTACACCGATGCGCATAGTCGCGATATCCGGTAAAGGTGGGGCGTCAGCGAACAGCTTTGGGGCCGAGGCTGACGAGAATCTGTCGATCGGGATCAAAGAAATCGCGCGCAACATCGCGCACCTGTTCCAAGTCGATGGCATCCACGAGCGCCTTCAGCTCGTCGATACTGCGGTACGGTTCTCCGTATAACGCCGTGAGCGCCGCGCGATACATGCGCGACGACACGCCTTCCATGGACAGCACGAGCTGTCCACGCAACTGCCGCTTGCCGGCGGCGAGGTCGGCCTCAGAGAGACCATTCATCGCCACATCGCGCAGCACATCGCGAACGGCATCCAGCGCTTCCTGCGCCGTTTCCGGTGCACTGGCGAGATACACGCCGTGCGCGCCGGTATCGGCGTACGAACTGCTAAAGGTCTGCACACTGTACGCGAGCCCCAACTCTTCGCGCACTTTCTGAAAGAGGCGTGAGCTCATGCCACCGCCTATGAGCATATCGAGCAGCGCGAAAGTGTACCGACGATTGTCGCCGAAGGCGATGCCCTGCCCGCCCAGCACGATATGCGTCTGCGCGATGTCCTTGCGCGACACGTGCTCGGCGTGCGGCCCGGCGGCTTCCACGGGATCGAGCGGAAAGGGCGTCATGTCGCCGCGTTCGCGCGTGCTCCACCCGGTGTTCTGCAGCACCTCGAGCAGTTGGTCGTGCTCCACGCGGCCAGATGCCGCGACCACGAGCCGGCCGGGATGATAGGCGCGCTCGTGCAGATCGTGTAGATCGGCCACCGAGAGCGCCTTCACCGTGGCCCGCGTGCCGAGGATTGGGAAGCCGTGCGGATGATCGCCCCAGACGGCACGATTGTGCACATCGAAGATGATGTCGTCGGGCGTATCGTCGACCATGCTGATTTCCTCGAGAATCACCTTCCGCTCGAGGGCCAGATCGGCCTGACGCAACAACGGCTCGAAGATCAGCTCCCCGATGACCGACGCGGCCTCTGGGAGATGTTCATCGAGCACGCGGGCCTGGTACGACGTGTGTTCACGCTCGGTGTACGCATCGAGTGAGCCGCCCAGCGTTTCCAGCGCAAGCGCGATCTGCTGGGCACTGCGCGTGCGCGTGCCCTTGAACACCATGTGTTCGAGCAGATGCGACACACCCATCTGTTCAGGACGCTCATGCAGCGTTGCGGCGCGGACCCATGCCCCGAAAGCAACTGACCGCGCTCCCGGAACGGACTCCGAGAGCACGGTCAGTCCATTGGGCAGATCCGTGCGGTGCAACGTGGGCGCTGACGCGCCCGACGTGTTAGCGCCGATCGCGACCGCCACCACCACTCCGTCCGCCGCTGCGTCCGCCGCGATCGCCGCTGTCTTCACGACGCGGCGGGCGCTCGCCCGGCGTCTCTTCCGGCATGCCTTCAGGGCGCGGAAGCAGCGCCTTCATGGACAGGCGGAGACGTCCACGCTCATCGCGATCGACCAGCTTGACCGTGACGCGATCACCCTTCTTGACCACGTCCTCCGGCTTCTCCACGCGTTCCCACTTCATCTCGGACACGTGCAGAAGCGCTTCGGTACCGGGCATGATTTCGATGAACGCGCCGAACGCCGTCACGGTCTTGACCGTGCCTTCGTACGTCTCGCCCACAATCGCCTCGGCAGTCATGCCTTCCACCATCTTGCGCGCGCGCTCCATCGATTCGGCGCCGACAGCGGCGATCGTCACCGTACCATCGTCGTCGACCGTGAGCTCGGCACCCGTCTCTTCCTGGATACCACGGATGTTCTTGCCCTTCGGTCCGATGAGCTCGCCGATCTTGTCGACCGGGATCTGCACCGTCACGATCCGCGGCGCGTACTGCGAGAGGTCCGCGCGCGGCGCAGCGAGCGCCTTGTCCATCTCGGCGAGGATGTGCAGGCGGCCTTCCTTGGCCTGCAGCAGCGCCTCTTCCATGATCTTGATGTCCAGCCCTTCGATCTTGATGTCCATCTGGATCGACGTAATGCCGTCCTTCGTACCGGCGACCTTGAAGTCCATGTCGCCGAGATGGTCTTCGGTGCCGAGGATGTCGGTCAGGATCGCGTACTTATCGCCTTCCTTGATAAGACCCATCGCCACACCGGCGACGGCGGCCTTCATGGGCACGCCGGCATCGAACAGGGCGAGCGAGCCGCCGCAGACCGAGGCCATCGACGACGAGCCGTTCGACTCGAGGACTTCCGACACGATACGAATCGTGTACGGGAAATCAGCGAAGTCAGGCAGCACGCCCTGCAGCGCACGTTCGGCCAGATTTCCATGGCCAATTTCGCGGCGGCTGGTGCCACGCATCGGACGAACCTCACCGGTCGAGAACGGCGGGAAGTTGTAGTGCAGCATAAACGAGCGCGTGGTCTCGCCCGGTTCATTGATCGTGTCGAGACGCTGCGCGTCCTTCGCGGTGCCGAGCGTCGCGGCGACCAGCGCCTGCGTCTGGCCACGCGTGAAGAGCGACGAGCCGTGCGCACGCGGCAGCACGCTGTTGTCGATGCTAATTCCGCGAACTTCGTCGGGCTTCCGACCGTCGACACGCCGATTGGTGCTCAGCACCTGGGCGCGCAGCTCGTTGTACTCGACATCACCGAGGACGTTATGAATGTCCTTCGCGTTGTCGGGGAACTCGACGAGCAGTTCGGCCGCGGCCTCCTTCTTGACCTTTTCAATCGCTTCGATGCGCGTGTGCTTGTCTTTCTGATTCAGCGCTTCGCGAATGCGACCCGAGGCATGTGCCTTCGTGCGGGTGACGACAGCGTCGGGCGACTCCGTCTTCGTCCACGCCATCTTCGGCACCTGCACCTTGGCCAGCAGTTCGTTCTGCATCGCAATCAGCTCGCGGATCCCGTCGTGCGAGAGGCGCAGCGACTCGAGGACGTCGGATTCCGACACTTCAAGCGCACCGCCTTCCACCATCACGATCGAATCCTGCGACCCGGCGACGATCAGCTCCATGTCCGAGAAGGCCAGCTGCTGGAACGTCGGATTGAGCACCCAGTGTCCCTGCACCCGACCCACGCGCACGCCACCGATCGGACCCATAAACGGGATTTTCGAGGCGTTCAGCGCAAACGACGTGGCGAGCAGCGCCAGCACGTCGGCGTCGTTCTCCTGGTCGGCGGAGATGACGTAAACGAAGACCTGCACTTCGTTCTTGAAGCCTTCCGGGAACAGCGGGCGGATCGAGCGGTCGATGATGCGGCACGCCAAGATCTCGTGATCATGGGGCCGCCCCTCGCGCTTGATGAATCCGCCCGGGATCTTGCCGGCAGCGTAGGTCTTCTCCTTGTACTCAACCGTCAAGGGGAAGAAGGGGAGCGGACTCTGGTTGTCGCTCACGGTAACGGCGGCGAGTACCATGGTCTCGCCGAATTGTACGATCGCGGAACCCGCCGCCTGCTTCGCCATCCGACCGGTCTCAATGACCAGGGGGCGACCGGCGAACGTCCGCTCGATTCGATGCATCATCTGCTGAATAGCCTCATGAGAACGCAAATCGCGCGGGAGGCATGACTGCCCCCGCGCGACGACATGGCGTGGTCCGACTTAGTATCGGAGACCAAGGTCCTGCACGAGCGTGCGATACTGCTGCACGTCCGTACGCTTTAGATAGTCGAGCAGGCGGCGACGCTTGCCCACCATCTTGAGTAGCCCGCGGCGACCATGATGGTCCTTCGCGTGCGTACGAAAGTGGCCCGTGAGGTAATTGATGCGATCCGTGAGGATGGCAACCTGAACCCGGGTCGATCCGGTATCCACATCGTGGGACCGGTACTTGTCGATCGTAAGTGCTTTATCGAACGCCATCGTCGTAATATTCTCAGCGCGTGTCGTGCGCGGCCTGTTGTGCGCGCAATAGTAGGAAGCATAAAAGGTTAGTCCCCCTTGCCCCGTCTGTAAAGGACCCCGACGTGCCTGACCGCTATTTGGGGCGAATAATCATGAAATACCGGGTGACAGGCTTCTCGGCGGGGGCGCCTTCTCATGGGTAGACGAGGCGATCGATCAGGATTGGGAGATCCCGGTCGCCCTGAAATCCCTGCACCCGGACTATGCCGGACAGGAGCCCGCGGAAGCCCGTTTCCGCCGGGAGGCGGCCGGCCGGCTCAATTCGTGAAGAGATTGCGTAGATCGTTGAACGTCACGAGCACAATCAACGCCAGCACGGCAAGGACGCCGACGCGGGCAAACCCCTCGCGAACACGACCACTAAAGGCGCTGCCCTTCACGCGCTCGGCCAGCACCAGGAGAATCTGCCCGCCGTCGAGGACCGGGATCGGCACGAGATTCAGAATCGCGATATTGAGGCTGAGAAAGGCGATCAACGACCAGAGTGTCTCTGCGCCGCGCTTGGCCGCCTGCACCGAGGTGCGCGCGATCTGAATCGGACCACCGAGATTCTTGGCCGACACCTGCCCCGACGCCAACCCGCCGAGCACCGACGCGACACTCGTCGCCATGCGCCACGTGGCCACGCCGCCCGCGGACATCGCGCCGACGAAGCTCAGTGGCTCGTTCACGGTTGACGCGCGAACCTGAATCCCGATCCGTCCGACCGTCTTCTTGGCGCCCGTCACGGGATCGTCGATCTCCGCCGTCTGCGGCGTGATCACCTTCATGAAGCGCGTGTCGCCGCGCTGAATCTCGACGCGCAGCGAGCCGGTTGTCACGGGCGCGACTTCGTCGAGCACCTCGTCCCACGCCCGGATCGGACGGCCGTTGATCCCCACGATGCGATCACCGCCGGTGAGTCCAGCGACGGCCGCCGGTGCGCCGGGGACGACCGAGTCGATCACCGCGGGCACATACGTATTGCCCGCCCGGTAGTAGATGCCGGTCGAGACGACGAGCGTGAGCAGGATGTTCATGATGACGCCAGCGGACAGAATAAACACGCGGGCCGACGTCGACTTGTTCTCCACCCAGCGGTCGGCCGGCACGGCTTTGGGGCCGAACGGGGCCATGGAGTTGGCATCCCACAGCGCGGGCGAGACGTCCGCCGGGCGCTCGATGGCGGCACCCAGTGAGCCGCGGTCACTGCCGCCTTCGATGCCGGCCATGGACTCATCGTCCCGGCTCGCCATCCGTACGAATCCGCCGAGTGGGATCAGCGACACACGGTAATCCGTCTCTCCGTGGCGCACGCCGAACAACCGGCCGCCCCATCCGAGCGAGAAGACCGGCGCATATACCCCGGTGAGCTTGGCGGCGAGAAAGTGCCCAAGCTCGTGCACAAAAACGACGAGGCCGAAAACGAGCAACGGCGCGATATACGGTGTAATCGAGGACATCAGTGTTGGTACCCCACCTGGGCATTCACGTGGTCGCGCGCCGCGGCATCCGCGCGAAGCAGCTCATCGAGGGACGCGCCCGGCGCGCCCGCAAACTCATGCAGCGCGGCCGACACGCGCTCGGCAATCCCCGAGAAGCTGAGTCGACCGGCCAAAAAATGCGCGACCGCAACTTCGTTGGCCGCGTTGAAGACGGCCGGTGCTGCGCCTCCACGCCGTCCAGCGTCGATCCCGAGCTGCAGCATGGGGAAATCCGCGTACCGCACGGTTTCGAAGCTCAGGCTGCCAAGCGCGACCGGATCAAACGATGGTACGCCGGAATCGGGAATGCGTTCCGGATAGGTCAGGGCGTACAGGATGGGCAGCTCCATGGACGGGACACCCATCTGCGCTAGCACACTGCCATCCACGAACTCCACGAAGGAGTGGATGATGCTTTGCGGGTGCACCACGACATCGATCCTATCGTACGGCACTCCGAACAGATGGTGCGCCTCGATCACCTCGAGCGCCTTGTTCGCCAAAGTGGCGCTGTCAATCGTGATCTTGCTCCCCATCTGCCACGTGGGATGCTTCAAGGCGTCCGACACCGTGGCGGCGGCGATGCGCTCGGCCGGCCACGTGCGAAATGGCCCGCCAGAGGCTGTGAGGACAAGTCGTCGCACTTCGTGCGGCTGACGGCCCGCCAGGCACTGCAGGATGGCCGAATGTTCACTGTCGACGGGCACCAACTCGCCGCCATGCGCGCGTGCCGTTTCCATGACGATCGCGCCCGCGACGACCAGCGTCTCCTTATTCGCCAACGCCACGCGCTTGCCCATGCGAAGAGCGGCCAACGTCGCCGGCAAGCCGGCCGCTCCCACCACGGCGTTGATCACGATGTGCGCATCGGGATGCGTCGCCGCCGCCACGAGGCAATCGGCGCCAACAGCCCAGCCGTCCGGCGCATCGGCGTGCGATTGCACGAGACCGACGAAGGACGGCCGCCACGTCGCCACCTGCTCCGCGAGGGCGGCCACGTTGCCGTTGGCCGTGAGCGCCACCGGCACGAAGCGATCCCGCTGACGCGCCAGCACGCGCAGCGCGCTCGTCCCTATCGAACCGGTCGACCCAAGGATCGCGACACCGGCGGGTGTGCCTACCGTCGCCCCAGCATGCCTGGCGCGCGTCATGCGCCGGGCGCCGGCAGCAAAAGCGCGTAGTACAGCGCGTAGCTCACGGGGAGGACGAAAAACAACGAGTCGAGGCGATCAAGCACGCCACCATGTCCCGGGATCAGCGTTCCGCTGTCCTTCACGCCGGCTTCGCGCTTGAGCAGCGACTCCGTGAGGTCACCAATCTGCGCCGTCACGCTGATGCACACGGCGAAGATGATCAACCCGGTGGGGCTGAAGGCGAGCTGCGCCTGCGGCTTGAGCAAGAAGTGCACAAAGGCCGCGCAGGCACCGACGGTGGCGACCACGGCACCGATTGCCCCGGAAACCGTTTTAGCCGGGCTCACCGACGGGATCAGCTTGGGCCCTCCCAGCACACGACCGGTGAAGTATGCGCCGGTGTCGCTGGCCCACGTAAGCACCACGGGCATGATGACCACGAGCGCGCCGGCCGTGTCGCCGACGGCATACCCGAAGTAGCGCAACGCGTAGAGGTAGCTGAGCGTGCCGCCGGTGTAGAGCGCTCCGAACACGGTGGTGGCCGCGGCGCCCAGTGGTTTGCCGTCGACCCCTCGCGTCCAGATCGTGAGCGCCAACACGAACAACGGTACCAATATCCAGATCACGAGCGGCACGGCGAAGACGCCGAGTTGCTGGGCATGGACGGCGAGCGGAATCATCGCCGAGAGCACGATGCCGACCACACTCATTGGCGTTGAGCCACCGTCACGGGCAATCCGATAGTATTCCCACGCGGCAATCCCAGCGAGCGCACCGGCGAGCGTGGCAAGCGGTGCACCACCGAGCCAGATGATCCCGAGCGCAATCGGCGCTCCGATGACGGCGACTACCGCACGCCGAGCGAGTTCGTTCACGCGAGGGGGGGAAAGAGCGCGTTCCAGCGCATCACGTACCGACGCGGCCGAAGCGCCGGTCACGTCGCTGAAAATCACAGATGGCCTCGTACAAGGATCCACGTCCGAAGTCCGGCCACAGCACGCTGGAGACGTACAACTCCGCGTAGGCAACCTGCCACAACAAGAAATTTGAAAGACGCTGCTCGCCCGACGTGCGGATTAGTAGATCGGGGTCAGGGCAGGCAGCGGTAAACAAGCGCGCACGGAACTCATCTTCGGTAATCGCCTCTGGGGTGAGGCGACCGGCCTGCACCTCTTCCGCCAACATCCGCGCCGCACGCACCAACTCCGCGCGACCGCCATAGGAGATGAAGAGATTGAGCCCCAGTCGCGTTCCCGTCTCGGTGATGCGCACAACACGCTGCACGGCGGCGGCGGCTGGCCCACTGAGACGATCGAGGTCTCCATGAACGCGAACGCGAACGCCCTGCGCATGTAGGTCGTCCGCTTCATGGGCGATGAATTCTTCCAAGAGCGACATGAGCGCCGAGACTTCGGTTTCCGGCCGCTGCCAGTTCTCCTGCGAGAACGCGAACAGCGATAACCACTCCACCCCGGCCTCGAGACAGCCCTCAACGACCGCGCGAACCGCCTTCATACCGGACCGATGACCGAACGGTCTGGGCATGAGACGCTCACGCGCCCACCGCCCGTTGCCGTCCATGATAATTGCGATGTGTCGCGGCACCGCCCCGTGCACGCGAATGCGTGTCAGCAGATCCGTTTCGGTCTCAGCCATGGTGGGCGGGGGCAAGGGGCATATCAGCGAGCGGTCCGCAGGGCGAAATCACACCTCCATGATCTCGGCTTCCTTCGTCTTCAACAGTACGTCGAGCTTCCCGATGCCGTCGTCATGCGCCTTTTGCAGCTCCTTCTCCGCGTGCTTCTTGTCGTCTTCGGAGACGCCGTCCAGCTTTTTGACCTTGTCGCGTGCGTCGGTGCGGGCATGACGAATCGCGATGCGACCGTCTTCCGCCAGCTTGCTCAGCACTTTGACGAGTTCCTTGCGACGCTGCTCGTTCATCGACGGAAGCGGCACCCGGATGACGCCGCCCTGATGCGCCGGATCGAGGCCCAGTTCCGACTCGCGGATCGCCTTCTCGATCACTTTCGCCTGTCCCTTGTCGAACGGCGTGACGAGCAGAACGCGGGGTTCGGGAGCCGACACCTGCGCCACTTGATTCAGCGGCACCAGCGAGCCGTACGCCTCGACCTTGATCGTGTCCAGCATGCTCGGCGCCGCCTTGCCGGTACGGATACCGGCAAAGTCACGCTTCGAGGCCTCGAGGGCCTTCTCCATCCCGCTCTTTGCGTCCTTCAGAATCTGTGCAGTGCTCATGAAACCAGTGTCCCCACGCGTTCGCCGTTGATGGCGCGTGCGATCGCGCCTGGCGTGTGAAGGTTCAGCACGATCAGCGGCAACTGATTCTCTTTGCACAGCGTGATGGCCGTCTGGTCCATGACGCGGAGCTCCTCGAGCATCACATCGCGATAGCTAATCGACTCGTACATCGTGGCATTCGGATCTTTCTTCGGGTCCGCCGAATACACCCCGTCGACACTGGTGGCCTTGATGATGACATCTGCCTTCATCTGAATCGCCCGCAGCACCGCCGCCGTGTCCGTTGAAAAATACGGGTTCCCAGTGCCAGCGGCAAAGATGACCGTACGCCCCTTCTCGAAATGGCGCAACGCGCGCCGGCGAATGTAGGGCTCGGCCAACTCTTCCATACGAATCGCCGTCATGACCCGCGTATCGAGCCCCTTTTTCTCGAGCACGTCCTGCATGGCCATCGCGTTGATGACCGTGCCGAGCATGCCCATGTAATCGGCGCCGACACGATCCATCCCCATCTGGGAGAGCTGCGTGCCACGCACGATGTTCCCACCGCCGATGACCAGACCCAGTTGCACGCCCATGCGCGCCACTTCAACAATCTGGTCGGCGAACGAACCAATCCGTTCGAAATCGAACCCAACGCCGCGATCTCCGGCGAGTGCTTCGCCGGAGAGCTTCAGCAGAATGCGCGTATACTTCCTGCCCGCGGCGCCCACGGCGCTCACTCCGCGCCGAGCTGCAGACGAGCGAAGCGATCGACGGTGATCGTACCACCGGCGCGCTCGGCGTGGTCTTTGACCAGCGCGGCGATCGTGATCGCGGGGTCGCGAACCCACGACTGCGGCATCAGCGTGACATCCTTAAGGAACGCTTCGATCTTGCCGGTCGCGATCTTCTCGATCATCGCTTCCGGTTTCCCTGTCTCACGGGCCTGCTCTTCCGCGATACGCTTCTCGCTTTCGATCGTCTCGGCGGGCACGCCGGTCCGATCAACCGCCAGAGGCGCCGCCGCCGCGATGTGTTCCGCGATGAACTTCACGAGCAGCTGCGTTGCCTCATGCGCGGCGGCTTCCGGCGTAGAGGCCGTCACCTGCACCAGCGTGGCCAGCTTGCCGTTGTGATGACGGTACATGCCCACCACACCGTTCTCGCCCGCATCGAAACGCGCGACGCGCTTGACGTTCACCGCTTCGCCGGTCTTCGACGACGTGATCTTCACAAACTCGGTGACGCTTTGCGACGGATCCGCCGCGAAGGGCTCCGCGAGGAACGTCTCGATATCGGCGGCGGTGGAATGCACGCGCTGCGCGACGAGCTGCGCGACGACCTTGCCGAAATCCTCGTTGCGCGCGACGAAGTCCGTCTCGCACGCCACTTCGACGAGCACGCCGGAGCGACTGCCGTTGAAGATCTCGCCGCCAATGATGCCTTCGCTCGTCGAGCGGTCGGCACGCTTCTCGGCCTTCGCAATACCCTTCTTGCGGAGGTACTCGACCGAGGCGTCCATATCGCCACCATTCTCCTCGAGTGCCTTCTTGCAATCCATCATGCCGGCGCCTGTGCGCTGGCGGAGTTCCGAAACAGCTTTCGCGGTGATCACCGTGGTCATCTTCGAGCCCTGTATATGCTGAGTGTCAGTATCTGCGATGCGATGGTCCTACGAACAATGCCGAGCTCATGCGCACGAACGCCGCCGGTGTTAAGCCGGCGGCGTCGCGATGATGCAGTGGAAGCCTGATCCGGCGGTCAGGACACCAACTGAATATTACTCCTGTCCAGCCGACTCGGCTCCCGCTTCTCCGGCGTCACCAGCAGCCTCGGGGGCGGCGCCTTCCGCGGCCGTTCCCTCGGCACCCGGCTTCAGGCGCGCAGCGATGGCTTCCGGCTTGGCGCGGCGACGGCGCGGGCGGTTCCCGGCCCCACCACCTTGCCCGCCACCCTGGCCGCCACCCTGGCCGCCACCCTGGCCGCCACCCTGGCCGCCACGATCGCCACCGCGGCCACCACGCTCACCACGACCCGCCGGCTCCGTGCCACGGTCGCTCGAGAACGTGTAGCTCTCCTGCTCCTCGTCGCTCGGACGGGCGGGCGCCTCGCGACGAGCCTCGTCGATCGTGTCCGAAATGACCTTGGCGATCAACTCGACCGACCGAATCGCGTCGTCGTTACCGGCGATCGGCACTGTGATCAGGTCGGGATCCGCATTGGTGTCCACAATGGCGACGATGGGCACGCCAAGCTTGTTGGCTTCGGAGACGGCAATGCGCTCCTTCTTCGAGTCGACGATGAACAGCAGCCCCGGGAGGCGGTTCATCGTCTTAATTCCCGAGAGGTACTTGCCGAGCTTCTCGCGCTGACGCGACATGAGAAGCTGTTCCTTTTTGGTGTAGTTCTTGAGCGTTCCGTCTTCCGTGCCGGCCTCGAGGTCCTTGAGCTTCTTGACCTGCTTCTTGACCGTCTGGAAGTTCGTCAGCATGCCACCGAGCCAACGCTCGGTGACAAACATGCCGCCGCAGCGTTCGGCCTCGGCCTTGACGATGGCGGCGAGCTGGCGCTTGGTGCAGACGAAGAGGACGTTCTCACCACGCAGCACGACCTCGCGGACGAGCTTCTGCGCCAGTTCAATCTGGCGGAGCGTCTTCTGCAGGTCGATGATGTGAATGCCATTGCGCTCGGCGAAAATGAACCGGCGCATCTTGGGGTTCCAACGACGGGTCTGGTGCCCGAAGTGAACGCCCGCGGCGAGCAGCTGCTCGAGGGACGGAGTCGTCATAGGTAGAGAGCGGTAAGGTTTTGAAATTCGTCCGCTGTCGTCACTGCTGGCTGCGACCGGCCCCAGAAGGAGCTCGGTACCCGCAGCCAGCTCGGACAGCGTGAGAGATACGCAGTACGACGCGGCGAACCGCGTGGACTAGCGCTTGGAGAACTGGAACCGCTTACGGGCGCCAGCACGGCCCGGCTTCTTGCGCTCGACTTCACGCGCGTCGCGCGTCATGAGGCCGTACTCGCGCAGCTTCTTCTTGTGGCCCGCGTCGATCTTGACGAGCGCACGGGCGATCGCGAGACGCACGGCGCCCGCCTGACCGGCCACACCACCACCGTCGAGAACGGCCTTGATGTCGTACTGGCCGAGCGTGTCGGTCAGCGTGAACGGCTGCTGAATCGCGGACACGAGCGTCGGGCGCGGGAAGTACTCCCCCAGCGAACGGCCGTTCACATCCCACTTGCCGGAACCCGGCGTCATGTACATGCGGCATACCGCACGCTTCCGACGACCGATGGTTTGAATCTGCTCTGACATTACTTAGCCTCGGCGGAGGAGAAGGAAAGCGTCGCCGGGACCTGCGCCACATGCGGATGCTCGGCGCCCCCGTACACGCGCAGCTTGCGGCGCAGGACCTGACGGCCCAGCGCCGTCTTCGGGAGCATGCCGTACACGGCCTTCTCGATCACGCGCTCCGGATGCTTCGCCAATACCGAGGCAAAGGGCGTGTGCTTCTCGTGGCCCATGTAGCCGGTGTGGCTGAAGTAGGTCTTCTGCTCAGCCTTGCGGCCGGTCACCTGTACCTTCGACGCATTGATCACGATGACGAAGTCACCCGTGTCCATGTGTGGCGTGTACATGGGCTTATGCTTGCCGCGGATGATCTTCGCGACTTCCGACGCGAGACGGCCCAGGACCATTCCTTCCGCGTCGACGATATACCACCGACGGTCGATATCCTTCGGGGTCGCGCTGTAGGTCTTCATGCTAACGTGATCCGTGCGTGATTCGGAGACGCCACCAGAGGCGCTCAGAAAGAGATAAAGGAACTACGAAGGGACAACAGGCACTGCTAATCGCACTACTGAACACCAAATCGCCCGAAAAACGGGACAGACCCGTAGGTTACTCAGCATTGAAGTCTGTGTCAATCCGAGAGTTGAGGGTCGTTCGGTGCCGCCGGGGGCCAAATACATCGGATCAGCTTGCTTGCTGCGCCCCGACGCCCCCGCCAGACCGTCCGGTTCGAGCGACGACGTCCGCCCCCCCTCGATGAGTTGGCATGTCGATGAGGTCGGAGTTCAAGGCATTCGCCATTGAGGGCAGTGTGATGGACCCGGCGATCGGGGTTGTGACCGGCGGTGCCTTCCCAAAGACCGTCGACAGCGTCCTTTACCTTCCCGATCGTCGAACGGGGCTGATCGCGGCACCGTCCCCTTACTCCGACGGGATCGGACCCAGTTCGACCAGCAGCGCGCCCTTGTCGACGGCCTGCCCCGGGACCGCCAGCACCGCGGTGACCACCCCGGCCACAGACGCCCGCAGCTCGTTCTCCATTTTCATGGCTTCGACCACCACGAGCCCCTGCCCCGCGCTCACCGTGTCGCCGACCCCCACCGACACGCGCACCACCAGCCCTGGCATCGGCGCCATCAGCGGCGCGGGCCCGCTGGCCGCCGCCGCCGCCGCGGTGAGATCGCGGATCGCCCGCATGCGCTCGTCGAGGGCTTCCGCGTCCACGCGCTGACCATCCAGGTCGAGGGTCCAACGGCCCCGTGACGCGCCACGACGCGCCACCAACCGATGCACCTGCTCCCCGATCCGCAACAGCCGCACCGGCGTTCCCTCGACCGCAGCGAGCGACGCGGCGACGCGCACGCCGTCCACCTCGGCGTGCGCGCCATCCACATCCACGATCACGCGTTCGCCGTTCACATCCACGATGTACTTCATGTCGTCGTCTCCGGGCGCAGCACGCACACCGTCTCGACGTGCGCGGTCTGCGGGAACATGTCGAAACAGCGCACCGCGTCGATGCGCCATCCCGGCACGCGCGCGAGATCCCGCGCGAGCGTAGCCGGATCACAACTCACATAGACGATGCCACGCACGCCGCGACTCGCCGCCTGCTCCAAGAGTGCCGTCACGCCTACCGCCACGCCCGCGCGCGGCGGGTTGAGCACCACGACATCCGCCGGCAGCGCCGACGCCAGCGCCGACTCGACCAGTGCCGTGACAACCTCGACGCGCTCGGACAGTCCTGCGTCGTCCACGCGCCGCCGAGTGGCCGTCGTGCCTGACGCGTCCGCCTCGATCGACACCACATGGGCGCCATCCCGCGCGAACCGCTCGGTCAGTTCGCCGCTGCCGGCATACGCATCGATCACGCGCGTCGGCGAGAAGGACTGCACCGACGCGTACACGAAGTCGCGCAGGGCCGTCGCCACCATGGGATTCACCTGCGCGAAAGCGAGCGCCTCGCGCGCATCCGGTTCATAGCGACCGGCCTCAGCCGCCTCATCGGGCGGCGCGTTCCCGCCAGGTGCAACCCTCTCGAGTTCGAAGGCCGCGCCCACGGTCGCGGCGTCAGTCGCCACGTCGCCCGCGAGTCCAACCGCCTCGCCACCGCGCGGCAACCACCAGACCGCACGGACCGGCGACGACGCGCGCAACAGGGCGGCGGCCCACTCGGCGCCCCCGCTCCATGCCTCACCGCCCTGCACGACGACCGCCACGGTCTCCGCTCCCGCATCGGCCGACAACAGCCGAAACGACACGCGCAAAAAACGATCTGTTGGCATCCCGTGCAGTCGCTCGCGCATGTCGCGCCAGCATTGAACAAGCACTGGATTCGCGATCGGGCACTCCTCGAGATTGAACACGCGCGCCGCATCGTCATGCGGATGCAGACCACCCGTCCACCCGCGGCCGCGTGGCAACAGCATGAGCGTGAGTCGTCCGCGGTAGCCCCACGAATCGCCCGTCACGAGTTCCGGCAGGTCGATCGTGCGCTTCCCGATACGCGCGAGCGCATCCTGCACGATGTGGCGACGCGCCTCGCGCTGCGTCGCATCATCGAGGTGCTGCAACTGACAGCCGCCGCATCGGTCCCGCTCGTAATGCACACACCGCGGGTCGACGCGATGCGCCGACGGCGTCACGATCTGCAACACGCGGCCGCGGCCGTGGCGCGCGTGCGCCACGTACGCCACCTGGGCTACATCCCCCGGTGCCGTGCGCGGCACGAAGCACGCCAATCCGTTCGCCCGACCAACGCCGTCGCCTCCCTTGGCGATCCGGTCGATCGTCATCGTCGCGATCTGCTCCTC
This sequence comes from Gemmatimonadota bacterium, assembly GCA_002737115.1. GTDB lineage: Bacteria > Gemmatimonadota > Gemmatimonadetes > Gemmatimonadales > Gemmatimonadaceae > Gemmatimonas. Next base: position 5,771 of record NSHR01000001.1, on the reverse strand, counting down.
TGTCGGCTTTTCCGACACGCGGCGCGCGCCATGCCACGAGGTCCCTGGGCGCGACGCACCCGACTGGGCACCGCGTCCGGCGCGACGATCCGGTCGCTTCTTCTTCACGAGGACCGCAGCGACTCACGCCGTGCCACGTCGTGCCACGACGGTCCGCGCGCGCCACGGCTGGCGTCATTGCCCATGACCGATGCGTCGGACGTCGTGGACGTCCCGGTGGACGTCGTCGCCGCGCCGCTTCCGGCGAGGCGCTCCTCGTGCGCGACCAACGCCGCCGCGATCGCCGCTAATCGAATCGATTCGCGATCCACCGCCGGCGCCGTCAAGGCGGGCAAGTTCTGTTCGAGCCACTGAATGGTGATGTCGCCACGCTGAAAGTCAGGGTGATCCATCACGCGCAGATGGAAGCTGCGCGACGTTTCGATGCCGTCGATGGTGAGTTCACGCAACGCCCGTCGCATGCGCGAGATGGCCAGTGCGCGCGTAGGCGCATGCACGATCAACTTGGCCAGCATCGGGTCATAATGCAGGCCCACTTCACTCCCCGACTCGATGCCACCGTCCCAGCGCACTCCGGGCCCGGTCGGCAGATGCAAGTACTCGATGCGACCGGTGCTCGGCAGGAATCCGTTCGCCGGATCCTCACTCGTGATGCGGCATTCCATCGCCCATCCACGCGGAGCGAAATCCTTCTGCGTGAATGGCAGCGCTTCTCCGGCGGCCACGCGAATCTGCCACTGCACGAGATCGAGCCCCATCACCAGTTCCGTCACGGGGTGTTCGACCTGAATACGCGTATTCATCTCAAGGAAGTAGTACTGCCCGTCCGTATCCAGCAGGAACTCGCACGTACCGGCGTTGACGTAGCCAGCAGCACGGGCTGCCGCCACCGCCGTCGCGCCCATCCGCGCGCGCAACTCCGGCGACACGGCGACACTGGGGGCTTCTTCGATCATCTTCTGGTGACGACGCTGCACCGAGCATTCCCGCTCACCTAGATGCACGATGTTGCCGTGCGTGTCGGCCAGCACCTGAATCTCGACGTGGCGCGGGCCCTCGATGTACTTCTCGATGTATACCGCATCATCGCCAAAGGCGTTCTGTGCTTCGCGCTTGGCCGACGACAGCGCGTCAGCAAGATCCGACGCCGCGCGCACGATGCGCATGCCCTTGCCGCCGCCGCCCGCAGCAGCTTTGAGCAACACCGGAAAGCCGAAGGTCTCGGCAATGGTAATCGCTTCCTCCGCATCGCGCACGCTCTCGGTGGTGCCCGGAACCACCGGCACACCAGCGGCTATCGCCAGCTGTCGCGCCGCGGTCTTTGAGCCCATCGCATCGATCGCTTCGGCGGGCGGTCCGATGAAGACGAGACCGGCATCACGCACTGCCCGCGCAAACCAGGCGCGCTCGGAAAGAAAGCCGTAGCCCGGATGGATTGCCTGAGCGCCGGTGCGGAGCGCCACCTCGATGAGCCGTTCCCCCACGAGATAGCTCTGGCTCGACGGCGGTGGACCGATGAGCACCGCCTCATCGGCCTCGCGCACGTGCGGCGCGCGAGCATCCGCTTCGGAGTAAACGGCGACCGACTTCACGCCGAGTTCCTGACAGGCGCGGATCACGCGCAGCGCGATTTCGCCGCGGTTGGCCACCAGGACCTTGCTGAACATCGGCGGGGTCACAGGGGGAGGTTTCCGTGCTTCTTCGGCGGATTGCTATCGCGCTTGCCGCGCAGCACATCGAGCGCCTCGATCAGACGCGGTCTCGTATCTCGCGGATCGATCACGTCATCCACGTAGCCGCGGGCGGCGGCATTGTACGGGTTCGCGAACTTCTCCGTGTACTCGGCCACGCGCGCATCCATGGCGGCCTGCGGATCGCTCGCCTCGGCGATCTCCCTCTTGTAGAGGATTTCCACGGCACCCTTGGGGCCCATCACAGCGATTTCCGCCGTGGGCCAGGCCACGTTGTAGTCACCACGAATGTGCTTCGAGCTCATCACGTCGTACGCGCCGCCGTAGGCTTTGCGCGTGATGACCGTGAGCTTGGGCACCGTCGCTTCGCAGTACGCGTACAGCAATTTCGCGCCATGCTTGATGATGCCGCCATGCTCCTGTGCGACACCAGGCAGGAAGCCTGGGACATCCTCGAACGTCACGAGCGGAATGTTGAAGCAGTCGCAGAAGCGTACGAACCGCGCAGCTTTCATCGACGCATTGATGTCGAGCACGCCGGCCATCACGGCCGGCTGATTGGCGACGATCCCGACGCTATAGCCGCCAAGATGCGCGAAGCCGACGAGGATATTGCCGGCGTAGTCCGGCTGCACCTCGTAGAACTCGCCATCGTCCACAATGCGGCCAATGACCTCGTGCATGTCATACGGCTTGTTCGGATTATCCGGGATCACATCGAGCAGGGACTCTTCGCGTCGATCGCGGGGATCGCGCCCCGATCCACGTGGCGGGTCATCCACATTGTTGGACGGAACGAAGCGGAACAGTTCACGAATCTGCTGCAGGCAGGCGAGTTCGGAATCGCAGGCGAAATGCGCGACGCCGCTGGTGGCCGCGTGCGTGTCGGCACCGCCGAGCTGCTCCATCGTGACGTCCTCGTGGGTCACCGTCTTCACCACGTTGGGCCCGGTCACGAACATGTAGCTGGTGCCGCGCACCATGTAGATAAAGTCGGTGATCGCCGGCGAATACACGGCACCACCGGCGCATGGTCCCAGGATGGCCGAGATCTGCGGTACCACGCCCGACGCCATCGTGTTTCGCAGAAAGATGTCGGCGTACCCCCCGAGCGAGACGACGCCTTCCTGAATGCGCGCGCCGCCCGAGTCATTCAGGCCGATAACGGGCGCCCCGTTTCGCACCGCCAAGTCCATGACCTTGCAGATCTTGGCGGCATGAGCCTCGGACAGCGACCCACCAAATACGGTGAAGTCCTGCGAGAAGACATAGACGATGCGTCCTTCTATCCGTCCGTGTCCGGCGACGACGCCGTCTCCGTACACCGGCGCTTCGCCCTCAGCCAGCGAGCGGGAGGTGACGAATCGGTCGATCTCGACGAACGACCCCTCGTCGAGGAGGACGTCGAGTCGCTCGCGGGCGGAGAGCTTGCCCTTGGCGTGTTGGGCGGCAAGGCGAGCGGCGCCGCCGCCCTGTTCTGAGGCATCGCGGGCGATGGCCAACCGCTCCAGCTTCTGGCGCATGGTCGTGGACTGTGACATGGCGCGGGAAGCTAGCGCCTCTTCGCCGAAAAACGAGGAGCCGATGCCTGACCGGGGACCGGCGCCGCGACCTTCTGGGATGGAGCGTGACGGCGTGTCGATGATCGGCAGCCAGACCGTGGGCTTCACGGCCCGGGAAGCCTGATCGATCGCAGGGGCAGGATCAAGGCGGGTAGCGTCGAAGTTCTGGACGCTAGGCGGGCGGCCCCGTAGGATCGAAAAGCCCTGCCATTAGGCGGGACTTTCTGTATTCTTGCGCCTCGACGCACCGGTATACGCAAAGGCCCCGGCATTACTGCCGGGGCCTTCGTCGTTCTACTCACCGCGTTTGGCTTACAGCCCGATTTCGTCTTCGGAGCTATGCACCTTGCTCGGCTCGGCCGGCTTGGGCGGCTGCTCTTCCGGGACCGACGTCACGGCCAGCACGATACGGCGGTGGATGGGATCCACCTCCAACACGCGCATCACCAGGTTCATCGTTTCCCACGCGAAGTCGGCCGGGTTCGTGACCGTGCCTTCGGGGTTGAGCTGGCTCACCGGGACGAAGCCTTCGATGTCGTTACCGAGATCGACGACCACGCCCTTGTCCATCAGGCGGACCACCGTGCCCGGAAGCTCGGTGCCGACCGGATACGTCTCACCGATGCGAAGCCACGGATCTTCCTCGGCCTGCTTGAGGCCGAGCGAGATACGCTTGTTTTCGCTGTCGATGTTGAGGATGACCACGTCCACCGCGTCGCCCTTCTTCACGACTTCCGACGGATGCTGGACGCGCTTGGTCCAGGACATATCGGAGATGTGAATGAGGCCGTCGATGCCCGGCTCGATTTCGACGAACGCGCCGAACGAGGTCAGGTTGCGGACCTTGCCATTGATACGCGTGCCGACCGGGTACTTGAGCGGCAGGATTACCCACGGATCCTGCTCGGTCTGCTTCATACCCAGTGAAATCTTCTCTTCGGTCTCGTCGACCTTGAGCACCACCGCCTCGATCGCTTCGCCGATCGACACGATCTTCGACGGGTGGCGAACGTTGCGCGTCCAGCTCATTTCGGAGATATGGACGAGGCCTTCGATGCCCGGCTCGAGCTCGATGAACGCGCCGTAGTTCGTGATCGACACAACCTTGCCGTTCACACGGGTGCCGACCGGGTACTTGGCCGCCACGTCCTTCCACGGATAGCTCTGGAGCTGCTTGAGGCCGAGCGAGATGCGCTCGCGCTCCCAATCGATATCCAGGACCTTGATCTCGAGCTCCATGCCGATCTGGACCATCTCGCTCGGATGCGAGATACGGCCCCACGACATGTCGGTGATGTGCAGCAGGCCGTCCACGCCACCGAGATCGATGAATGCACCGAAGTCCGTGATGTTCTTGACGACGCCCTTCCGCACCTGATCCTTGGAGAGCTCCTTCATGAGCTTCTCGCGCTTGCCGGCGCGTTCCTGCTCGAGGATCACACGACGCGACACCACGATGTTGCGGCGGCGCTTGTTGAGCTTAATGATCTTAAACTCGTACTTGTGACCGAGGAGCTCGTCGATGTTCGGCACGCGACGGAGCGCGATCTGCGAACCCGGCAGGAATGCATCGACGCCCATGAGGTCGACGACCACGCCACCCTTGATCTTCTTGACGAGCGTGCCTTCGACCGGCATGTCGCTCTCGTAGGCCACGCGGATGCGCTCCCACACGCGCATGAAGTCGGCCTTCTTCTTGGACAGGACGACAGAGCCTTCCTGGTCCTCGAGGTGCTCGAGAAGCACTTCGACTTCGTCGCCGACCTTGAGGTCGGGCATGTCCTTGAACTCTTCGAGCGGGATCGTCCCTTCGGACTTAAAGCCGATATCCAGGACGACGAGGTTCTCGCGAATTTCAAGAACGTGCGCCTTGACGATCTCACCTTCTTCGATCGACGCCAGCGTGCCGTTGTACAGCTCCAGCATCCGCTCGTACTCATCGGACGAGAACTCGTCTTCTTCGTAGAGTTCGGGGCGACGGTTGGCGAGGGGGCGGAGCTGGCTCTTCTGCAGGTCGCGCTTTTCGCGCGGCGTGAGCTTATTGTGCGCCGGCTCCGTATCGAGCTCGTCCATGTCCGCGTTGAGTGCGGCGTCCAGCTCGGCGGCGAGCTCGGGGCTCAGTTCAGTGCTCATACGTGTGGGTATCTCCGAATCGCGGAACTGCACTCGCCGCGCCGAGAGGAGGGTGGAACGGATAAACTGCCGGAACCCAGAAACGTAGAGGGAGCAATCCCCAGCGGCAATGGGTGCCCCGGTCCCGTCCCCGTCCCCTGCCGGCGCTCAGCGCCCGCGCAGGCGGTCACGGGTGGCCGTGGCCAGCGCCACGATTCGCTCCACCTGCTCTTCCTGCGTCACCGTCGTGGTATCGATGGTGATGGCGTCCCGCGCCGGGGCGCTCTGGGCCGCGTCGAGCGCGTCCCGAGCCACCAGCGCCTCAGTTTCCTCGGCGATCTCGGCATCGTTTGGCTGGCCTCCAAGCCGCTGGATGAGTCGACGCCGTGCGCGCTCCCACGGGTCC